>NZ_JBJQLJ010000001.1:83192-399839 GCF_046486385.1 Escherichia sp. WS33 | reverse complement strand
CTGCGAAATTCAGGCGAATGCTGTTTACGGGGTTTTTTACTGGTTGATACTGTTTTTGTCATGTGAGTCACCTCTGACTGAGAGTTTACTCACTTAGCCGCGTGTCCACTATTGCTGGGTAAGATCATATTGGTTGTCTGGAGATTCATGGGGCCAGTCTACCAACAATATCTTTGTATGGTATGTAGCTGACACCTTCCAGACCATCGTTACCACTTGGGCCAGTGATTAACACTGATGCTATAGCAATTGCTCCGCCACCAATAGCAGCAGCAACGACTTTTCGTAATGATGGAGGCATTATTCACCTCTCGCAGCCTTGCGCTTATCTTCTTTAATCTTGAAATAAAGGTTTGTCAGGTACGTCAGCAGGCCAAATACCAGACTACCCAGCACACCGATTGCAGCCCACTGTGACGGAGTTACTCTATCGAGCAACTGTAAAAACCAGTAGCCAGCACTGCCTGCGGAGGTGCCGTAGGCAATGCCTGTTGAAATTTTGTCCATGGATTTCATAGCCTCACCTCCGCACGGAACGGATGGCATAGTTATTATGTGTAGGCTTTCAGACACATCAATCAGAGCCTTAATTGATATATATGCTGGAGACGATGCAATATAAAAAGCTCGCCGTAGCGAGCTAATAAAATGTATTTCTCTGATATTATGTTTATTTGTATTAGCTCAGACTTGACATCACAGGTTTCGTATATAGAACATCATCAAATCTGTCAGTTTGCTATGAATGAGATATAGTAATTGAAGAGCTAACCTCGCATGTCAAAGCCAGATTTCTGAAAATCTCTGTAGACTTCCGGATTGTTGAAGGCCGGAAATTTGGCTTTATGAGCTGCGGACTTTATCGCTTCGCAATAGGCTTTATCACCGTTACTGGTAGATATTTTTAACGCCGTGCCATCCTGAGAGAATTCCATATGCAACCTGCATTTTTTCCCTTTCCAGTTATGCGGCTCATCAAGTTTGGCATTAATTGCAGCTCTGATTCCCCGCGCTTGCGCCCCCCATTCATCCTGATCATCCCAGCGTCCTGAACTGCAACTACCTGTAGCAGTAGTTTTGTGGCAATCTGAAGGGTGTAAAGGTGTGCATCCCGCAACAAAACCGACCCAAAAAGTCAACATAACGATTTTCTTTAATCCCACTTCTTGCTCCTCAATCCATTAAAATCTCAGCAATAGTAGTTGTTACGTCCGCCACTGGCTCAGAGCTGACTATCCGCTAAATTTAGCTCAGTGCCGTAGCTGTGTCAGAACAAACCTAAGCCGAAACCGTTTATTACAAAACAATAAATATCAGGGTTTAAAATCCAGCACCCCATTTTGAAATACTTTATATACTTCCGGCGAAGGGGGGGCAGGTATATCAGCATTCTTTATCGCATTCATCGCTTCACGACATAAATCGAGGTCTCCACTTTCTCTTTTAACCTCCAGTAGAAGGCCATTCGGGGCCATATGCATTCTCAGTGTACACTCTTTTCCTGAATACTTACTCGCATCCCCGAACTGTTTTTCGATGGCGCTCTTGATTTGATGGGCATACAGACGGATATCCTCACTAACATCAGAAGTACGTTCAGATGAACTCACATACTGTGTCTCTATTGCTTTATCGGAGTAATATGATGTACGGTCATGATAATTTGTCGATACAGCATCAGTGCACCCGATAATAATCCCACTAATAATCAACGTAAGAATTGATGCGCTACGAAAACCCATTTTTCCTCACATATGTCATATAGTAAAGGATTATATATACCGTTGTTTTGGACGCTCAAACAGCGAATCAGATCAAATAAAACGCACATTTGTTAACATTTACACAAAGTCTGCGTGGGATATTCTGAAAGAATATCCATAATGTGGAGAGAATCTATTGAAGTGCATGGTGCCGGGTGCCTCCCGGTGAACAAAATGTTCGTGATACCTGTCGGCGACAGAAAAGGTTAATGGTATCACCCCACCGCACAGGGGGATTCACCATGCAGGAGTTTTCTTAGCAAACTCACTGCGCGCCCGGCAACTCCCAACCACATAAAATGCGGAGTTTGTGGTATTTATGCATATAACTCGCAGGAATTATCTTAAAAAACTGATGTCGATCCGGATTAAAAAGAAGCAGGTCATCATCAGATGACTGGAAAAAAGGAAAAAAAAATACTCATCATACAGTTTTGATTGCAGGGATGAGCCTGCTATGCACAATATGCAGAATATAAGCAAGATAAAAATATGCAGGCATATTATTTCGGATTTTGTTATTAACACAACCTTTTTAATAATCATTTGGCATACAATAAACCAGTCCAAAAAGAACCGCCTAAACAGGCGGTTGGTCAATACAAAGGATGCTTCGTCTTTATTATAGTAATCTGAGGCGTCGGGTGTCTTGTATCAGACAACATATTGTCCCGCTAAACAGCGAATTACAAACCACCCTGCAATGATCTCTCATCTCATTTTATATGAGTTGACGACATCAGGATAACGCATCATCAGCCCCTGCCAAGAAATATCAAAACTCCCGCCAGCAATGTGTTATCACAATATTGTAAAAAAAACACAGCACCGAAACTATAACTGGTCTCTGTTATAATTTGGAGCAGAAAGACCAGTTGCCCAACTAGCAGCATTCTCCCCTGCTTTCCTGACGTAAAAAAACCGCATTAAGCGGTTTTTTTACGATGTCCATGTCTGCAATCCGCCTCGCGATACAGCTGTGCGAAGCATAGCAAAATTGAAGCAGTTTATACGTAAGAAATCAAGCCATTTTCTCAGCAAATGATTCACGCATGGGAATATATAGGGCATACTCAGCAACAGCTAACCAATTAGCAATCCGTTTTTCGCATGTGCTAAAACACCACTCTGGGTGTCCATCATTTAGCAATTCAGCCATTTTGCGCTTAGTCATCCCCCGCCCTTCATAGCGTTGCCGGAGAATGCAAATCAATCCTGGATGCTCTGCCAGCACCTCACTTATGACTCGATCAATACATAACGCCTCTGCATCAGTACAATGCGCCAGCCAGCTCTTTTGCTTGCCGTTGATCATCTCTCGCAAAAACGCTTCCAGCTCAGCTTTCTCTATTCCCGCTTTTTTCATTCTACGCAGGGCTTCATTAATGGCTGTTTTCGTCAGTTTTTTGGATGCCAACAACTGATTGAACATATTCCCTGACCTGCCACCGCCAATATACGACCAGCGCCCCCACATACGTAGTTTTCCCTGAATCCAGACACTTTCCAGCGTGGTGAGGCGAAGGTGTTCTCCGCTTTTTCCTGTATTCGTTGGGTAAATCATAAATGACCTTTCTTTCTCCAGATTTCTTGTGTGCGAAAAACCCCTTCAGCATGCATCAGGCGCAATTCTTCTTTGGTGTAATCGCTGGTTTTTACCCGCCCGTCGATTAGATCGTGGCATGAGCTACAGGCTATCGCCGCCTGCATATCGTGTGGTTTTGTCGCTGTTCCGCACGTCCCCGCCAGCCTGTAATGCGCCAGCACAGAGGTTTCGGGATTGTGATTGCAGTAGCCAGGGATTCTGATCTGGCACATCTGGCCTTTAGCCGCTTTACGTAAATTCACCATTACGCAAACTCCAGTAGTTGTGCGGCCACATTTTCAACTTCCTCCTGAGAGGAGAATTTACGAAACAGAATCCAGTTCCACAGCACATTCAGTACAGATTTATAAACCTGCTGAAACTCGACTTCGTCCATATTCGCAAAAGCGATGGATTTTGCCCGACGCCCACGGCTACCGTCCGGATAAATATGCTCGGTGTAAAATCCGGCCTGAATGGTTACCCACTCGCGGAAAGCCTCAAACGACTTTAGCAACGCCGTATCCCGGGTTCTACGAGTCGCAACGGTGTTAAGGTATTGCTCTGCGGCATCACTCAGGGCTGGCGTGTGTTCCCGACCAACTGATTCGCACAGGTAATCAACGAAACCAGACAGCAGTTCTCGTTCGCGAGGCGTGATCGCCCCACCGACCGGAGTCCAGTAATCGAATCCCAGTTGCAGGAGTTTGAAAAAACGCTTGTGGAATGCGTAGTTACGCACACGCTTAAAGTCTGCGTGTATCCACTCACCTATTTTGATTTGATGCAGAAAATCGCAACTCTCCGGCGTCGCCGGGAGAAGTAAACCAGAAGAAGTTTGTTTGACCAGTTGTATATGCGCCATTTCTCAATCTCTCGATGGCGCAGCGCAGCAGATGCCAGTTGTTCAGGCTGACGAATAAAGTATAAATAAACTGGCTATGGTGTAAAGCCCCACATAGCATGAACAAACACTACATATCAAATAGCTGGTACAAGGATAGAAATACGACATTTATTATTAAAAACGATTAGATAAATTACATTTTAATGTTATGCAAAAGTTCTTTTTTATCATAACATTTCAATAAAAGCATTACAGATGCAATCATCCCGTCATCATCAATTATTTAAGGTGGTTAAACATGGAAAATAACAAGTTCGCACATCTCGCTCCTTTTTTATCCGTAATCCTTTTCGCTTGTTGTTTTATATGGGCATTATTTTTATAAAGTAGCCACATGATAAGTTGCTGGAATCATATTTCCCACTCAAGTCATTAACATTTGATAAGATATATCTAAAAGGACGCCTTTACATTATTTATGTGTATATAATTTATTTATATACACAGTAAAGGTATCCTGGGAAAATATTTATCGTTAAAAAATACATCATAAATAATTAAGCTGAAATTTCAGAACACAACTAATACACACAATAAGGTTCAGTAACAATAATCTATGTGGACTACATCGAGATTTTTTGATTAAACTTTAATAACTTATTCCTAACACACAGAATGCATAAACTAAAAGTAAAACAAATAGTTATACGAAAAACAACCATATTTATTATATCTTCTCCTCTAATCAACATATCAATTATGTGTTTCATAACAGCTTGACATAACCATCAAAAACACGCATTTATAATGCATGTTTTTGATGAGGTGGTTATGACACACAAGAGAATTCCTAAAGATTGGGTAATCAAACGCTCAACTCCGTTCTTCACAAAAGAGAACGTACCTTCAGCGTTATTAACACATCATAATACAGCAGCAGGTGTTTTTGGGCAGTTGTGCGTAATGGAAGGCACTGTAACATATTATGGTTTTACTGATGAGAATGCTACTGAACCGGAGATAAAAGTAGTCATTAATGCTGGCGCTTTTGCAACAAGCCCACCACAATACTGGCACCGTGTTGAACTAAGCGATGATGCTCAGTTTAATATTAACTTTTGGGTCGCTCCAGACTTCTCGGGCGAAAAAGTCTATAGCACCAAAAAATAGATGATCATATTAAAAATGCTTTAACAGTCAGACCCGGCAGGGCTATCCCCGACGGGTCTCATTTTTGTAAATATATTGGTTCTACATTGACAGGAGACTTCAACCATAAGAAGTAATCTGAATACTTGAGCAATAAATTTACTTAAGATTAATGAGCGCACCTTGCCGGACAAAGATAAACCAAGGTAACACCTTTTTTCTAGCCAGTATGTAATCAATCAGAAAGCCGCTCCATAAGAACAACAGCAAGACAATAAATTGCCATTACAGCCGCAATAGCTAGCGCACATTTGAGAACCAGCACGACAACCTCCTGTATTGGACGTACACCAGTTCTGATAAATATGAGGCTGTCTCATCATTGATTCAATATAACTATTGGGTATAGTTTCTGTGATTTTGTTCTGTAGAAATGGAACACAACAACCAGTCACCACCAGCACTTCTTTAAATACGCCAAGTCCGACGCAAGCTAACCTTCTAGTCCGCTTTGAGCGAGGAGCGGACCAAACCCGGCCAACTGACTCTTAAAGGGGCCGCAGGAATTTTTCGTCTGAACTTTCGAAGCTCCTCTCCCTGAAGACAGAAAACTTCTGTGTGCTGTGGGAATATTGAATCTTTGCCTTAGATATAAATAATTTTATCCCGCCTGAAGTTTACATTATTTTATTTATCTGTTTTTCTAAATCAGACTGCACTCCTTACTTAAATCAGGAGCCAGTCATGCCATTTGTTATTTATGTGTTTACTATCAGTGCCTTTGCGCTCGGACTCGCGGAATTTGTCCCCATTGGGCTGACAGACGTTATGGCTCAGGGGTTGTGTGTGGGTGTGGAGCAGACCGGGGCAGCGGTTACAACCTATGCACTGGGGGCAACGTTCGCGGCACCCGTACTGTCTGCGCTGACAGCAAGCTGGAGCCGGAAAAATGTAATGCTTACAACTGCCGTTGTGTTTACTGCCGGTAGTCTGGCGGCCGCGTTTGCAGCCACATTACCTCAGCTCCTGTTAGCGCGGTTCATTGCTGGTCTGGGACACGGCCTGTTTCTGGCTGCGGCATCCAGTACCGCAGCTCGTCTTGCTGGACCGGGTAAAGCAGGCAGAGCGGTGGCTGTGGTATTTGGTGGCTTTACTCTGGCGATGGCAATCGGCGTACCGCTGAGTACATGGTTGGGGGGGGGTGGTCTCATGGCGTCCAGTTCTCGGCGCTATTGCCGCTTTTGGCGCGTTCGGATTCCTTGGACTGTTGTTCGGTATGAAAGATCCCGTACGCAGCGTGCCCGGTGAACATAGTGACTCAGCAATGCAGAATATCGGCATGCTGTTTAACCGTAAGTTGCTGGCCGGCGCGCTGGTTACGGTGCTGGCGTATGCAGGCTCGTTTACGGATTACACCTTTATCGCACCTATTCTGACGCAGGTGACAGGGGTTACCGGAGCAACGGTGAGTCTGTTTATGCTGGTTTACGGTATTACAGCTGCGGTAGGTAATATTCTTGGTGGGAAACTTACCGACAGCATGGGGGTTAATCGTGCCAATATACTCATCATTAGCGGCATTGTTGTTGTCGTGCTTGGTATGTGGCTGCTGTCATCCTCACCGGTGAGCATGGGCATTCTGGTTGCGCTGCTGGGTATGGTGACATTTGCCGCAGTGCCGGCACTGCAGGCCCGTCTGATTGGTGTCGCTGAGCAACATGCTCCTCATGCGCATGGTGTTGCTGCCGGCCTGAATATTGCGGGCTTCAACTCAGGTATAGCGCTGGGATCAGTACTGGGCAGCATTACTATAAGCCACGCCGGTATCGTGTATACCGGTATCAGCGGTGCGATTGTTTCTCTGCTCGGCCTGCTGTTGCTGCTTGCACAAATCCGTCGCAGCCACAGTCGTAAATTTCAACAGGTTAAAATCGTAGGCCAGTAAAGGGAGGTTATATGCTTACCCGTGAAAATATGCTTAATGGCACATTTGTCAGGGTGCATGAAGCGCTGCTCCCGGCGAATATGCTCTGGGACGCTGAAAAAATACGCGCATCAATGAACTCTACTCTGGAGGAGCGCCCGACGGGTGCTCCTGTCTGGATATTTGCCTACGGGTCATTGATGTGGAATCCCGTGCTGGCGATTGAAGAAATGCAACGGGCCCGTCTGAAAGGATGGCAGCGCAGTTTCTGCATTCGTTTGATATCCGGACGAGCGACTCCTGATGTCCCCGGCAGGATGTTATCGCTCGACGAAGGTGGAATTACCGAAGGTATTGCGTTCAGACTGCCGGAATCGACTCTTATTAATGAGCTGGAAATTGTCTGGACGCGCGAGATGATAACCGGTCTTTACCGTCCGGTCTGGGCAGACGTTTCGCTAGGAAACGGTAAGGAAATTCAGGCGCTGGCTTTCGTATCAGACAGACTGCATCCGCATTATGAACAGGACAATCTTACAGCGACCGTAGCGTTGAGCATCGCATCTGCCCGTGGAGACATTGGCACGAATGCAGATTATGTATGGAAACTGCAGGCCACTCTGGGTGCGTTGGGAATACGGGATGATTACGTGAGTGAACTGGCCCTTGCTCTGCATGAGGCTCCCTGTAACGATAAACTTCATCAGCGAGGCGCTTCACTATGAGCCATCTGAGCCATCTGCGAACGTTTCTTGAGGCCTATCGCTCTGGCTCCTTTTCAAAGGCGGCAGAACTACTGGGCATCACTCAGCCCGCGGCGTCACAGCATATCCAGTCTCTTGAGACTCTGGTTGGTAAGCGTCTGTTTATCAGGCAGGCCAGAGGCGTGACGGCAACCGAAGCTGCGGATGAGCTTGCCCGCTCAGTTTCACCCTTCATTGATGGTCTGGAAGAAAAGCTGTCCTCTTTCCGGTCAGGCTCTGTACGTGGGGGAACAATTAATCTGGCAGGACCGCCAGATTTTATTCATTCCCGGCTTGGGACAGTAATGGCTCCACTAATGAAGGAGGGGTATCGCCTACGCTTTCATACCGGCAATAAGCAACGTATTTATTCCCTTTTGCATGACGGGAGCGCCGATCTCGCTGTTACCGCATCTATGCCTGATGACCGTCTGTACGGCTATGCACATCTACTGACTGAACGCATGCTCCTTGTTCATGCTCCCGCCATGTCAGAGATCATCGGATCAGAACCTGGTGCTGAAACGCTTGCCTCATTACCGCTGATTGCTTATGACGAAGAGTTGCCACTGATTAGAGCGCTCTGGGCCTCCATGTTTCAGAGAGCCCCTGAGATGCAGGCTACATTCACCATTCCGGATTTACGTATTATCCGCGACTTGGTCTGTGACGGCCACGGGTGGACAGTGCTGCCGGATTATCACTGTGACAATGACCTGAAAAGTGGTCGCCTGATTTCAGTGACACCTGCAGACCTCGCTCCGACTAATCATCTTTATCTGGTCTGGAACAAAAGGACGGCTAATAACAGCCGAACCGCCTATGTTCGGGATTACATTCTTAAAACGTTTCCGCGTTGATGTTTGAAACGGATGATTGGCGATGCGTATCATAAGTTACGTATGTCCGCTTCTGGCACAAAGCAGACGCCCACTCTCACGCGAATGCTTTGCCCTTGACTTGCCAACAACCGTATCGCTTGCTCCGCAACTATGGTTTTTTATTAGAATCTTCGCCACTAAATAAATTATAATAAATTGATTTTATTAGATATCTGTCAGAATCTATATGGTCAGCACGAGTAGCATGCTCTAATGTTTCAAATGCTAGGGTTTGTGCGGCTTCAGCAAAAATTCCAGGCCAACCCTTACTCAGCATCGACAGTCCTTTAAGTACCCTTATCTGAATTTCCCTCATACTGGCACCATCGCGCGCAACAGGTGAGAAAAAGTCTTCAAGTAGATCGTTATTCTGAAGTGGTGCAACATGTACAGAAGGATATTTCACTTCTATTTCATCAGATTTATTCTGCGCGTAAGCGGAAAGTATACGTACACCTCTGCCAATGACATCAATGGCGGTTCCAGGATCGTTCACTGCGGGGGAAAGGGCTCGGCAGGCTATTTCGGCCATGACGCTAAGACAAAATCGGGGGTCCTGAGCAAATGAACGTACATCCGAGACAATAATCGTCTCAAGTAAATCGGTGCTGATTGATGACTCCTGGCCCTGACTCAGGTACAAAACTGGCGTGGACGGATGTATGAAACTGCCCGGCTGCGCCACGAGGTATACATGACGGGGATCATTGGTCAGCAGCTTGCTGAGTTTCACCATATCAACATATTCAATATAGCCAATCTTTTTCGGATAAACTGCAACCGTTCCTTTCGGCTGTTCATTGTTCTCAAGCCATGGATATCCGCCGAGACAGGGATTTCTTGCTCTCGCAATAAATGTTTCGATGGCCGCCTGTTCTACTTTTGCCGTTGTCTCACCAACCCTCCCCAGAGAGGTCAAATGCTGTATCCAGCGAAGCAATGTGATGAGGATTAAGGCAATGACAACCAGTGTTACAATGAATAAAATGACTCTCCCCCTTTCTCCATAAGCTCCCATATTGAGGGCAATAATCCCTACCAGACTGAAGAGAAAAGAACCGATGAAGGTGGCCAGTACATTTTGTGTGGTGACGTCTTCAACAACTAAACGAGTAGCTCTGGGAGTCACATTAGTAGTGGCTGAACCGTAGGCTATGACCATGATGCTCAGCGAAAATGTGGTCACTGCCAGCATACTCGATGCCAGTATGTTCAGAATGTTATCGACTGCTTCCGCACCAACCTTCACGGAAACCGACTCAGGTATCATTGATTTAAAAAGAATTGATAAAAGGGCCGTTATTATTGCGACAATTGCGAATAACGTTGCCCTGAACCATAGTTTTTTAAATGTCTGCTTCAGCATCCATTTCCAGCGTGAAATCATTCTGCATTCCCTCATATTGCAGCCGGGATAAATAAATGCCGCCTCTGTGGCGGCATGTTGCTGTTAACGAACCAGATGCAGGAAGTGCAGGTGTTTTTCGTACTGGTCCAGTATGTCATTAATCAGCTGTTCCTGATTCCAGCCCATTACATCATAATTTTGGCCGCCCTCTTTGAGATAGACTTCAGCGCGATAATATCGATGTTGTTCACTCTGCTGCTCATCATTATCCAGCGCAGCGAGCGCGAAGGTCGGTGAGTTATACCCGCGAAGCCTCACTTCATATATATAATTCAGCTCGTTGCCCAAATCGACTTCAAGGCGAATACGATCCTCGGCGGCGTCACTGATGTGGCTTATCGTTCCCTGCTTGTTAAGTTCCTCCTGAACCAGCGTCATGGCGGGTTGGATAATGTCGTCCATAAAACGTTTCACAAGAGAGCGCTTCGGCAAATACGCGATATTGCGTAACCTTCTCTGCCAGGGAATTGGGTTACGTGCAGCCGTAGGAGCAATAGTCGCCATGCTAAGGCTTTCACGCTTGGTCAAATCCCGACGCAGGGCTTTTAACAGTCCGTATATGGATATTAATAAGATAACTGAGAAGGGCAATGCACTCGCTATCGTTACGGTTTGCAACGCACTCAGCCCCCCTGCGATCAGCAGGGCAATAGCAACAACGCCCATGAGCGATGCCCAGAAAATTCGCTGCCAGACGGGCGTGTTTGCCACCCCACCTGATGCCAGAGTATCCACAACCATTGCCCCCGAATCAGCAGACGTTACAAAGAAGACGATGACCATCGCCATTGCAATGAATGACAGCACGGAAGAGAACGGGAAATGCTCCAGGAAATTAAACAGGGCAAGCGCAACATCCTGCTGAACGGTATTGGCGAGGTCAGTGGCGCCCTGGTTCATGATGAGATAGATGGCGCTGTTTCCAAACACCGTCATCCACATGAGCGTAAAGCCGGCGGGAACAAACAACACGCCAGTCACGAACTCACGAATTGTCCTGCCGCGGGAAACGCGTGCAATGAACATACCTACAAACGGCGACCATGAAAGCCACCATCCCCAGTATAATAATGTCCAGCCCCCCAGCCAGTTGCTCGACTTGGGTTCATACGCGTAAAGGTTGAACGTTTTACTCACCAGTTCCGACAGATAACCACCCGTATTTTCCACAAATGACTTCAGCAGAAGCACAGTGGGACCCAGGCACAAGACCAGCGCCAGGAGCAACACCGCCAGGCCCAGATTAAGCTCAGACAGGATGCGTATTCCCTTGTCCAGGCCGGACACCACCGAAATCGTCGCTAACCCCGTGATGACCACGATCAAAATGACCTGTACCGTTTCATTGATGGGCACGCCGAAAAGATGGTTCAAACCGGCATTCACCTGCAATACACCGTAACCCAGCGATGTTGCAACGCCAAAGACAGTGCCTATCACGGCGAAGATATCAACCGCGTGGCCTATAGGCCCGTAAATGCGATCGCCGATAATGGGATAGAGCGCAGAACGCAGCGTTAAAGGCAGACCGTGACGGTAACTGAAAAAGGCCAGAATCAGCGCCACGATGGCATAAATTGCCCATGCGTGCAGACCCCAGTGGAAGAACGTCAGGCGCATGGCTTCCTTCGCTGCCGCAACGGTCTCTGGAGTGCCGACAGGTGGCGAAAGATAATGCATCACAGGTTCGGCAACGCCAAAGAACATCAGGCCGATCCCCATCCCTGCCGAAAAAAGCATCGCGAACCAGGAGTGGTAGCTGAAATCAGGCTGCGCATGGTCTGGGCCCAGCTTTATATCACCGTAACGTGAGAGTCCAAGGAACGTGACGCTCAGTAAAATCAGGGCCACAGCAAGTATGTAGAACCAGCTGGCATTCGTGAAGATTTGTTGCTGAAGTAGTTTAAAATTTTTGTCGGCGACATCCGGGAATACGGCGGCAAAGGCGACAAGAAGGAAAATTAGCAAAGCAGATGTAAAGAATACCGCTTTGTTAATCTGGCTTGTAGACTTCTTTGGGGTTGTATCATTTTCACTCATAATCATTTATTCCATTAATTAAATCCGCACTGGATAGAAGGTACTACCTCTCACAGAGTAGCAAAGTTCAACTGGCTATGCGGGGTTAATCGGAATGCATGGTGGAATGAGTGCCGATACAAATCATCCTATATTCTAAGGAGTTTTAAGTTACTCAGCCTGCCAATTACTGGGGCATTTAATTTGTATGATCTGTATCAAAGCTGGGATATAAGTTAAGTGAAGTATATTAGGCACGAATTACCAGCGTCTGCTCTTGGCACAAAGCGGACAACCACGCTAGCTCTACCCTGTGCCACAAAATGTCAATTTGCATCTGAACTAATGCACTTTAATCTCGTCACTTCAATAAATACCGAACATCCCCCTGATAAAACGACAATATGCGCTGCATAACTTCGCTCTTCCGGCACTCGCGACAGATTATGTTTAGGCGACTGTCGTAGCGACGTATTTCTCCGTCAGGTAATGACCAGATAAGGTCCGGATCAACCACAACCGGTTTCTTCAGCTTTGCCCTCGATAATTTTTTGCGGGCATTTTGCCAGTCTTTACGAGCCTGTTCAGACGGGAATAACCCGTAGCCAGAATTGTATACATCGCCACTGGCAACCAGCTCTCTGGCCAGAACGCTCATCAGATATCTTGTTGCCCCAGTTTTAGCTTCCAGTTGTCGTAACGTCTCGCGCCCACTCTGGCGTACGAGTTCAAGAACCTGCCCTTTAATTTTTTCCCGCTCTTCTTGTGTAAAAACTTTTGCCACAAGCCCTCCTGAAAATTACCTCATGACCAGAAATTAACACTTACCCCCTGAAGCCCGGCGGAATTTCGTTATCCGGTTCAGAAATATGATTCACACAACGCTGGTTGTTCGTGCCGCTTACCGGGAGCAACCAGGGGTTCTCAAAATTCCGGTCCGGTCCAAAAAACGTCGTCGCTCGCTGAACAAATTCCGTTCCCGTTTTCCCGGTAGCCGCCAAGTATCTTGCGTAACGCCTCACGCCATCCAGCATGGCCTCTGGTGGCACCCCCTCGCGTAATCTGGCCTTCCAGGCACTGAAAGCGGATTTCTTCGGGTTTGCCCCAGCACGCAACGGGTACTCCCGCCAGACCTGTTCGAACACATCCGGATAATCCACTCGTCCCACAGACTGCCCGGTGTTTTCCGGGACTACCCGATCGGCTTCCCGCTGAATGGCGGAATCGGCTTCGGGCTGCTGCAGTTGGTGTGATTGCTCCGGCCTTGCGGTCATCACCTGCTGCACAGCGCCCGAATCGGCTTTCAGCGCATACGCTGAATCGGCTTCCGGTGTCGTGCCTGCTGGCTGACCAAGATTGACGGTCTGAACATCCCCTGCCTGGTTCGTGGCGTTTTTTACGCCATGGACCATAGTGTTTTGATCTTCTTGATCTGTATCTTTATCTGTATCTTTATCTGTCGTGACTCGTCGTGACATATGCGTGACATTTCGTGACGCGCCGTGACAATCGCCATTTTGTTCCCGCTTTCTTTCCCTCTCTCGCTGCGCCCTCTTGCGCTCTGCAGGAGATTTTGCGGTTTGCGAAATATTGCCGTTGTCCTCTTTAAGCACCTGGCGTTTTTCCCATCCAGTGATTAAATCACCATCAAGTACCCGCCCCTGCATCGTCTGCAAAATTGAATCAATTACCTCTTCTGTCACGTCGAGCGCACTTGCCAAATCTTCTGTCGTGACCTCAATGTGACCTCGCGTGACATTTCGTGACGCGCTCACCAGGAGGTGGATATACACTGCCATCACTGTTGCAATTGGCTGCCCTGACACCCTGGCAATTGTTCGCCACTTAGGGTCATTTGGCATGTCATGCCATAATCTGAGCCAGGCGTTAGCCATACTCACCTCTTTTGATACCGAATCTTTTTACTCACAAATTGCCGGAAGCGATCCGGTATGAATATTGCGAGTCAATGCACAGCCACAATATTTCCTGCAGGGCCACCACGATTCATCTGGTTGAAACCAGCGATCGCCACTGCGACAAAATCATCAGCGTCTCTCACCAGTCGTTCCCGCGTCTCCACTAGTTCCCGAAAATAGGCTGAGCTATGACTGCGCATTCGGGCCACCAGCAGAGGTGGCATTGCTTTTTCGATAGCTGGTAACAACGCCTGAATTTTTTTAACCGCATCAGGGGTGTCTTTCTCCACCCAGCGGAAAATTTTCTGAGTATTGCGAGCCAGGGCTTCCGGATGGCTGTCGTCATACAGTTCCGGGAACGTCATTCCCAGCTCGAAATACGCTTTGGTAATTTTCGCAGCCGGTACTTTTTCGCCGTCCGGATGCGCCCAGGCATTCATCGCCATGCGGATGTGTTCATGCTTGATTTTCATGAATCAACTCCCATCAGCTTTTTCGTAGTAGTTTTATTCCTGCCAATAGTTAAAATTGCATCGGCAGAAAATAATCCGTTTGATGCAAGAGCGATTTTTTCAGCGTAATTTGTTTCGCCGGTATATTCTGTGCGAGGCAATTTTCCGTTATCCATCCATTTATAGATTGCTCTTTGGCTGACACCACAAACGTCGGCCACAACAGCAACGCGAACAGTTTTGATTACATCTTCAAGTGTTTTCTGGTTCATATCACCCTCACAATGTGAACTTTGAGTACATGCTATAACAGAACTGACAGTACATTCAAGAGCGAATATCATTGAACTTATGGTTCATGAAGATAAAGCGCGTAAAGAGTTCGCCAGTAGGCTTGCGCTAGCCTGTGAAAACGCTGGTTATGAACAACATGGAAGGCAGGCAGAAATTGCCCGTCGAATGAAATTAACACCAAAAGCGGTTAGCAAATGGTTTAATGGCGAAACAATTCCTCGCCGGGAGAAATTAAGGGAATTAGCAACACTAATAGGAACAACACCAACCTATCTTTTGGGAGAGGATACAGAAGAAAGTGGACAGGTACGTTTCTATCAGGAGTTAAATCCAAGACAAAAAATCATCATTGACCTTCTGGACGAGCTCCCTGACAGTGAGACAGATGAACTTTTAAAAACTCTTGAAGAGAAAAAACAGAAGTACAATGCAATTTACGAAGAGTTAGCACGAAAGAAAAAACAAAAAGCCTCTTAAACCAGCATAAATCCGGTAGCGCCTTCCTCCGGGTTTGTGCTTCACTTTATCCCATCTCATTTTTTTACACATAAAATGTACTAAATGTACTTTACAACAATGAACACAAAGTACATTATATGCCTGCCACCCACCCCGCCCCACAGAATGCAGGGCAATACTTCGAGTTACCAGGCAGTGGTCAGGGGTTAAGTAGCCAGCCCGAGGCGTAAGAACATGACGGCGGGATTCAAATTTTGCAGTGCAGCAGTTAGTTCCGCCACCCGGCGTTAAGGGGAGAGATAAGATGGTGCATTACGAAGTAGTTCAGTATTTGATGGATTGTTGCGGTATCACTTACAACCAGGCTGTGCAGGCTTTACGCAGCAACGACTGGGATCTCTGGCAGGCAGAAGTCGCTATACGTAGCAACAAGATGTGAGATTCGCAAAATGCAAAAAATCGACCTCGGCAACAACGAATCCCTGGTGTGCGGCGTGTTCCCCAACCAGGATGGAACGTTCACTGCCATGACGTATACCAAAAGCAAAACATTTAAAACCGAAACTGGTGCGCGCCGATGGTTGGAGAAGCACACAGTAAGCTAACGATTAAAACGTCTACTCCTGCTGTTCCAGAATAACTTCATAAAATGGGAGTATTTTTCGGTGACGAGATAATAAGAACAGTTTGCGCTATCACTCTGATGTTGAATGATGCCCTTCCGTTCTAATTTTTTCATAACCGGGTTACGGCAAGGAGAAGTGATAATAAGATTTCCTGTTTTAAGGAAATCTTTAAATACAGCGATTTCTTTCTCAGATAAACGAAGCAATACTCGTTGCTCTGGTAGTAATGAATAATGCTTTTGAATATGTGCTCGCAATCTTGAGAAGGAAATGGCGACCACGAAAGAAAAGGCAAAAACGATAATCTGAAAGAGCCAAGGTATTTCAGTATAAGCATTGAATGCGACAGTAAACTCTTTCGGTATCAGCCAGAGAGTGAGACCAAAAATGATAATCGTATACATAAGTCTTTCGAGTGGCTCGTTAGCAAAAAGTTTCAACAATGGAGTAAATACATCCAACATATCAATAACTCTCAACTGTAAGGGTATTGAAATGTTAACACAAGCTCTCGCTGTAGGGGTATAGCCGAGACCACCGAAGCCCGGAGGTGGTGAAATAAAACCGGGCACAACACGAAGGCGCATTTCCGATATCCATAAAGAGTCGGTCTTGTCTGTTAAATTTAAATGGAGGGAGTGCGCCTCCGGTTGTAAATAACGACATTGCTGTGTGTAGTCCTGGCGGCATCAGTTTTTTTCTTGAAGTTCGGCTGATGTCCGCCCTTTTTAAAGTGAATTTTGTGATGCGGTGAATGCGGCTAAGCGCACGTGGCACAGTTAAAAGTCATGTTAGTCCTTATTGGTTTGGGTGGGAAAGCCGACTGTAATTGTTAACTGGTTGCAGTCACCTGGAGGCACCAGACACCGCATCAACAAAGTTCATTTGTAAAAATGGAGATAATTATGATTGCACATCACTTCGGAACTGATGAAATACCACGTCAGTGTGTGACTCCTGGCGATTATGTTCTTCATGAAGGCCGGACATATATTGCCTCGGCAAACAATATTAAAAAGCGAAAACTATATATTCGTAACCTGACCACAAAAACATTCATTACTGACCGCATGATTAAAGTCTTCCTCGGTCGTGATGGTTTACCTGTAAAGGCGGAGTCATGGTGATGACTAAGAAAATAAAATGTGCTTACCACCTTTGCAAAAAAGACGTTGAAGAAAGCAAAGCTATTGAAAGAATGCTTCACTTCATGCACGGGATTTTATCAAAAGACGAACCGAGAAAATATTGCAGTGAAGCTTGTGCCGAAAAAGACCAGATGGCACATGAACTTTAATTAATTGACTATTCGAAACTGAATTTATGCCAGAAATGGCAGGTATTCGCTCAACCTTAATTAAGGAGAAAAACATGATTACCAATTATGAAGCCACTGTTGTAACTACCGATGACATTGTTCACGAGGTGAATCTGGAAGGAAAGCGCATTGGCTACGTAATTAAAACAGAAAATAAAGAAACCCCATTCACTGTGGTTGATATCGATGGTCCATCAGGCAACGTAAAAACACTTGATGAAGGTGTCAAAAAAATGTGCCTGGTGCATATCGGAAAGAATCTGCCCGCAGAAAAAAAAGCCGAATTTCTGGCAACTCTAATTGCAATGAAATTAAAAGGTGAAATCTGAAAGAAATAGCCTGCGTATGGCGCAGGCTATGAACAGTGTGTATCCGGCAAGATCATTCACTGAACAAAACGAATTTTAATCTGAGTTGAGGTTAAAAAACAATGAGCACAAAACCACTCTTCCTGTTACGGAAAGCGAAAAAATCATCCGGTGAACCTGACGTCGTCCTGTGGGCAAGCAACGATTTTGAATCGACCTGTGCCACTCTGGACTACCTGATCGTTAAGTCAGGTAAAAAACTGAGCAGCTATTTTAAAGCTGTTGCCACGAATTTTCCTGTCGTTAATGACCTGCCCGCTGAAGGTGAGATCGATTTTACCTGGAGTGAACGCTATCAACTCAGCAAAGACTCCATGACATGGGAACTAAAACCGGGAGCAGCACCAGACAACGCTCACTATCAAGGCAATACCAACGTCAACGGCGAAGACATGACTGAGATTGAGGAGAATATGCTACTCCCAATTTCTGGCCAGGAACTGCCCATTCGTTGGCTTGCTCAACACGGCAGCGAAAAACCGGTAACGCACGTTTCACGCGACGGACTCCAGGCATTACACATTGCTCGGGCTGAAGAACTACCGGCTGTTACTGCCCTGGCTGTTTCCCACAAAACCAGCCTGCTCGACCCGCTGGAAATTCGCGAACTCCACAAACTGGTTCGTGACACTGACAAAGTTTTCCCTAATCCTGGTAATTCAAACCTGGGACTGATAACTGCTTTTTTCGAAGCATACCTGAACGCTGACTACACCGATCGAGGACTGCTGACAAAAGAGTGGATGAAGGGTAATCGTGTTTCACACATCACTTGCACGGCTTCCGGTGCTAATGCTGGCGGCGGAAACCTCACCGATCGCGGCGAAGGTTTCGTACACGATCTGACGTCACTGGCGCGCGACGTAGCCACTGGCGTACTGGCCCGTTCAATGGATCTGGACATCTATAACCTTCATCCGGCACACGCTAAACGCATTGAGGAAATTATCGCTGAAAATAAACCGCCCTTTTCTGTTTTCCGCGACAAATTCATCACCATGCCTGGCGGGCTGGATTATTCCCGCGCCATCGTGGTTGCGTCCGTAAAAGAAGCACCAATTGGGATCGAGGTCATCCCCGCGCACGTCACTGAATATCTGAACAAAGTACTGACTGAAACCGATCATGCCAACCCTGATCCGGAAATCGTGGATATTGCCTGCGGTCGCTCCTCTGCCCCGATGCCGCAGCGAGTAACAGAAGAAGGAAAACAGGATGATGAAGAAAAACCGCAACCATCTGGAACAACGGCAGTTGAACAGGGAGAGGCTGAAACAATGGAACCGGACGCAACTGAACATCATCAGGACACGCAGCCGCTGGATGCTCAGTCACAGGTAAATTCTGTTGATGCGAAATATCAGGAACTGCGGGCAGAACTCCATGAAGCCCGGAAAAACATTCCATCAAAAAATCCTGTCGATGCCGATAAATTGCTTGCTGCATCACGTGGTGAATTTGTTGACGGAATTAGCGACCCGAACGATCCGAAATGGGTAAAGGGGATCCAGACTCGCGATTGTGTGTACCAGAACCAGCCAGAAACGGAAAAAACCAGCCCAGATATGAATCAACCTGAGCCAGTAGTGCAACAGGAACCGGAAATAGCCTGCAATGCCTGCGGCCAGACTGGCGGGGATAACTGCCCTGACTGTGGTGCGGTGATGGGCGACGCAACATACCAGGAAACATTCGATGAAGAGAGTCAGGTTGAAGCTAAGGAAAATGATCCGGAGGAAATGGAAGGCGCTGAACATCCGCACAATGAGAATGCTGGCAGCGATCCGCATCGCGATTGCAGTGATGAAACTGGCGAAGTCGCAGATCCCGTAATCGTAGAAGACATAGAGCCAGGTATTTATTACGGAATTTCGAATGAGAATTACCACGCGGGTCCCGGTATCAGTAAGTCTCAGCTCGATGACATTGCTGATACTCCGGCACTATATTTGTGGCGTAAAAATGCCCCCGTGGACACCACAAAGACAAAAACGCTCGATTTAGGAACTGCTTTCCACTGCCGGGTACTTGAACCGGAAGAATTCAGTAACCGCTTTATCGTAGCACCTGAATTTAACCGCCGTACAAACGCCGGAAAAGAAGAAGAGAAAGCGTTTCTGATGGAATGCGCAAGCACAGGAAAAACGGTTATCACTGCGGAAGAAGGCCGGAAAATTGAACTCATGTATCAAAGCGTTATGGCTTTGCCGCTGGGGCAATGGCTTGTTGAAAGCGCCGGACACGCTGAATCATCAATTTACTGGGAAGATCCTGAAACAGGAATTTTGTGTCGGTGCCGTCCGGACAAAATTATCCCTGAATTTCACTGGATCATGGACGTGAAAACTACGGCGGATATTCAACGATTCAAAACCGCTTATTACGACTACCGCTATCACGTTCAGGATGCGTTCTACAGTGACGGTTATGAAGCACAGTTTGGAGTGCAGCCAACTTTCGTTTTTCTGGTTGCCAGCACAACTATTGAATGCGGACGTTATCCGGTTGAAATTTTCATGATGGGCGAAGAAGCAAAACTGGCAGGTCAACAGGAATATCACCGCAATCTGCGAACCCTGTCTGACTGCCTGAATACCGATGAATGGCCAGCTATTAAGACATTATCACTGCCCCGCTGGGCTAAGGAATATGCAAATGACTAAGCAACCACCAATCGCAAAAGCCGATCTGCAAAAAACTCAGGGAAACCGTGCACCAGCAGCAGTTAAAAATAGCGACGTGATTAGTTTTATTAACCAGCCATCAATGAAAGAGCAACTGGCAGCAGCTCTTCCACGCCATATGACGGCTGAACGTATGATCCGTATCGCCACCACAGAAATTCGTAAAGTTCCGGCGTTAGGAAACTGTGACACTATGAGTTTTGTCAGTGCGATCGTACAGTGTTCACAGCTCGGACTTGAGCCAGGTAGCGCCCTCGGTCATGCATATTTACTGCCTTTTGGTAATAAAAACGAAAAGAGCGGTAAAAAGAACGTTCAGCTAATCATTGGCTATCGCGGCATGATTGATCTGGCTCGCCGTTCTGGTCAAATCGCCAGCCTGTCAGCCCGTGTTGTCCGTGAAGGTGACGAGTTTAGCTTCGAATTTGGCCTTGATGAAAAGTTAATACACCGCCCGGGAGAAAACGAAGATGCCCCGGTTACCCACGTCTATGCTGTCGCAAGACTGAAAGACGGAGGTACTCAGTTTGAAGTTATGACGCGCAAACAGATTGAGCTGGTGCGCAGCCTGAGTAAAGCTGGTAATAACGGGCCGTGGGTAACTCACTGGGAAGAAATGGCAAAGAAAACGGCTATTCG
Organism: Escherichia sp. WS33; assembly: GCF_046486385.1. Taxonomy (NCBI): domain Bacteria; kingdom Pseudomonadati; phylum Pseudomonadota; class Gammaproteobacteria; order Enterobacterales; family Enterobacteriaceae; genus Escherichia; species Escherichia sp. WS33. The sequence continues at coordinate 378,761 of NZ_JBJQLJ010000001.1, read as the reverse complement.
TCGCCTGTTCAAATATCTGCCCGTATCAATTGAGATCCAGCGTGCAGTATCAATGGATGAAAAGGAACCACTGACAATCGATCCTGCAGATTCCTCTGTATTAACCGGGGAATACAGTGTAATCGATAATTCAGAGGAATAATTCAGCCTGGCGGTGTAATGCACCGCCAACTTGAAATATTTTTTATGAGAAAAATTATGAGATATGACAATGTTAAACCATGTCCATTTTGTGGTTGTCCATCAGTAACGGTGAAAGCCATTTCAGGATATTACCGAGCGAAGTGTAACGGATGCGAATCCCGAACCGGTTATGGTGGAAGTGAAAAAGAAGCACTCGAAAGATGGAATAAACGAACCACTGGAAATAATAATGGAGGTGTTCATGTATAAAATTACCGCCACTATTGAAAAGGAAGGTGGCACTCCTACTAACTGGACAAGATATTCAAAATCTAAACTAACGAAATCAGAATGCGAAAAAATGCTCTCAGGTAAAAAAGAAGCAGGCGTTTCCAGAGAGCAGAAAGTAAAACTGATAAATTTTAATTGCGAGAAACTTCAGTCCTCGAGAATTGCATTGTATTCAAATTAAAACTTCATAGCTGATTATTAATAATCAACATCGGGCGTCAATTTCAGTCTAACATTGGCGCCTGCCAGAGGTGATGCGATGGCACAAGTAATCTTTAATGAAGAGTGGATGGTTGAATACGGCCTGATGCTTCGCACTGGTCTGGGGGCCAGACAAATTGAAGCATACCGCCAGAACTGTTGGGTGGAGGGCTTCCACTTCAAACGAGTATCTCCTTTAGGTAAGCCAGACAGCAAACGAGGGATTATCTGGTACAACTATCCAAAGATAAATCAGTTTATCAAAGACTCATGATATGTCTAAATTACCAACAGGTGTCGAGATTAGAGGTAGATACATTCGCATCTGGTTCATGTTTCGAGGAAAACGATGTCGGGAAACATTAAAAGGCTGGGAGATTACAAACAGTAATATTAAAAAGGCCGGAAATTTAAGAGCGCTGATAGTTCATGAAATAAACTCCGGTGAATTTGAGTATTTAAGACGTTTTCCCCAGTCCAGCACTGGGGCAAAAATGGTGACAACGAGAGTCATAAAAACGTTCGGAGAGCTTTGTGATATCTGGACAAAAATTAAAGAGACAGAGTTAACAACAAACACAATGAAGAAAACGAAATCACAATTAAAAACACTCAGAATAATAATTTGTGAAAGTACCCCGATATCACATATTCGTTATAGCGATATCTTAAACTACCGGAATGAACTGCTGCATGGAGAAACGCTTTACCTGGATAATCCAAGATCCAACAAAAAAGGAAGAACCGTGCGCACAGTTGATAACTATATCGCCCTGCTCTGTTCGCTGTTGCGTTTTGCGTATCAGTCGGGATTTATATCAACCAAACCATTTGAAGGAGTAAAAAAATTACAGCGAAACAGAATAAAGCCTGATCCGTTATCTAAAACAGAATTCAATGCATTAATGGAAAGTGAAAAAGGACAGAGCCAGAACTTGTGGAAATTTGCCGTTTACTCAGGACTTCGTCACGGGGAACTGGCAGCTCTGGCGTGGGAGGATGTGGATCTCGAAAAGGGAATAGTGAATGTCAGAAGAAACCTGACGATACTTGATATGTTCGGTCCCCCAAAAACAAATGCCGGGATCCGAACAGTAACACTACTGCAGCCTGCTCTTGAAGCACTGAAGGAGCAATACAAACTGACCGGGCATCATCGCAAAAGCGAAATCACCTTTTATCATCGGGAGTACGGCAGAACCGAAAAGCAAAAACTGCATTTTGTTTTCATGCCCAGGGTGTGTAACGGAAAACAAAAACCTTATTACTCGGTAAGCAGTTTGGGGGCAAGGTGGAATGCAGCAGTAAAACGTGCTGGTATTCGCCGCCGTAATCCGTACCATACGCGGCATACTTTTGCCTGCTGGCTGTTGACGGCAGGAGCGAACCCGGCATTTATAGCCAGCCAAATGGGGCATGAAACTGCGCAGATGGTGTATGAAATTTACGGTATGTGGATTGATGACATGAACGACGAACAGATAGCCATGTTGAATGCGCGGTTATCGTAGTTGCAAAGTTTGCCCCCAATTTGCCCCATTTAGTACCAGAGAACTGAAATAATGCAAGATAATCAACAAATTACAAAGAAAGAACAATACAACCTGAACAAATTACAAAAACGTCTGCGTCGTAACGTGGGCGAAGCCATTGCTGACTTCAATATGATTGAAGAAGGCGATCGCATCATGGTTTGCCTCTCCGGGGGTAAAGACAGCTATACCATGCTGGAGATTCTGCGCAATTTGCAGCAAAGCGCGCCAATCAATTTTTCGCTGGTGGCTGTTAACCTCGATCAAAAGCAACCGGGCTTCCCGGAACACGTTCTGCCCGAGTATCTTGAAAAGCTGGGCGTTGAGTACAAGATTGTTGAAGAGAATACTTACGGTATCGTGAAAGAGAAGATTCCAGAGGGCAAAACCACTTGCTCACTGTGTTCTCGCCTTCGTCGCGGTATCCTTTATCGTACCGCAACGGAACTGGGGGCGACGAAGATCGCGTTGGGTCACCATCGTGACGATATCCTGCAAACGTTGTTCTTAAATATGTTCTACGGCGGCAAGATGAAAGGTATGCCTCCGAAACTGATGAGCGATGATGGCAAACATATCGTTATTCGTCCGCTGGCCTACTGCCGCGAGAAAGATATTCAGCGATTTGCCGATGCAAAAGCGTTCCCGATTATTCCGTGCAACCTGTGCGGTTCACAGCCTAACCTGCAACGTCAGGTGATTGCTGACATGTTGCGTGACTGGGATAAACGTTATCCAGGGCGTATCGAGACGATGTTCAGCGCGATGCAGAATGTGGTGCCGTCGCATCTGTGCGATACCAACCTGTTCGATTTCAAAGGCATTACCCACGGTTCTGAAGTGGTTAACGGGGGTGATCTGGCGTTTGATCGCGAAGAGATCCCACTACAACCGGCGGGCTGGCAGCCAGAAGAAGATGAAAATCAGTTGGATGAGTTACGGCTGAATGTGGTTGAAGTGAAATAACCAGGATAGCGCCCGATGCGCAAGCGTATCGGGCTACTCTTATGGAGGCCGGATAAGACGCGGCCAGCGTCGCATCCGGCAATCCCGCATAAGATGTTTACTCTTGCACCCGGCAATTCAACATTTCATTATTTTAATAACCGCACCCGGCACGTTTTTCCTTTAATCTTCCCGCCCTGTAACTGTTTCCATGCTTTATGAGCAACAGCCTGACGCACCGCGACATAGACATGCGCCGGATGCACGGCGATTTTGCCAATATCTGCGCCATCAAGCCCGATATCTCCTGTCAGTGCACCTAATACATCACCCGGGCGCATTTTGGCTTTTTTCCCGCCATCGATACACAACGTTGCCATTTCTGCTTCCAGCGGCACAATGGAACTATTAGCTGGCGGCGTTTGCCAGTTAAGTTTTATCTGCAACATGTCAGAAATGATATTGGCCCGCTGTGCTTCTTCCGGAGCACAGAAACTGATCGCCAGACCGCTATTTCCTGCACGAGCTGTACGACCGATGCGATGTACATGAACTTCAGGGTCCCACGCCAGCTCAAAGTTCACCACCAGCTCAAGCGATTTAATATCCAGACCACGCGCAGCAACATCAGTAGCAACCAGTACACGGGCGCTACCGTTAGCAAAACGTACCAGAGTCTGATCGCGATCGCGTTGCTCCAGATCGCCGTGTAACGACAATGCACTTTGCCCTACTTCATTCAGCGCGTCGCAGACAGCCTGGCAATCTTTTTTGGTATTGCAAAACACCACGCAAGAGGATGGCTGATGCAAGCTTAATAACCGTTGCAACAGAGGAATTTTGCCTTTGCTGGATGTCTCATAAAATTGTTGTTCAATGGGTGGCAAAGCATCTGTTGAGTCAATTTCAATCGCCAAAGGATCGCGTTGCACTCGTCCGCTGATTGCGGCGATGGCTTCCGGCCAGGTTGCCGAAAACAGAAGCGTCTGTCGAGATGCAGGCGCAAAACGGATGACATCATCAATGGCATCGCTAAATCCCATATCCAGCATGCGGTCGGCCTCATCCATCACCAAAGTATTCAGCGCATCCAGTGATACCGTGCCTTTTTGCAAGTGATCCAGCAAACGACCCGGCGTTGCCACGATAATATGCGGCGCATGTTGCAACGAATCACGCTGCATACCGAACGGTTGACCACCGCATAACGTCAAAATTTTGGTATTTGGCAGAAAACGCGCCAGCCGACGCAATTCACCTGCCACCTGATCCGCCAGTTCACGCGTAGGACACAGCACTAAAGCCTGGGTTTGAAATAGCGACGCATCAATTTGCTGTAACAAGCCGAGGCCAAAAGCCGCCGTTTTGCCGCTGCCGGTTTTCGCCTGCACGCGAACATCTTTTCCGGCAAGGATCGCCGGAAGCGCGGCGGCCTGCACCGGCGTCATGGTTAAATAACCCAACTCATTAAGGTTCGTGAGTTGGGCGGGAGGCAAAACATTCAGGGTAGAAAAAGCGGTCACAATCTATTCTCGTGGTCATCGACGCAAAGTTAGCAGGCGCGTATCCTCGCAGATCTACGCTCACGATGCGACAATTTAATCGGTTCTTCATCAGGTGGTGGGTCAGGCATGGGTTGCGGGCGAGGGATCGGATCGGGCACTGGAACAGGATCGCCAGGAATCGGTTCAGGGACAGGAATTTGCAAATAAATAAGTGTCGTCATATTTCCCTCCGGTCATTGGGTGGACTCTTAAAGGGTAGACGCTGATAAATAACAGGCAAAAAAAAGCCGACTCATCAAAGTCGGCGTCGTACGAATCAATTGTGCTATGCAGTAATTCAAAAAAGGAAGTAAGACAATATGGAGCGCAACGCCCATCGCTTGACGTTGCATTCACCTGCAAGGGAGATATTGCCCTGAATGGGTAGAGAGTTTATTGACTTCGCTCAAACTTTGCGGCGTTTTTGTATACAGACAGCCGGAAAAATTGCTTTTGTTACAACCATTTACTACGGTGCAACCATAAAGCAACACCACCAATAAGAACAACTAACAGAATACAAAAAATTGAAAATCCGAATTGCCACCCGCCGCCAGGGATCCCACCAAGGTTGACGCCAAATAACCCTGTCAGAAAGGTACTGGGTAAAAAGACCATTGCCATCAATGACATTGTATAGGTACGACGAGCTAAATTTTCCTGCATCACCTGAGCGATTTCATCCGCCATCACGCCAGTCCGTGCTATACAGGCGTCGATTTCGTCAAGACCGCGCCCAAGGCGATCGGCAATATCCTGCATCCGACGGCGTTGGTCATCGCTCATCCACGGCAAACGTTCACTGGCAAGACGAGCATAAACATCACGTTGCGGTGCCATATAGCGACGCATCACGATTAATTGTTTGCGCAGCAGAGCCAGGAATCCACGCGGTGGAATTTGCTGATCAAGGAGATTATCTTCAAGGTCGATAATTTTATCGTGCAGCTGCTCGATAAATTCGCTGGAATGATCGGTCAACGCATCGCACACATCCACCAGCCACCCTCCGCAATCGGTCGGACCCGTGCCCTCTTCCAGATCGCTCACCACATCGTCCAGCGCCAGCACTTTGCGTTGTCGGGTCGAAACAATTAACCGCCCGTCCATATATACACGCATGGCGACCAGTTGATCGGGGCGTTCATCGGTGCTGCCGTTTATACAGCGCAATGTAATCAGCGTGCCTTCACCGAGACGGCTGACTCGGGGCCGCGTGCTCTCGCCCGCCAGCGCATCACGTACGTTATTGGGAAGCAGCGGTGTTGTCGCCAGCCATTGGGCGCTATCATGGTGTACATAATTAAGGTGGAGCCAGCAGGGATGCGCTTCATCAATCACATCTGTATTTTCCAGCGGTTTAACGCCGCCTCTACCATCCAGCATCCAGGCAAATACTGCATCCGGGACATTAACGTCCGATCCCTTAATCGCTTCCACAGTGCCTCCATCATCAACGCATTATTTTGTAGTCTAGCCTTCTGGCCCTGTTACGCAACATCTCATCACCCCATTACCCTGAAATGATTAATAAAATTCTGTCTAAATTGAATACAAAAAGCAAAATGCTTTTCCGTATACAAACCGTGTGAAGTGTTAAATAGCGTCTATCATTATCAGAATTATCTGATCATATGACATGGCTTTTTTGCGATCGGATAGCAACAAAAATTGATAAAAATAACGGGATCTCAATGATTACGCACAACTTCAATACCCTGGACTTACTCACCAGTCCTGTCTGGATCGTTTCGCCCTTTGAGGAACAGTTAATTTATGCCAATAGCGCGGCGCGACTGTTGATGCAAGACCTCACGTTTAGTCAGCTACGAACCGGTCCCTATTCCGTCTCCTCACAAAAAGAACTGCCGAAATACCTCTCCGATCTGCAAAACCAACACGATATTATCGAAATCCTCACTGTTCAGCGTAAAGAAGAGGAAACAGCATTAAGCTGTCGGCTTGTTTTGCGAAAGCTGACAGAAGCAGAACCGGTGATTATTTTCGAAGGTATCGAAGCGCCGGCAACGCTGGGTTTAAAAGCCAGTCGCTCGGCAAATTATCAGCGCAAAAAACAAGGTTTTTATGCGCGCTTTTTTCTGACTAACTCTGCACCAATGTTGTTGATTGACCCCTCACGAGATGGCCAAATCGTCGATGCTAACCTCGCCGCGCTCAATTTCTATGGTTATAACCATGAAACGATGTGCCAGAAACATACCTGGGAAATTAATATGCTCGGGCGTCGCGTCATGCCTATCATGCATGAAATTTCGCATTTACCCGGCGGTCATAAACCTTTGAATTTTGTTCATAAACTGGCGGATGGATCTACTCGTCATGTGCAGACCTATGCCGGGCCGATTGAAATTTATGGCGACAAGCTCATGTTATGTATTGTGCATGATATTACTGAGCAAAAACGGCTGGAGGAGCAGCTGGAACATGCTGCTCACCATGACGCGATGACCGGATTACTGAATCGGCGACAGTTTTATCACATTACGGAACCAGGCCAAATGCAGCACCTCGCCATCGCCCAGGATTACAGCTTGTTGCTCATCGACACCGATCGTTTTAAACACATTAACGATCTCTATGGGCATTCTAAAGGTGATGAGGTGTTATGCGCCCTCGCCCGCACCCTTGAATGTTGCGCTCGCAAAGGCGATTTGGTGTTTCGTTGGGGAGGCGAAGAGTTTGTCTTATTGCTACCAAGAACCCCACTGGATACCGCGCTTTCGCTGGCTGAAACTATCCGTGTAAGCGTGGCAAAAGTGAGTATTTCGGGCTTACCACGCTTTACCGTCAGCATTGGTGTGGCGCATCACGAAGGAAATGAAAGCATCGATGAACTGTTTAAACGCGTTGATGATGCTTTGTATCGGGCGAAAAATGATGGACGCAACCGCGTGCTGGCGGCATAAGCCGCGGATGCGTCTCGAGATCAACGACTGCGCTTAGCGTGGCGCTCCCAGTTTTCTTGCTTCGCCTGCGCCGTTTTACGTAGTGCGACGTAACACGCCCCGCTGCCGCCATGATGCGGTAGCGCAGTGCAATATGCCTGAACATCATCAAATTCGGTCAGCCAGCGCGCCACATAGCTGCGGACAATATTGGCATGCGATTTATCATCCCGTCCTTTGCCATGAATAATCAGCACGTTACGCAAACCATCAGCCATGGCTTGTTGAATGAAACTGAACATCATTTTGCGGCACTCTTCCACCGGCTGGCGCAAAAGATTCAGGCTCGCCTGTTGCGGATATTTACCACTGCGCAGCTTATCCAGCACCCCATGTTGCAACCCTTCCCGCCGAAACTCCAGCGGCTGACTTAGTGGGATGATGTCGAGAAATCCGGTGGTGAGGAAATTATCAAGCTGCAGCGTGTCGATACGCTGCGGCGCACGTTGGTTACGCGTTGGATGCCAGTGGACATCGGTAGCACGTTTCAGCGGCTGGACATCTTCCATGGCGTCAAGAAACAGCGATTTGTCGTCAAGGTTCATGTTACATCCTCCCGCAATTAAGAGCGCGATATGATAACCAGACCGGGTCGGTCCAACAACGTATTACCCAAAATTCCAGTAATAAGTTCCAAATATTGCCGATATTTTAAGCAAAATGCTTATGCATGATTATTCATTCACGATATTAATAATGTAACTTATATTTTCGTGAAATCTGTCACTGAAGAAAATTGGCAACTAAAGGTTAAAACCGTTATAACACAGTCACCGGCGCAGAGGAGACAATGCCGGATTTAAGACGCGGATGCACTGCTGTGTGTACTGTAGAGTCTGGCGGATGTCGACAGACTCTATTTTTTTATGCAGTTTTAACTTTGCAGATAGCCGCATTCTCGCCGGAATTGCGTGATTAATGACGCGGTCAGTGGTGTCTGGCGACTATCACGCCGCTGAATCAAATAATAGGCCGCTTTCGGTAAAATTTCGCTAACCGGCAACATCACCAGCCCCTGTCCGTGCAAGGGATCGCAGCCCATTTCTTCAGGCAGTATGCTGAGAAAATCGCTTTTTGCCACCAGACTGATACAGGCTGAGAACGTCTCGCAGACTACACCGACCTGTGGCGTTTGCGCCTGATCGTCAAGCAATTCACTCAACTGTTTGTAGTAGCTGCCGTGTGGCGTCGGCATTGTCCAGCTGTAATCCAGTAACTGTTTGATCGAACGGGCACCAATGGCGGGGTGTCCCGGGCGGCAAAAGATCGCGAATTGCTTTTCCAGTAATTTCTCAAAAGTAAATTCGTGGTCGTACGGTCCCTGATAATAGGTATTGATGGTGAAATCCAATTCTCCCTGACGCAATTCATTAATCATCGACACCAGTTGCCCTTCCATAATGCGTACTTTTACCTGCGGATGCTGCTGATGAAAACGAGATATGACAGCTGGCATCAGACTGCGGGAAATACTGGCCCCCATGCCGATATTAATCTGCCCTGCCAGTTGCCCTTGTCGTTGGCGAATATCCTCTTGGGCTGCGCGCAGTTCTTCAAGAATAAGACTGGCGTGCTGATAAAAACTTTCACCGGCATCAGTTAACGTCACGCCTTTACTACGGCGAAAAAAGAGTTGCGCCGCTAATCCTTCTTCCAGCTCCTGAATAGATTTACTCAGTGCCGGTTGCGACATATTCAACATTCGGCTCGCTCCGCGAATGCTGCCCTGACGAGCCACTTCAACAAAAGCACGAATTTGATGAATTTTTACCTGAAAAGCCATGACGCCACCGATAACCGTTATTTATCAGACCAAAGAAACTGGCATCTACTTTAATGCAGATGATTGTGTCAGGGTAATTTATGAACGGTTAAAACTGTGAAAAATCAGTTAGTGATAAGTAAAAACTATCGCTACGTGAACCGGGTCACACTTTTTACTGATGACGGGAAAGGTTATGGAGTCTTTGAATCAATTTGTTAATTCGCTTGCCCCAAAATTATCGCACTGGCGACGTGATTTTCATCACTATGCAGAGTCTGGCTGGGTGGAATTCCGCACTGCCACCCTTGTTGCGGAAGAATTGCAGCAGCTCGGCTATTCACTGGCGCTGGGCCGCGAAGTAGTTAATGAAAGTAGCCGGATGGGACTACCTGATGAACTCACTCTACAACGCGAATTCGAGCGCGCTCGTCAACAGGGTGCGCTAGCACAATGGATTGCGGTTTTTGAAGGTGGTTTCACTGGTATCGTCGCCACCCTGGATACCGGTCGCCCCGGTCCGGTGATGGCTTTCCGTGTCGATATGGACGCGCTGGATCTCAGTGAAGAGCAGGATGTCAGCCATCGCCCCTACCGCGACGGTTTTGCGTCATGTAACGCCGGAATGATGCATGCCTGTGGTCATGATGGACATACCGCCATTGGGCTTGGGCTGGCGCATACCCTTAAACAATTCGAGTCCGGACTACATGGCGTCATCAAACTGATTTTTCAGCCTGCAGAGGAAGGTACGCGTGGCGCGCGGGCGATGGTCGATGCAGGTGTCGTAGATGATGTTGATTATTTTACTGCCGTGCACATTGGCACTGGCGTACCTGCGGGCACCGTGGTGTGCGGCAGTGATAATTTTATGGCAACCACCAAATTTGACGCGCACTTCACCGGTACCGCCGCTCACGCAGGCGCAAAACCAGAAGACGGTCACAATGCCTTGTTGGCGGCAGCACAAGCCACTCTTGCACTGCATGCAATCGCCCCGCACAGCGAAGGAGCTTCCAGAGTAAACGTGGGCGTTATGCAGGCAGGAAGCGGTCGTAACGTTGTTCCTGCCTCGGCGTTGCTGAAAGTGGAAACACGCGGGGCCAGCGACGTCATTAATCAATATGTTTTTGACCGTGCACAACAAGCGATTCAGGGCGCAGCAACCATGTATGGTGTCGGCGTTGAAACTCGTCTGATGGGTGCAGCTACCGCCAGTTCTCCTTCGCCGCAATGGGTCGCATGGTTGCAAAGTCAGGCGGCTCAGGTCGCGGGGGTCAATCAGGCCATTGAACGTGTTGAAGCGCCTGCGGGTTCCGAAGATGCCACATTAATGATGGCCCGCGTGCAGCAACATCAAGGGCAAGCCTCCTACGTGGTGTTTGGCACACAGCTGGCGGCAGGTCATCACAACGAAAAATTCGATTTTGACGAGCAGGTTCTCGCTATTGCCGTCGAAACGCTGGCGCGCACCGCGCTCAATTTTCCCTGGACGCGAGGTATCTGATGCAGGAAATCTATCGTTTTATCGACGATGCGATTGAAGCCGATCGCCAACGTTATACCGATATTGCCGATCAAATCTGGGATCATCCAGAAACACGTTTTGAAGAGTTCTGGTCAGCGGAGCATCTGGCTTCGGCGCTGGAATCTGCAGGCTTCACCGTTACCCGCAACGTAGGCAATATCCCAAATGCCTTTATTGCTTCGTTTGGTCAAGGCAAACCGGTTATCGCCCTGCTGGGAGAATATGACGCCCTGGCAGGTTTAAGTCAGCAAGCAGGTTGCGCGCAACCTACATCCGTGACGCCCGGTGAAAATGGTCACGGTTGCGGACACAATTTGCTGGGAACCGCCGCCTTTGCCGCTGCAATAGCCGTCAAGAAATGGCTGGAACAATATGGGCAAGGCGGCACAGTGCGCTTTTATGGTTGTCCTGGCGAAGAAGGCGGCTCGGGTAAAACGTTCATGGTCCGCGAGGGGGTATTTGATGATGTGGATGCGGCACTCACCTGGCACCCGGAAGCCTTTGCCGGTATGTTCAATACCCGCACGCTGGCAAACATTCAGGCATCATGGCGCTTTAAAGGGATCGCAGCACATGCCGCGAATTCCCCTCATTTGGGACGCAGCGCCCTTGATGCCGTAACGTTGATGACCACTGGCACCAACTTCCTCAACGAACATATTATTGAAAAAGCGCGCGTACACTATGCCATCACAGATAGCGGCGGGATCTCGCCCAACGTGGTCCAGGCGCAGGCAGAAGTGCTTTATCTTATCCGTGCCCCCGAAATGACCGACGTGCAGCATATTTATGATCGGGTCGCCAAAATCGCCGAAGGTGCGGCATTGATGACCGAAACCACGGTTGAATGCCGCTTCGACAAAGCCTGTTCCAGTTATCTCCCGAATCGCACCTTAGAAAATGCCATGTACCATGCCCTATCCCATTTTGGTACCCCGGAATGGAACTCCGAAGAACTGGCTTTTGCGAAACAAATTCAGGCTACGCTCACCCCCAACGATCGGCAAAACAGTCTGAATAATATCGCCGCAACCGGTGGCGAAAACGGCAAGGTTTTTGCACTACGTCATCGTGAAACGGTACTGGCGAATGAGGTCGCTCCATATGCCGCCACCGATAACGTGCTTGCGGCATCGACTGATGTCGGCGACGTCAGTTGGAAACTGCCTGTTGCCCAGTGTTTCAGCCCCTGTTTTGCCGTCGGTACACCGCTACATACGTGGCAACTGGTTAGCCAGGGGCGAACATCTATTGCTCATAAAGGAATGCTGCTGGCGGCGAAAACTATGGCAGCAACCACAGTCAATCTCTTCATTGATTCAGGGCTATTGCAAGAATGCCAACAAGAGCATCAGCAAGTTACGGACACGCAACCGTATCACTGCCCTATCCCGAAAAACGTGACACCGTCACCTTTAAAATAACAACAACAACGCAAACACAACAACCGAGGAATGCCCATGAGTATGTCATCCATACCGTCGTCCTCCCAATCCGGGAAGCTCTATGGCTGGGTCGAAAGAATTGGTAACAAGGTTCCCCATCCTTTTTTGCTCTTTATCTATTTGATAATCGTACTCATGGTGACGACGGCAATTTTGTCAGCCTTTGGCGTCAGTGCGAAAAACCCGACCGATGGTACGCCGGTGGTGGTGAAAAACCTGCTCAGTGTGGAAGGATTACACTGGTTTTTACCCAATGTGATTAAAAACTTTAGCGGTTTTGCTCCACTTGGAGCGATCCTGGCGCTGGTTTTAGGTGCCGGCCTAGCGGAGCGCGTCGGCTTACTGCCAGCGCTAATGGTTAAAATGGCATCGCATGTTAATGCCCGCTACGCCAGTTATATGGTGCTGTTTATTGCTTTTTTCAGCCACATTTCTTCCGATGCGGCGTTAGTGATCATGCCACCGATGGGTGCGCTGATTTTTCTGGCGGTGGGCAGGCATCCAGTTGCAGGTTTACTGGCTGCCATTGCAGGCGTAGGTTGCGGCTTTACGGCTAATTTACTGATTGTCACAACCGACGTGTTGCTGTCGGGGATCAGCACGGAAGCGGCGGCTGCGTTCAATCCGCAAATGCACGTCAGTGTAATTGATAACTGGTATTTTATGGCCAGCTCCGTAGTCGTACTGACGATTGTTGGCGGCCTGATAACCGACAAAATCATCGAGCCACGATTAGGTCAATGGCAGGGAAACAGCGATGAGAAACTGCAGACATTGACCGAAAGTCAGCGTTTTGGTTTACGCATAGCAGGTGTCGTATCGCTACTTTTTATTGCTGCGATCGCGCTGATGGTGATCCCGGAAAACGGGATATTGCGCGATCCGATTAATCACACCGTGATGCCATCACCCTTTATTAAAGGTATCGTGCCACTGATCATTCTTTTTTTCTTTGTTGTCTCGCTGGCTTATGGCATCGCTACCCGCACAATTCGACGTCAGGCGGATTTACCGCATTTAATGATTGAACCGATGAAAGAGATGGCGGGATTTATCGTGATGGTTTTTCCCCTCGCCCAATTTGTCGCCATGTTTAACTGGAGCAACATGGGGAAATTCATCGCCGTGGGGCTGACCGATATACTTGAAAGTTCAGGGCTTAGCGGCATCCCGGCGTTTGTCGGTCTGGCGTTGCTTTCCTCTTTCTTATGCATGTTTATTGCCAGCGGTTCCGCAATCTGGTCGATTCTGGCCCCCATTTTCGTACCAATGTTTATGCTACTTGGCTTTCACCCGGCATTTGCGCAAATCCTCTTTCGTATTGCCGACTCATCCGTATTGCCTTTAGCGCCGGTATCTCCTTTTGTTCCACTGTTTCTTGGATTCCTGCAACGCTACAAACCAGACGCAAAACTGGGTACTTACTATTCATTAGTCTTGCCCTATCCGCTTATCTTTTTGGTGGTATGGCTGCTGATGTTGCTGGCGTGGTATCTTGTTGGTCTGCCGATAGGTCCGGGGATTTACCCACGTTTGTCTTAAGAGAGAACGGATGCTGAGATTACTTGAAGAAAAAATTGCCACGCCACTGGGTCCACTGTGGGTGATTTGCGATGAGCAATTTCGCCTGCGGGCGGTTGAATGGGAAGAGTACAGCGAACGCATGGTGCAGCTGCTGGACATCCATTATCGCAAAGAAGGCTATGAGCGCATTTCTGCCACCAACCCAGGCGGTTTAAGCGACAAGCTTCGTGATTATTTTGCCGGTAATCTTAGCATTATTGATACGCTTCCCACTGCCACAGGGGGGACGCCATTTCAGCGCGAAGTCTGGAAAACTCTACGCACTATCCCCTGCGGGCAGGTAATGCATTACGGCCAACTGGCTGAACAATTGGGCCGCCCTGGCGCGGCGCGTGCCGTTGGTGCGGCAAACGGATCGAATCCCATCAGCATCGTCGTACCTTGCCATCGGGTTATTGGCCGAAACGGCACCATGACCGGATATGCAGGCGGAGTTCAGCGAAAAGAGTGGTTATTGCGCCACGAAGGTTATCTTTTGCTGTAAACATTAAACAATTTGTGCCAGCTTGTTCACACTTTTATGTAAAGTTACCCTTAACAACTTAAGGGTTTTCAAATAGATAGACATATATTTACATCTGATATCGGAATTCTCTGCTGTTAAGGTTTGCTTAGACTTACTTGCTCCCTAAAAAGATGTTAAAATTGACAAATATCAATTACGGCTTGAGCAGACCTATGATCCCGGAAAAGCGAATTATACGGCGCATTCAGTCTGGCGGTTGTGCTATCCATTGCCAGGATTGCAGCATCAGCCAGCTTTGCATCCCGTTCACACTCAACGAACATGAGCTTGATCAGCTTGATAATATCATTGAGCGGAAGAAGCCTATTCAGAAAGGCCAGACGCTGTTTAAGGCTGGTGATGAACTTAAATCGCTTTATGCCATCCGCTCCGGTACGATTAAAAGTTATACCATCACTGAGCAAGGCGACGAGCAAATCACTGGTTTCCATTTAGCTGGCGACCTGGTGGGATTTGACGCCATCGGCAGCGGCCATCACCCGAGCTTCGCTCAGGCGCTGGAAACCTCGATGGTATGTGAAATCCCGTTCGAAACGCTGGACGATTTGTCCGGTAAAATGCCGAATCTGCGTCAGCAGATGATGCGTCTGATGAGCGGTGAAATCAAAGGCGATCAGGACATGATCCTGCTGTTGTCGAAGAAAAATGCCGAGGAACGTCTGGCTGCATTCATCTACAACCTGTCCCGTCGTTTTGCCCAACGCGGCTTCTCCCCTCGTGAATTCCGCCTGACGATGACTCGTGGCGATATCGGTAACTATCTGGGCCTGACGGTAGAAACCATCAGCCGTCTGCTGGGTCGCTTCCAGAAAAGCGGTATGCTGGCAGTCAAAGGTAAATACATCACCATCGAAAATAACGATGCGCTGGCCCAGCTTGCTGGTCATACGCGTAATGTTGCCTGATTTTTCCGCATAACTCACTATCCTTCTGTCATATCATTAAATTTTTCTGATTTATTGATCTGGCAGAAGGTTCATCACTGTTTCATTCACCAGATATGGGTTAATCTTTTAATTACAAACTGCGTTGACAGTTGTTGTAAGGAGACCCTGTATGGCTATGTATCAGAACATGCTCGTTGTTATCGATCCTAACCAGGACGACCAACCAGCATTGCGGCGAGCTGTTTATTTACATCAACGGATTGGTGGCAAAATTAAAGCCTTTTTGCCGATCTATGACTTCTCATACGAAATGACCACCCTGCTCTCCCCGGACGAACGTACGGCTATGCGTCAGGGCGTCATCAGCCAGCGTACAGCCTGGATCCACGAGCAGGCAAAATATTATCTCAATGCTGGCGTTCCCATTGAAATTAAAGTGGTCTGGCATAACCGTCCTTTCGAAGCCATCATTCAGGAAGTGATCAGCGGCGGGCACGATTTGGTGCTAAAAATGGCGCACCAACATGACCGTCTGGAAGCGGTGATTTTTACGCCAACGGACTGGCATCTGTTACGCAAATGCCCAAGCCCGGTGTGGATGGTGAAAGACCAGCCGTGGCCGGAAGGAGGCAAGGCGCTGGTGGCGGTGAATCTCGCCAGTGAAGAGCCGTATCATAATGCGCTCAATGAAAAACTGGTCAAAGAGACGATCGAACTGGCAGAACAAGTCAACCATACCGAAGTTCATCTGGTTGGCGCTTATCCGGTAACGCCAATTAATATCGCGATTGAACTGCCGGAATTTGATCCGAGCGTTTATAACGATGCCATTCGTGGGCAACATTTGCTGGCAATGAAAGCTCTGCGGCAGAAATTCGGCATTAATGAAAACATGACGCACGTAGAAAAAGGTCTGCCAGAAGAGGTGATTCCTGATTTGGCGGAACACTTACAGGCGGGGATTGTGGTTCTGGGCACGGTAGGACGCACCGGTATTTCAGCAGCATTCCTCGGCAACACGGCGGAACAGGTGATTGATCATCTTCGCTGCGATCTGTTGGTCATTAAACCTGACCAGTATCAGACACCCGTTGAACTGGATGACGAAGAAGACGATTAACGACTCTTCAATAACTGACAAGGCCCGAGTTATCGGGCCTATTTTTTACTTACTGCTCTTCGCCGCCAAGGAAATAAATTCCCAACGGGATTGCCAGCAACACAGTAAAGACCAGGCTATAAACAAAAATCATCGATGACTGAATCACATACATTGATGTCGTCCACTCAGACAGCGGAATATTGTACTGTTCTATAACGCCGCCGATAGTCGCGCGAGTCACAACCGACGCCGCAATAATGAAAACCGCCAACAAACCAAAGAGAAATTTCTTCCCTTTCGCTGACTTCAGTTTCGCCATAATCATGATGTAATCCTTGTGAAGACAAATTTCTTGTTACCTAAACGTAACAATACCATGACATTTCACCGTTGTCTGCTCTGAAAACCTCACCTCTTAGCTGGATTTACAATCAACGCATTGATTAGTTAGCTAATGTTGCTACTTCCTTCCCTGACTATTGATGATCTGAATGAATTGTCGCGGTAAAATAGCCCCGCCAGGGGTTTCCGGCATGACGACAATTATCTGGAGGAGCCTGATAAAACAATGATCGCTGAACTGTTTACAAATAATGCGCTTAATCTGGTCATTATTTTCGGTAGCTGCGCAGCATTGATTCTGATGAGCTTTTGGTTTCGCCGCGGAAATCGTAAAAGAAAAGGTTTTTTATTCCATGCGGTGCAATTTTTAATCTACACCATAATTATCAGTGCTGTTGGTAGCATTATTAATTATGTTATAGAAAACTATAAACTCAAATTTATCACCCCAGGCGTTATCGATTTTATCTGTACGTCCCTGATTGCGGTTATTCTGACGATTAAGCTATTTTTGCTGATTAATCAGTTTGAAAAACAGCAGATTAAAAAAGGTCGCGATATCACCAGTGCGCGGATTATGTCGCGCATTATCAAAATCACCATTATTGTGGTGCTTGTTCTGCTTTATGGCGAACATTTCGGCATGAGCCTTTCTGGCTTGCTGACCTTTGGTGGTATTGGTGGTCTGGCTGTCGGTATGGCCGGTAAAGATATTCTGAGTAATTTCTTTTCCGGGATCATGCTCTATTTCGACCGTCCTTTCAGTATTGGCGACTGGATCCGTTCACCGGACAGAAATATCGAAGGTACAGTAGCGGAAATTGGCTGGCGAATTACCAAAATTACGACCTTTGATAATCGTCCATTGTACGTACCGAACTCGCTGTTTTCATCGATCAGCGTAGAAAACCCAGGACGAATGACCAACCGCCGCATTACCACGACCATTGGTTTACGTTATGAGGATGCGGCAAAAGTGGGCGTTATTGTCGAAGCCGTACGTGAGATGCTGAAAAATCACCCGGCCATCGACCAGCGACAAACCTTACTGGTTTATTTCAACCAGTTTGCCGACTCGTCATTGAATATTATGGTTTATTGCTTTACCAAAACCACGGTATGGGCTGAGTGGCTTGCTGCACAGCAAGACGTTTATTTGAAGATTATCGATATTGTACAGTCACACGGCGCGGACTTTGCCTTCCCCAGCCAGACGCTGTATATGGATAACATTACACCGCCGGAACAGGGTCGCTAAATCAGACATCACTGGCGTTATCCACAAGGGTAACGCCAGTTCCCATCACATCAATGCTTCACAATATACATAGTCCGGCTGTACGCCACATCTTCCGGGTTATTAATGGGATAACCTTTCAGCCACGGCTTGATTAATCGTCCATTGGTATATTGATAAATTGGTGCAATCGGTGCTTGCTCCATGAGGATTTTTTCTGCCGCGTTGTAATCGGCATTACGCGCTTTAACGGTATTTTCCGTCGATGCCTGGGCCAGAACTTTGTCGTATGCCGGATTGTTAAAGCGTGAAATATTTCCTGAATGCGTTGACGTTAATAATGTCAGGAAAGTGGAGGGTTCATTATAATCCCCCACCCATGAGGCACGGATAACATCAAAATTGCCGGTGTTACGGCTATCGATATAGGTTTTCCATTCCTGATTTTGCAATTTAACATCTACGCCAAGGTTCTTTTTCCACATCGATGCTACAGCAATCGCAATTTTTTGATGGTTTTCTGAAGTGTTATACAAAAGCGTCAGCTTCAGCGGTTTTTGCGGACCATAACCAGCTGCGCTCAACAAAGTTTTTGCCTGTGCATTCAGTTCTTCCTGACTCATTTGTTCAAACGGCGAAGGTTCCGGCGTAAATCCGGCGGTAACATCTGGTGTAAAATGCCACGCTGGCTTTTCGCCCGTTCCCAACACTTTTTCGGTCATCAGGCGGCGATCTATCGTCATACTTAATGCCAGGCGAACGCGCTGATCTGCCGTCGGCCCTTTTTGCGTGTTAAACGCATAATAATAGGTCCCGAGCTGTGGCGGCGTATAAACCTGCCCCGGAATATCCTTCAACAGCTTCTGATACATATTTTTCGGGAAGGATTCGGTGATATCAATATCCCCCGCGAGGTAACGCTTAGTGGCTGCGGATTCCTGATTAATTGGCAGGAAGGTCACTTTTTGCAGTACCGTTTTGGCGTTATCCCAATAATGGGTATTCGGTACCACGACCAGTTTTTCATTGACTACGCGATCTTTAAGAACATAAGCGCCATTGCCGATCAGATTTCCGGGTTTCGTCCACTCTTTACCGCTTTCTACGTTGGCTTTTTGCACCGGGAAGAAGGCAAAGTTAGCGGTTAAATTCACAAACCACGGCAACGGTTTATCAAGCTGAATTTTCAAGGTATGGGCATCAACTGCGGTGACGCCAAGCTGGTCAGGCGTAGCTTTACCATCAATAATCGCCTGTGCGTTGTTGATTCCCGCCAGCGCGGCAAACCATGCAAATGGCGATAGCGTTTTCGGGTCCACCAGACGCTGCCAGCTGTAGACAAAATCTTGCGCCGTTACCGGTGTGCCATCCGCCCATTTTGCGTTATCGCGCAGGGTAAAAGTCCAGATACGGTTGTCATTACTTTTCCACTGAGTCGCAACGCCGGGGACAATCTCCCCTTTCTCGTTCTGATTCACCAGTCCTTCAAACAGATCGCGAATGACCTGAATCTCTGGCAGGCCCACGGCTTTAGCGGGATCCAGCGACGCAGGCTCATCTTTAATGTGGCGCACCAGCTCCTGCTTCTCTGCCAGTACTGTGCCGCTCGGAACTTCTGCAGCATACGAAAGAGAAATGCTGCTGACCAACAGCGCACAACACGTGACTGAAACAGAGTGCTTCATAAGTTTCCCTCTAACCAACATTAAAATTGATGCGTAATTATTTGTTTCGCCTTAAAGAAATGCAAACAACTTCCATCAAAAAAGTGACACAGGAAGCATAAAATGTTTTATGTATCAATATATTAAATCAGATTTAGTGTAAATAATCGACGCCAAAATGCGGCAAAGCACATAGAACACCGAACACTACGTTCAGGCTTCGCACGTTCAAACCAGTTTTCGGTATCAAAATCAGCATCTGTCGCCATTGTACGAAGAATAAAAAATAACCAAAACGTTGAAAGGAACTGAGAATACGTTAAGAGAGAAATTAAATTAATGTATCAGCAAGTAGTGCTAAACAGCACCTTTATACTTCAGCCTATCTATAAATAATGAGAATGCCGAGCCAGCATGTCGACGGTGTGGATAGTACAGGTGATAACCGGGTAAATCTGGTGTGAATTTATCCAAAACACGTATCAGTTTTTTTTCTTTAATAGCCCGCTCAACCTGATCATAAGGTAGATACGCCAATCCATGCCCATCAATTGCAGCATCAATGATCAGGTCTATCGTATTCAGTAAAAGCTGACCTTCCATGCGAACACGAACTTCACGTCCACCGCGTATTAATCTCCAGCGATTTGCTGTACCCGATGTGGGAAGATACAAATTAATTGCCTGATGATCTATTAATTGTGACACTGACGTTGGAACACTTCGGCGAGAAAAATAATCCGGTGAGCCAACAATAGCCATTGGTATATCTGGCCCGATTCGAATGGCGATCATATCTTTATCCATCTCCCCACCCAGACGGACGCCTGCATCAAAACGTTCAGAAACGACATCGGTCAAACCATAATCAATGGTGAGCTGAATATCAATTTCAGGATGCGATTTCAGGAATGTGCGCATTGCTGGTAACAATATCGTTTTTGCTGCATGTTCTACAGTAGTAATACGTATTGTCCCGGATGGGCGGTTCTGCAGCTCGCTCAGGGATGCCAGGGCTGAATCTATGTCATGCAACATAGGGCCAAGAACAGACAAAAGATGCTCGCCCGCTTCAGTTGGAACAACGCTGCGCGTGGTTCGCGTCAGAAGCCGCAATCCCAATCGTTCTTCTATACGACGCACTATCTGGCTTAAAGCTGACTGCGCCATGCTCAGGCGGGCTGCTGCACGAGTGAAGCTACGCTCCTCTGCAACGACGACAAACGCCATCAGATCAGCGATTTCTTCACGCTTCATTCAGTATCTCCATGCAATCTATTAATCATTTAAATGATAGGTCTAATCATGATTTTGGGTCTAATCAACTTAATGATCAATATCTATAGTGATATCACCAACCGTTAAAACGAACCGACAACTCCATGAGGAACGGAATGATGAATAATAAAGTCAGCTTCACTAACAGCAATAATCCAACCATCTCTTTGTCTGCAGTGATCTATTTCCCTCCAAAATTTGATGAAACCCGTCAGTATCAGGCAATTGTGGTATCTCACCCAGGTGGGGGCGTTAAAGAACAAACGGCCGGAACCTATGCCAAAAAACTGGCGGAAAAGGGATTTGTCACTATTGCTTATGACGCATCTTATCAAGGTGAAAGTGGCGGCGAGCCGCGTCAGTTAGAAAACCCATACATTCGTACTGAAGACATCAGTGCCGTGATTGATTACCTGACAACGCTTTCTTATGTCGACAATACCCGAATTGGTGCGATGGGAATTTGTGCCGGTGCAGGATATACAGCCAATGCTGCAATTCAGGATCGCCGCATCAAGGCCATCGGTACCGTTAGTGCGGTCAATATTGGTTCGATGTTCCGTAATGGTTGGGAAAACAATGTGAAATCTATTGATGCCCTGCCATACGTTGAAGCGGGTTCAAACGCCCGAACCAGCGATATTAGCAGCGGAGAATATGCCGTTATGCCACTGGCACCAATGAAGGAGTCCGATGCGCCGAACGAAGAACTGCGTCAGGCCTGGGAGTATTACCACACCCCTCGCGCGCAGTATCCAACAGCACCGGGTTACGCTACTTTGCGCAGCCTTAACCAGATTATTACCTATGATGCTTACCATATGGCGGAAGTGTACCTGACTCAGCCGATGCAGATTGTGGCGGGCAGCCAGGCAGGGAGCAAATGGATGAGTGACGACCTGTACGATCGGGCATCAAGCCAGGATAAACGCTATCACATTGTTGAAGGCGCAAACCATATGGATCTTTATGACGGCAAAGCCTATGTGGCTGAAGCAATTTCAGTATTAGCTCCGTTCTTTGAGGAAACTCTGTAATGAAACATATTCAAATCCGCAATAGTGATATGGCCTGGCATATTGCTGCCAATAATCTGGGATAATTTTCATGAAAAATGTACTGATTCTTGGTGCTGGCGGTCAGATAGCCCGCCATGTGATTAATCAACTGGCAGATAAGCAAACCATTAAACAAACTTTATTTGCCCGTCAGCCAGCAAAAATCCACAAACCCTATCCAACTAATAAAATGCAAACAACTTCCGGCAAAAAAGTGATACAAGATCGATGACATAGCGTTGAAGAAAAGGATTTGATAATCCGCAAAATTTGCACAACACTGCCTGTAATACTTCCTGAACCAGAGACGATCATGACCGTAACCCGCCCACGCGCCGAACGCGGCGCATTTCCGCCCGGAACAGAACATTACGGACGTTCATTATTGGGCGCGCCGTTAATCTGGTTTCCTGCCCCTGCAGCCAGTCGCGAAAGTGGTTTGATTCTGGCTGGCACTCACGGTGATGAAAACTCTTCGGTCGTCACGCTCTCCTGTGCTCTGCGGACTTTGACACCTTCTTTGCGCCGCCATCATGTGGTGCTGTGTGTGAATCCTGACGGCTGCCAGCTGGGGTTACGGGCCAATGCTAATGGTGTGGATTTAAACAGAAACTTTCCGGCGGCGAACTGGAAGGAAGGTGAAACAGTTTATCGCTGGAACAGCGCCGCTGAAGAACGTGATGTCGTATTACTGACAGGTGACAAACCTGGCTCCGAACCTGAAACCCTGGCGCTGTGCCAGCTTATACACCGCATTCAACCTGCCTGGGTGGTCTCATTCCACGATCCACTGGCTTGTATTGAAGATCCCAGACACAGCGAATTAGGCGAATGGCTGGCCCAGGCGTTTGAATTGCCTCTGGTAACCAGCGTCGGTTATGAAACGCCTGGCTCTTTCGGCAGTTGGTGTGCAGATCTCAACTTGCATTGCATCACCGCAGAGTTTCCGCCCATCTCCTCCGACGAAGCCAGCGAAAAATATCTCTTTGCGATGGCAAACTTGCTGCGCTGGCATCCTAAAGATGCAATTCGCCCGTCGTGAACTGAAGCGCTGGTTCCACATCTACCGCCAGCCAGGTCGGTCCGTCAAGATCGGCGAAACTGACCTGCGGCACCAGCGGTAAAGCGGCGCTAATGGCACGAGAGGTACACAACATGCAGCCCAGCATCAGACTGAAACCTTGTGCACGCGCTTCAGTCGCCAGCGCCAGCGCTTCCGTCAGACCCCCGGTTTTATCGAGCTTAATATTAACCATCTCATAGCGCCCTTTCAGCGCCTTCAAATTGCTACGAGTATGACAACTTTCATCAGCACAAATCGGCAACGGATGAATAAAATTCTCCAGCGCCGCATCGTCCTGCGCAGGAAGCGGTTGTTCAAGCATCGCAACGCCTAAATCCGCCAATAGCTGGCAACGTGCCGCCAACCCTTCTGCACGCCAGGATTCATTTGCATCAACGATCAGCGTGGCATCGGGCACAGCTGTGCGAATTGCCACCATCCGCTCACTGATAAGATGGTTATCCAGCTTCACTTTCAGTAATTTCGCGCCGGCCTGCCAGAGTGTTGATGCGCTATTGGCCATCTGATCAGGCGTACCGATGACTACCGTCTGTGCAGTGGTGACTGTCCCGGGAAGCGTTATGCCGATCAAATCAGCCAGCGATTGCTGCTGTTTTCGCGCGGCCAGATCCCACAATGCACAATCCAGCGCATTACGTGCTGCGCCGGCAGGGAGAATTTTTTGCAACTCCTCCCGTGTAAGCCCTTTCTCTAATTGCGGCACGACGCTCATAATTTGCGCCATTACCGAGGCATCACTTTCCCCATAACGCGGATACGGCGTGCATTCGCCGGTGCCTTTAATGCCTTCTTCTTCCAGTTCAACCACCACCACGTGCGCTTCACTGCGACTTCCCCGGGCAATCACAAACGGGGTATGTAAGGGCCAGGCTTCCTCAAATACCTTAACGGTTCTCATCTTTACTCCTTGTTGTCGCGGTGGTCTGCGGATTAAGCGCAAATAGCGTTTGCTGTGTTATTGACAGTTAGCATAAACTAGGTGTGACGTTAACTATATGTAAACAGGAAAGATAATCATGTCACAAACCGTTCATTTCCAGGGCAACCCGGTTACAGTCGCCAATTCCATCCCGCAGGCGGGTAGCAAAGCGCAGACTTTTACTCTCGTGGCAAAAGATCTGTCTGACGTCACCCTCGGTCAGTTTGCGGGTAAACGCAAAGTGCTGAACATTTTCCCGAGTATTGATACCGGTGTTTGCGCCGTATCAGTACGTAAGTTTAACCAACTGGCAACCGAGATCGACAACACCGTTGTGCTGTGTATTTCTGCCGATCTGCCGTTCGCCCAGTCTCGTTTCTGCGGCGCAGAAGGTCTGAACAACGTTATCACCCTCTCCACTTTCCGTAACGCTGAATTCCTGCAAGCCTACGGTGTGGCAATTGCTGATGGCCCACTGAAAGGTCTGGCAGCGCGTGCCGTTGTGGTTATTGATGAAAATGACAATGTGATTTTCAGCCAGCTGGTGGATGAAATCACCACCGAGCCGGATTACGAAGCAGCTCTGGCGGTACTGAAAGCATAAGTTAATATGCCTGATGGTGTTGCACCATCAGGCATATTCGCGCTTACTCTTCGTTCTTCTTCTGGCTTAAGCCATATTCCCGCAACTTATTGGCAATCGCGGTATGTGAAACGCCGAGACGTTTTGCCAGTTTGCGCGTGCTGGGATAATTGCGATAAAGCTGGGTTAATACCGAGCGTTCAAAACGGCTGGTGATTTCATCCAGCGAACCTTCCATCGCATCTTCGCCCACGGCTACCGTTGCGGCGTCATAATCCGGCAACAAAATATCCTGTGGACGCAGCTCATAACCGTCCAGTTGTGTCAGTGCGCGATAGATAGCGTTCTTTAACTGCCGCACATTTCCCGGCCACGCATAACGCGTAAGTACAGTATTCAGGTCAGCGGCCAGTTTCGGACGCGGCACGCCCTGCTCGTCGGCAAAGCGGGCGACGAACAGCTCAGTTAACGGCATGATGTCCTGCGGACAGTCACGTAGCGGCGGCAGATTGAGCGTCAACACGTTCAGACGATAATAGAGATCTTCACGGAACACGCCTTTTTGCACCAGTTCGACCAGATTCTTCTGCGTAGCGCAAATCACCCGCACATCGACATGCACCTCATGGTCTTCGCCAACCCGACGGAAAGTGCCATCATTAAGGAAACGCAGTAATTTCGCCTGCATCCGTGGTGACATCTCACCTATTTCATCCAACAGCACCGAACCACCGTTCGCCTGCTCAAAGAATCCTTTCTTCCCTTCCGGAGCATGACCAAACAGTTCACTCTCGACCGCATCTTCTGGTATAGACGCGCAATTCAGCGCCAGGTAAGGTTTGCCCGCTCTGGGGCTTGCCTGATGGCAGGCGTAGGCAAAAAGATCTTTACCTGTACCTGTGTCACCCGTAATCAGCAGCGGCGCGCTTAGCATCGCCAGTTTCTGCGCCTGTTCGACAACATGCTTCATTTTCGGGCTGACGGCGACAATTTGACTAAAGGCGCTGACGTCCTGGGCGGCAACATTTTGCAACTGACGGCCCATACGAATCGTTGATCGCAACATCACCACCGCACCGGTCAGGACGTGTTGATCATTTTCATCCTGAAGATAAACAGGCGTAATCTCCATCAGGAAATTCTGCCCATTAATAACAACATGCTCGTTATGCGAATCTTGCGGTTCGCTTTCCAGCCAACGTAAAAAATTAAAGCCGTTAATCAATTGTGCGGCGGTATGGTTGCGCAGGCGATCCAATTTTTGCCCAAAAAGCTGACAGCTCGCCGGGTTTGCCATATCCACTTTGCTTTTCATATCGACAGAGAGGACAGGTTCAGGCAACGCCTCCAGTAACGCGCTCAACGCCAGATGCTCACGTTCGGAAGGCATCCACGGGACAGTACGCACATCGGTAACACCTGCAATACGGCGTATTTCGGCCATCAGACTGCTGAAACTCTCAAACTCCAGTTCAGCAAAATTGAGGTAGATTCGCCCAATGGGGTCAATCTCAATACCGCGTAAATCAATGCCTCTTAGCACGAGTAGATCGAGTAATTCGCGGGTCAGACCGAGTCGGTCTTCACAAAAGACTTCCAGACGCATGGGAACCTTCACCTGAAAAAAGAACAATTAATATGATGATATGACACTATTTGGATAGCAGGAAGGTTTCTGTCAACAATCATTGACACAAAGACGGAAAAACGGGCACTTCGGCGTAAAGATATCCGGTCAGCACCCGATATTGCATTATTTTTCGCTGGGCGTTTTGCCTTTTTGCAGCGTTTCTTTCACCTGACCGATAAGCTGACGACGGAAATCCCCGAGGCGAGGTTTGTCATCGTCAATCCACGGCAGCGGGCGGCAAAGCTCCATAGCTTTAATCCCGAGTCGTGCCGTCAGAAGTCCAGCACCAATTCCCTGAGCTGCGCGGGTAGACAAACGAGCAGCGAGATCTTGCGACATCCAGTCCATCCCCACTTCGCGCACCAGTTCGCTGGCTCCGGCAAAAGCGATATTCAGCAATACCAGCTTAAACAGACGCAAACGGCTGTAATACCCCAGTTCAATGCCATACAGCGTGGCGATGCGATTAATTAAACGCAGATTGCGCCAGGCGATAAACGCCATATCGACCAACGCCAGCGGGCTGACCGCAATCATCAACGTTGATTCCGCCGCCGAACGGCTGATTTCGCGCCGCGCCTGGGCATCTAAAACTGGCTGGACCAAATGCGCATACAAACTGACCACTTCACGGTCGTTTTGCGTTTCATGGATTGAGGCATACCAGCGTTGCAGCGCTGGATGAGACTGATCAATACCCGCCTGCTGCGCCAGTTTTTCGCAAAATGCGCGGCCTTTGCCCGTGCCGTGGCTGTGCAACAAATCGCGCGCTTCGTCGCGTTCATGGGCGCGCTGTCGCAAGCGCCATAAGCGCCGCCACTCTGTTACCACAGAACCTACGCCAGCGCCGATAATCAATGCCCCAGCGGCACATCCACCCAGCGCCACCCAGTCCTGAGTTTGCCAGGCATTCATTGTCCACTGTACACCCTGCCCGACAACGCTTGCGCCAAACAGAGCCAGCCCGCCCATCACCATTTTGCGCCACAGGCTGCGTTTCGGACGTAACGCTGCATCCATTACCGCTTCAACTTGCCCCTCTTCTTCAGGCGCTTCATCGAGCGTGGCCGGGGCAAAATTTTGCGCCTGATTTTCGTCAAAGGTCTGCTGCGCCCTGAATTTTGGATTCTGATCGACCTCCAGCGGACCGTCGAAATCAATACGTGGTTTTAACGGTTCGGTCATCGCAATTTATCTCCTATTAAAAATTCAAGCGCGGCATCAAGGCGAATATGCGGCAGCGGTTTGTCGACATCCATCACCTGCGGACGAAACGCCTCAAACTGGAAGCCTTGCTTATCCCAGAACGCCTGACCGGGCAAACGAGCGGGAACTTCGCCAGGATAAACAGTGAGCGGTGCGCCATCGCTGAGTCGATTACCGCGTAGCGCCGGGATTTTCTCACCGTTAACATCAATAATGCCGCTGGTGGTCGCCTGCACCGAGGCCAGCCCCAGGCAATCCATACTAATCCCTTCAAACGCCGCATTTTGCCAGGCATCCTGAATCAGTTGTTGCAGTAATGAAACCATATTGGCGTGCTGATCGATGGTCACATGGTCCGCTTTAGTGGCAGCAAACAATAGCTTATCGATAACCGGCGAAAACAAACGCCGGAACAAGGTACGCTGCCCGTAGTGGAAACTTTGCATCAGCTGCGTCAGTGCCAGACGCATATCATTAAATGCCTGTGGCCCACTGTTGAGAGGTTGCAGGCAATCAACCAGCACAATCTGGCGGTCAAAGCGCAGAAAATGATTCTTATAGAACCCCTTCACCACCTTCTCGCAGTAATAATTAAACCGCTCGCGCAGCATTCCGGCATTGGTGTGCTTATCGGCCTGCGCCAGTTTGGACTCGCCCCAGGCATCGACATCCGGCCACGGGAAGAATTGCAGCGCGGGCGCACCTGCCATATCTCCCGGCAAGACAAAGCGCCCAGGCTGAATAAAGTGCAGCCCCTGCTGTTTACAGTGGTGGAGATAATCGGTCCACGCGGCAGCAATGTCTGCCAGCCGGTTTTCGTCGGCAGGCGCTAGCGGGTCCAGCCCTTCGCACATCATTCGCCATTTGACCGACCATTCGCCGCGCTGACCATTGAGTAAGCCCGTCATCTGGCGTGACCAGCTTAAATAGTCCTGCGCCAGCATCGGCAGGTCGAGCAACCATTCGCCGGGATAATCCACAATCTCCAGATACAGCGTGGAGGTGTCCTTGAAGTGGCGTAGCAGCGAATCGTTCGATTTAAAACGTAGCGCCAGGCGGATTTCACTGACGCCGCGCGTTGGCGTCGGCCAGGCGGGAGGATCGCCATATAACTGCGCCAGTCCTTCATCATATGTGAAGCGCGGAATGCCAAAGTCACGCTGAGGAATGCGTTTTACGCCCAGCAGGCGCTCTTCACGCACCGCGCTTAACAGCGGCAAGCGTGCTCCGGCGTGAATATTGAGCAACTGATTGACCATCGCAGTGATAAACGCTGTTTTGCCGCTGCGGCTTAGTCCGGTTACGGCGAGGCGCAGATGTCTGTCGACACCCCGATTCACCAGCGCATTAAGTTCATTTTTAAGTCGCTTCATTGCTGTCCTGTGCTGCTCTGAAGACCAGAAAAAAATCATTCGTAAGGATATGAATGTGGGGGCCAGGCCATTGATTATCAACTGCCCGTGTTGTCATCGACGGGCGAACTCCATAAGATGTGCAGCATTCACGTTCGGACGGAGTTCCTGACCTATGTCCCCTACTATTTATGATATTGCCAGGGTTGCAGGCGTATCAAAATCCACCGTATCACGCGTGCTGAATAAGCAAACTAATATCTCCCCGGAAGCGCGCGAAAAAGTGTTACGGGCCATTGAAGAATTACAGTATCAGCCAAACAAGCTGGCCCGCGCGCTGACCTCTTCGGGTTTTGATGCCATTATGGTGATTTCTACCCGTTCGACCAAAACTACGGCGGGTAATCCGTTTTTCTCTGAAGTTTTGCATGCCATCACCGCCAAAGCTGAAGAGGAAGGTTTCGACGTGATATTGCAGACGTCGCACAATCCGGCAGAAGACTTACAAAAATGTGAAAGCAAAATTAAGCAGAAAATGATTAAAGGCATTATTATGCTAAGTTCGCCAGCGGATGAGTCATTTTTTGCCCAACTTGATAAATACGATATTCCTGTCGTGGTGATTGGCAAAGTTGAAGGTCAATATGCCCATGTTTATTCTGTCGATACCGATAATTTTGGCGACAGCATTGCGTTGACCGATGCATTAATTGAAAGTGGGCATCAAAATATTGCCTGCCTGCATGCTCCGCTTGATGTCCATGTTTCAGTGGATCGGGTAAATGGTTATAAGCAGAGCCTGGCTGCGCATAATATTGCAGTGCGTGATGAATGGATTGTTGACGGCGGTTATACCCATGAAACAGCACTGCAAGCCGCGCGGGAATTATTAAGCCAGTCACCGTTGCCTGAGGCAGTGTTTGCTACTGACAGCCTGAAATTAATGAGTATTTATCGTGCGGCAGCAGAGAAAAATATTGCTATTCCGCAGCAGTTAGCGGTGGTGGGTTATAGTAATGAAACGCTGTCGTTTATTTTAACGCCTGCGCCAGGCGGTATTGATATCCCAACACAGGAGTTAGGTCAACAAAGCTGTGAGTTATTATTCCGCTTAATTTCTGGAAAACCGTCACCACAGAATATTACCGTTGCCACGCATATGACGCTGAAATAAATACCAGCTACCTTGCCTGAATGCCGGATGCGATGCTAGCGCATCTTATCCGGCCTACATTTATAGTTCGGATAAAGTACTCGTGCCGCATCCGGCAATTTAGCCCATTATCAGAACGAGTAATTTACGCCGACACCTGCATAATGGAATTTATCGCTGTCGCCTTCGTCGTGATCCTGCCACTCAAACGCGTATTCCAGCGAAACGGAAAGCCCGTTCTGGAAATCATAACCGTAAAATAAACCTACACGGTTAAAATCATGGCCTTCACGTTCAATATCATCCTGCCAGTCCCAGTTACTCCAGCGATCCAGCCCAATGCGCGTATACGGCGTCACCGAGTGGTTGCCGAGCGTCAGCGGCAAATAGGCGCGAATTTCTTGCGTAGAAAACTCACCGTTATTGCGGCTGTCGTCCATATTAAAGCCGCGCTCGAGATAATAGTTCACTCGCAAGGCAACCGTTTCGTTGAAGGTATATTGCAGGCCTGTTTCCGTTTCGACTCGGGTATCAGCGTAACCGGTCGTGTTCAGATCGTTGGCAAATTTATACATCGACAACCAACCGTTGAAACGTAAATCGTCAGTCAGTTTCACATCCCAGTCTGGCGCGATTTTCCAGCGCTGCATATTCGCCGTGTCTTTACCCGGTTCATCAACGTAGTGATAACCATAATTACGGAAACCGCCGGTCAGGCCGAAACTGAAATCATCGTTTTCGAGGAACTGATAATGCACCTCCAGCTCCGGGCGATCAAACCACGTTCCACGTTTACCCGCGCTATAATCTACCGGCCCTTCCTGATAATAGGCCAGAGCAATTCTCCACGGCCCGTTGGCGGCATTAAAATAGACTGAAGGCTCCGCCAGCCCATCCATATCTTCGCCATAACCCTCGACGTTTTCTATTTCGTACATCGCGCCGATATTAAAGTGCCAGTCGTTCCTTTCCTCGGCCTGTGCGCAGGCCATTCCCGCACACATCACCAGTGCGGTACAGGGTAATAACTTTTTCATTATTGTTCCTTGTATTATTCTGGGGGAATGCCTTCCCCCTGTATTTAGCGAATTGCTATTTCCGTTTCTGCATCAAAGAAATGACATTTCGTCATATCAAAATGAATAGTGATATTTTCTCCTGCATGATAATCATTTAACGCACCAGCACGGACCACTAACTCGTGCCCCCCAACCGTGGTGTAGAGCATAAATTCCGCACCGGTTAATTCTGCCACGCTAATTTTGGCGGAAATGTTATTTTCCTCTTGCGCGTCCGGATGAATATCTTCCGGACGTATTCCCATCACGATGGGCTTATGCAAACTTCCCTGTGTTTTCAGAACCGCTAATTTCTCTTCGGGAATGGTTAATTTAAGCGTTTCCGTAACGAATTTATCGCCATCGATCGTGCCACGAATAAAATTCATCGCCGGTGATCCAATAAATCCGGCAACAAACATATTCGCTGGTTGGTTATAAACCGTTTTCGGCGCACCAACTTGCTGAACAATCCCATCCTTCATAATCACAATCCGCGTCGCCATGGTCATCGCTTCGGTCTGATCGTGGGTCACGTAGATCATGGTGGTATTCAGCTTCTGGTGTAGCTTGCTGATCTCTGCGCGCATTTGCACGCGCAGCTTGGCATCAAGGTTAGAGAGCGGTTCATCCATTAAAAACACGCCCGCTTCGCGCACAATCGCCCGCCCGAGCGCCACACGCTGGCGTTGCCCGCCGGAAAGCGCGCCCGGCTTGCGTTTCAGGTACTCACGCAGGCCGAGAATTTGCGCCGCCCAGTTCACCCGCTCATCAATCACCTCTTTGGCGATTTTTTGCATCTTCAGGCCAAACGCCATGTTGTCGTAAACCGTCATATGCGGATACAACGCGTAGTTCTGGAACACCATCGCTATATTGCGTGCTTTGGCTGGAACGTCATTCATTCGTTTGCCGTCGATCAACAGATCGCCGCCGCTGATCTCCTCAAGCCCGGCAATCATGCGCAGGGTGGTCGACTTACCGCAGCCCGACGGGCCGACAAACACGATGAACTCTTTATCGGCAATTTCCAGGTTGAAGTCCTTCACCACATGCACCTGGTTATCGTAGATTTTTTGAATATGTTGTAACGAAAGCTGAGCCATGTTGATTCCTTTGCTATACGTTTTGCCAGAAGGCCGATAACCGCGACCAGGTCAGAGAGTCCGTTGAAGGCAACAGTAATTGCGCCCCGGTTAAGCCCGCGCCGATCCCCACCGAGCGCATACCGCTGGCGTTAATGGCGTCAATGCCCGCCTGCGCATCTTCAATGCCGATACATGCCTGCGGCGGCACGCCCAGCCCGGCACAGGCGGCGAGAAAGATTTCCGGGTCCGGTTTCGAGTTTTTAAGTTGGGAAGCATCCGCGCAGAAGGTGAAAAACTCGCGCAGCTCCAGCGCCGCTAAAATCGTCGGCGCATTCAGGGAGACAGAAGCCAGCCCAACCGGGATCTGCTGTGCACGGAGATCTGCCAGCAAAGAGCGAATGCCGGGTAGAACAGCGCTGACCGTCAACTCGCGCAGTGAGTGGACATAGAGCAGATTTTTGCGATACGCCAGTTGCGCCCTCTCCTGCGAGTTAAAGTCGCCCTCTTTGCCCCCGTGTTGCAGAATGCGCCGCAGAGACTCATCGCGGCTGATCCCTTTTAGGGATTCGTTAAACTGCGCATCAATGCTGATGCCAATTTCAGCGGCAATCTGCTGCCACGCCTGGAAATGCAGATGCGCGGTATCGGTGATTACACCATCCAGATCGAAAATTACCCCTTGCAGTTTCATTCATCCTCCTGATGTGTGGTAGCGGTCCCATTGAAGGGCAAAATAAAATCACCCAAACAGAAAACAGATTCTTCAGCCACGGATATAAGCTGACCGTTCAAACGCAGTGAAACGGGCGCAGAAGTTCGAATCGCAATACGCTGCGCGTCAAGAGTGACCTGTAATTCGCAGCCCTGCCAGAACAGAGGGAAAGACAACTGTTGCCACTGCTCAGGTAACGCCGGATTGAGATGCAATTCACCGTCACGCACGCTCACCCCGGCAAAACCCTGAATCGCCCCCAGCCAGATAGCGCCAGTTGCGGCAGCATGGATACCATCATCACAACTATGCGGATCAGCACCAAGATCGATTTCAGTCCCCTCGCGCCAGAACTGATAACTTTGGGTCAGCAGGCCACAGCGTGCGGCAACAATGCCGTGGATTGCTTTACTTAATGACGAGTCGTGAATAGTGCGCGGTTCATAAAATTGCAGATTGGCAAGACACGATGCCGCTGAGAACTGCTCCGGCAGCATGTAATTGAGCATCACCACATCAGCTTGTTTGAGGATTTGCATCTCGTTCACTTCTGCGCGTGAATAATCCAGCAGAATGGTTTGCTTCCCCGCCGCCGCTTTGTATTTCGCCAGATTAATCGCCGGCTTAGCCATAAACGAATCATCCTGCGGCAAAACGCCGTCGGGCTGAATTTCTGGCAGCCGCAGTTCTTTAAGGAACATTTCGGCGCGATGGATAAACGCATCGTCGCTACAGCCAAACTGGCGGGCAATACTCAGCGCCTGCTGGACGTTGTAATACGCCATATAGCTGGTGAAGGCGTTATTATTGACATGTTCGGTATATTCGTCAGGCCCAATAACATCATGAATTTCCAGACGGTCGTTAACCCTCACCGCGCGGCTAATCCAGAACTTTGCAGTTTCCAGAAGTAGCGCCATGCCTTCATGCGCAATGAAACTTTCATCCCCCGTGGTCTGCCAGTATTGAATAACCGCCCAGGCGATATCGGCCACCAGATGATGTTCCGCCTGCGCCGAGGCCACTTTTTGCCGCAGCCCGGTGCGAATGTTAATGGCGGCAAATTCCGGCGTCTCTTCTTCGCCGCTGCGCGCGCTTTCCCACGGAAATAGCGCGCCCTGCCAGCCGTTGCGTCGCGCTTTCTCCTGCGCGCCTGGCAAGTTGTGCCAGCGATAACGCAGTAAACTTCGGGCAACCGTCGGATCGCTAAACAGATGAAACGGTAACAAAAATACTTCTGTATCCCAGAAAACGTGGCCTTTGTAGCCTTCGCCGGTTAAGCCTTTTGCCGCAATGCTGCTGCGCTCGTCGTGGGCAGGCGTCATGATGCGCAGATGATAAAGCGCATAATCTAACGCTTGCTGATCGTGCGCTTCGCCGCCATTTACCGTGATACGACGTTTCTGCCACCATTGACGCCAGTTTTCTGTTGATACTGCAAGAAGTTGGTCGTAACTCTGCTGCGCGCACATTTCAAGCTGGCGAAGCGACGCGCTGCCCCACTCGTCTAAAACGGCTTGCCTGTCATCCCGCCAGTCGATCCACACCAGTTTTTGCAACGTCACTGTCTCGCCTGCATGAAGCTGCGCACTGGTATGTTGCTGCAAACGGCGCTCTTTGGCGGTATAGCATTGCTGCACATCACCGCTCACCATACAGCAACAGCTGATGGCCACATCACTGCGTCCATCCTGGGTGGTGTAGATCCCCTGCATCAGATGCTGACCAAACACCCGCACCTGGGTTTCGTCGAGATGTTGGCGACCGTGGTTGGTTTGCGTGGCGTCGATACCTGTTGAAATCAGCACTGACGCGTCGGCGTCCAGTGGCGTAATAGTGATTTCCAGCACAATGAGCGGCAGTTGGTCTGCCGAAACAAAGCGACGGCTGGCGATGGTGTAACCTGTGCCGTTGCTGGTACGCCAGACAACGCTACGGCGTAATTCTCCACTGGCAAAGTCAAGTTCACGCTGCCAGGCTTCGCGGGATAACGAGAAAACCTCACCATTTATGGCAATCTCCATCCCCAAGATATCAGGCAGGTTCACCAGTTCGTTGATTTCACCTTTTCCCGCCCGATGATACAGCCCCGCCAGATACATCCCTCGCGTCTGGCGCGTGTAATCTTCTTCATG
Source organism: Escherichia sp. WS33 (assembly GCF_046486385.1). Taxonomy (NCBI): domain Bacteria; kingdom Pseudomonadati; phylum Pseudomonadota; class Gammaproteobacteria; order Enterobacterales; family Enterobacteriaceae; genus Escherichia; species Escherichia sp. WS33. The sequence continues at coordinate 343,826 of NZ_JBJQLJ010000001.1, read as the reverse complement.
GCTGGCGCGAAGCCCAAGATAGCCGTTCCCCTGCGCCATCAGCGATGCATACTTGTTCAGGGTATGCTGGCTGAAATGGGGTTCTGATAACGTTACTGGCCTGGTCATAATTCCACACGCGTCCCTGTTTCTGCGGATTGATACAACGCCGCCACCAGTTGCTGGATGATGTACCCCTGCTCGGCGTCGGCTATCATCACGGGCTTGCCCTGTACGTGATTGATAAAGGCTTCCATGCTGCGCAAATGGCGGTTGTCGTCTGCCAGTTCCCGTTGCATCAGCGTCATTAATTCACCGTTGTTATCGGTGTAGATATGTGCTGGAAACAGCGTCGCACCGGCTTTATCACCACAAAAGCTGACGTTCATAATCGACTGTTCGCGGATGTTGAGTGCAAATGACGTTTCCAGCCACAGAATGCCGCCGTTATGAAATTCAATGGTGCCAAATAACGAATCTTCGACGCTGTAAGTTGCCGGATCCCACTCGCCAAATTGACCGCAGCTCTTTTGCGTGCCGATCTTTTGAAAGCTATGCGCATTCACGCTTTTCACCGCCGGAAAGCCCAGCACATACATCGCCGCATCCAGCATATGAATGCCGATGTCGATAAGCGGGCCACCACCCTGCAGTTCTTTATTGGTAAAGACACCCCAGCCGGGAACGCCGCAGCGACGCAGGGCGCGGGCGGTGGTAACGTAAATCTCTCCCAAAACGCCGTTGGTCACCTGTTCACGCAGCTGTTGCGTATCGAGCGCAAAACGATGGTGAAAGTCGTAGGCCAGCACCTTGCCCTGTTTGCGCGCGGTATCGCACATTTCCCGCGCCTGTTCTGGCGTCATGGCGGGCGGTTTTTCGCACATCACATGGCAGCCCGCTTCCAGTGCCATCAGGGTATGTTCGTAATGAAAACGGTTAGGTGAGCAGACGCTAACCACATCAGGTTTCACCGCCAGCAGCATGGCCTGCGGATCGTCCCACACGGATGCATTACCGTATTTATCTGCCAGCGCCTGCGCCTGGGAAAGGCGGCTATCACAGACAGCCACCAGTTCCAGATCGTTGCGGGTGCAGTAGTACGAAGCATGAACCTTATCCGCCACCTGGCCTGCGCCTATTATCGCGACCCGCAGCGGAGAGCTTGTCATTGCACTTTTCACAAAGACCTCTTAGCAGGTACGCAACCAGGCCAACGAATCACGGTACGCCTGGGCAGGATCTTCTGCCCGGATACGCCCTTCATACACCACATAACCCTGATAGTTATCGGCGCGCAGCTGTTCAAACAGCGCGTGGAAATCGAGGGTGCCACTGCCCGGCTGGTAACGATGGTTATCGGCAATATGCACATGACCGAGCAGGTCACGGTTGTCGTGCAGCGCCTGCGCCAGGTTATCTTCTTCGATGTTCATGTGATAGAAATCGCCGATAATCTGCACATGTTTAAGATTGTTTTCGACGATGTAACGACGAGCATCGGCGAGGGTGTTGATCATATGATCCTGATAGCGGTTTAACGGTTCGAGATACACCACGGTTCCGGTACGCGCGGCGACCTGTTCCAGTACGCGCAGGGAATCACTCACCATTTTGCGGTCGCCGTCCAGGCTACGCGGCGAGGTCATCGGCGGTAAGCGGAAGGTAAACATGCCCCACGCTGCCGGAACGACGATGCCTTTACCCCCCACTTCTGCCAGCGCTTCGAGAATGCGTTCGATCTGCTTTAAGCCATTAAGACGACGCTCTTCGATAAAGTCACCAATCCAGCCGTCATAGCCACCGCAGGTGGTGGTCACCGGTAAACCAGTTTCTTTGATCGCCGCTTTGACTTCTTCGAGATTGTTGACCAGCAGTTTGCCGTCGATCTCAAAACCATCGAAACCCATCTCTTTGATATAACGAAATTTCTCCAGAATATTTTCCGGAAAGAACGCCTGATTCTGTGTGCCTATTTTCATTTTTTTCATTCCTTTGAATTAAAACGTAACGCCCATTTTGATGCTCTGTTCCGGATGCTGGTCGACATACTGCATGTAGCTTTCCGGGCTATTGGCAAAGGTCACCACCGGGTCGATTAGATCTTCACAATTGAGATAACCGTTCATCAGCAGTTCCCAACAGGTTTCTTCGATACGCTTGCGGCTCCAGCGCGGATAATCCGGGTTCGGTTCGCTGCACGCGCGGGAGAAGACAATTTTGGCGTTATTGAAATGGGCTTCGCGTCCGAGGTTAAAACCTTCGGCAAACGGTTTGGCAAACGCAACATACGAGATGGTGCCGCCATAAGCCAGGCCGCGGAGCGCCGATTGCAGCGCGTCGGCGTAACCGCTGGTTTCGATAATCACATCGGCACCCTGCTTGCCGGTCAGCGTTTTGATCTCTTTACCTACGTCAGTGCCGATGGGGTTAAGGCAGAAATCCGCACCGTGGCGACGGGCAATATCACAGCGATGGGCGATAGGATCGACGCCAATTACCACCGATGCGCCAGCGCGTTTCGCCAGTTGGATGGCTATTTGACCAATCGCGCCAAGCCCTACCACCACCACAAAATCACCCACGCGCACGTTGGCATCGCGCACGCCGCTCATGGCAAACTGCGCCGGGTCGTAACAGACGGCGTTTTTCCAGGAGCTGCCTTGCGGCATTTTGCGCAGCTTGTAGTTATTCACCGCGTTAATGATGACCGTCTCGGAGAGTGGGCCGTAGCCGCATACGCTGTCGCCCACCGCGTAGTCGGTTACGTCGCTGCCGCACTCGATAATGTCGCCAACCACCATGTTGCCAAGCTGGAATTTGCCAAACTCAATGCCGCGCGGCGCATCTGCCGGACGCGGAGTGAACATCTGCCATTCACCGTTAAAGTCTTCATCGATAAACGGGCTGGCGGCGCGGAAGTCGACCACTTCCGTTCCGTGTTTCGGTGCGCCGAAACGCACGCGGATTTTCACTTCATTGGCTAAAATCGCCCGATCTTCATACTCAACCAGCGCAGCAACACGCGGTGCTGTGGCTACTAACTTTTTCATTTAAAACTCCTTGTAAAGAAACTGGCCGCTTTAGCCCTTCACGCCACCGGCGGTCAAACCACTCTTAATAAAACGTTCCGAAAGCGCATACATAATCACCACCGGCAATGCGGTCACCAGTGAGGCCGCCATCATCCGTCCCCAGATGTAATCTGGCGTACTGAACAGCGCGTTCAGGCCCACCGGTAAGGTGAAATTGCTGGCGCTGGAGAGGAAAATCGACGCAAACAGATAGTCGTTCCACGCCACCATAAAGCAGTAGACGAACACGGATATCAGCCCGGACATCGCCAACGGCACGGTGATGCGGAAGATAATTTGCAGACGGTTGAGGCCATCCATCATCGCCGCTTCTTCGATCTCATCGGGGATGGTGTCGAAGTAGCTTTTCAGCATAAACACGGCGGTGGGCAGAGTTTGCGTCACCATGGTGATGATCAGCGCCATCTCGGTGTCGTAAATGCCCAGCGCGGTGATGATTTTGAACAGCGGCACCACCAGCAAAATGCCAGAGAACATATACACCGTGTAAAAGCTGGCATTGATGGTCATCCGACCTTTAAAGCGCAGGCGGGAAAGCGCGTAAGCCCCAAGAATGCCGAGGAATACCGCCACCACGGATGAAACCACCGACACCACCAGACTGTTACGGAAGTAGTCGACAAACGGGAAAATCATCGGGTTAAAAATGTCGACGTAATGCTCCAGCGTCCACTGCTGCGGCAGCAGCGTAGGATGCAGTGAGATCGCCTCTTTCGCGCCCTTGAACGAGGTCATCAGCATCACAAAAAATGGAAACAGCGTGATGATGAGAAACAGCGCCAGCCCGCAGTAAAAACCGATGCGACTGAGTGTGCGTTTATTTGTTGCCATTGAGGTTCACCCGTTTCCTGGTCAGCAGAATGACAGCGAAAATAATGATGAAGAGCACCACCGAGATCGCCGCCGCTTTTCCTAAATCATTAAAGGCAAAGGCGGTTTTGTAGAGATATACACCGAGAATATCGACCTTGGTCGTCAGCAAATAAACATCCGCGAACATGTAGAACATCCAGATGGTGCGCAGGGTCACCACCGTCGCCAGGACCGGCATAATCGCGGGCAGCGTGACGATACGAAACCGTTGCCAGGCATTAGCGCCATCCATCTCTGCCGCTTCGTACAGCGATTTGTCGATGGTCTGCAAAATCGCCAGAAACGAGATAAAGGCATACGGGAAGTAGCGCCAGATGGCGAACAGCACCACCAGCACAAAGCTACTGCCCGGATTATCGAACCACAGCGGTGCCTGCTCATAGAGATGCAGAAGATCGACGCCGAGGTAGTTCACAATGCCGTAGCCGTTGTTGAACATGTATTTCCAGGCAAACACCAGCGAAATGGACGGCGTTACGTAGGAGAGGATCACCAGCGAACGCGCGGTTTTGCGCAGACGGAACTCGCGGTTGAAAAACATCGCCACTGCCAGCCCGAGCACGGTGCTGCCCGCCACCACCAGCGCGGTATACCAGACCGTCATCCACAGCGAGTGCCAGAAGCCGGGATCGGAGAGGATACGCACATAGTTACTCACCCCAACAAAGGTTGACTCGATGTTGGGATTGAGCGGCAGACGTAAAAAACTGATTTCGATATTCGACACCATCGGCCACGCCACCAGACCGCCCAGCAGTAATAAGCTGGGCGCGAGAAGCAACAGCGCAAAGGGCATATCGGAACGACCTGAAAAAAGCCTGTTCATTGCGGATTCCTGTCCGGGGTTTAGTGCTGTTCGATCAGTTCATCCAGCTTTTTCTGGCTCGCTTGCAGCGTGCCAGGGAGATCGGCTTTACCCACGGTGACGTTATGCACCATGGAGCTCACCACTCCAGACCCCGTCACATCACCCATGCGGGTAAAGTTTTTATCCCCTACTGCACCAAAGACCTGAATATTTGGCAGTTCACCGATTAGCTGATTCGGTAGTTCACCCAGCGCCTTAATAACGTCGTTGTCTTTCCAGGTGGCGGTAGTGACAACCGCTTTATTCACCGGCAGCGCAGCACCTGGCGACATCATCACCCAGTCGGCAATGTTGTCTGCCTGCTCCATAAAGGTGACAAATTTTTCTGCTGCTTCCGTCTCTTCGGTCTTTTGCCCGGCGGTAATGGTCAGCGAGGTCAACATGCCGTAGACCGCAGAGTTTTTCTCGGTTGGCACCACGAAACCGACGTTTTTCGGGTCGCCTTCTTTAATCACAGCCGGAAGGATATAGGTGGAGTAAATCGCCATCGGCGCGGTGCCGTTCATAAAGGCGTCTTTCACTTCCATGATGTCGTTAGAACCCGGCATAGTGTTGGCAGCAAGGTCGCGGTAATAGGTCAGTGCCTGCATCATCTCTGGTGTATCAAGGGTGATTTTGCCTTCGGCGTTAAAGACGTTAGCCTGGTTGGATAACGCAAACTGGGAGAAGGATTGTTCCGTCAACACGCTTTCTGCTGTAGGCAGCGCAATGCCGTATTTTTTATTCGCCGGGTCATTCAGTTTCTGTGCAACGTCCAGCAGCTGTTGCCAGTTTTTCGGCTCCTCAAGCCCCGCTTTTGCCAGCACATCTTTGCGATACCAGATACCGCCAATCCAGGCGCTGACAGGAACACCGGTCCATGCGCTACCATCTTCGGTACGCACAATACGCAGTACGCCATCGTAAAACGCGCCTTCACCAACGTTGCTGATGACTGTGGCAACCGCTTTGCGATCGATAAGCTGCTCTTTGTCCATCACTTTGGCGTAGTCATGGCTGGTTTCGATCACTTCCGGCAGCGAACCGCTACGTGAAAGAGTAATGACTTTAGTGTTATAGGCATCTTCTTCCACGGGCACTTGCTTAACGGTGATGCCAGGGTTTTCTTTTTCAAAACGGGCAATCAATTTACTGATAACGGCCTGGCGCTCCTGCTCCACCGAAGAATGCATAAATTCGATGGATACATTCGTTTTATTTTCTTCTTTACAGCCTGAAATCAGGGCGCAGGAAACCAGTGCTGATAACAGCACGATTTTTGATTTAATCATGAGATGTTCCTTTTTATTTAATCCACATAACCTGCCAGGGGCGCAGCGTTATTTCATTACCCAATATATCAACTTCACTAATCAGATCCCGACCATGCAGATTAGTAATATTTACATGCTGAATATTTTTACTGACATTAAACAATCCAGTCAGACAATTACCATCAGCGTTACTTCTTTGAATACGCATTACGGATGAATTAATCGTATCAATGGTAAAATTATTATCCGGATGAAACTCGTTATGGCTGCGACGAAGTGTAATTAAACGCGACAACTCATGATATACCGCATGCCTTAATGTAGCTTCATCGTTCAGTTCTCGGGTTATCTCTTTACTGTGATATTTTTTACGGTTAATCGCACGGTTATATCCGAGTTTTTCGACACCTGCGTAATCATTACGCGAGCCAAGAATACTTTGAATATATATCGCTGGCACACCGGGGAAACTTAACAAAATCGCATGGGCGAGAATAAACCTGGCGCAACGTTCTTCATCGCTACTCTCACGGCGGCTTAACGCATCCATATAGGTCACATTTATTTCATACGGACTGCGTGTACCGTCGGGATTATTTTTCCAGTTTACTAATGCACCTTCCTGCTGTAACGCCTCGACCAGCTCTAATATTTCGCTTTCAGGCAACAAGCCCCGTAGCGGGTTTAGCCCGATGCCATCGTGAGAGGCGAGGAAGTTAAACCAGGTGGTGTTGCTGGAAGGTAGTGTCAGGTTTTGCGCCCACGCACAAAGCGCCTCAACGTTCTGTTTTTGCACCGCATGCAGCACCAGTGGCGGCAGCGAGAACTGGTACACCATATGTGCTTCGTCATCGCCTGCGCCAAAGTAAGCAATGTTGTCTTTATGCGGAACATTGGTCTCGGTAATGATCACTGTACCTGGCGCAACGTTATCAATAATCGACCGTAACAGTTTGATAATCAGATGTGTTTTTTCCAGATGGATGCAGCTTGTTCCCGGCTCTTTCCACATAAAGCCAACGGCATCCAGGCGGACATACTCAGCACCTTTCGCAAGGTAACAGAGTAAAACATCCACCATCGCCAGCAACACTTCAGGGCTACGGTAATTCAGGTCAATTTGATCGTCACTAAAGGTGGTCCATAAATGGCGCGTTGAATGATCGCGCATCTGGAATGGCGTTAATAACGGTAACGCACGCGGGCGAGTGACGGCGCTGAGATCGGTTTGCGGGTCAACGGCAATAAAAAAATCTTCAAAACCTGGATGCTGTTGTAAATAGTTTTTAAACCATTCACTTTTTGCCGACATATGGTTGCAGACAAAATCAAACATTAAATGACTACATTCACCGAGTTGCTGAATATCCTGCCACTCCCCCGCTTCACTGGCGACCTGTTGATAATCAATTACCGAAAAGCCATCATCAGATGACCATGGATAAAACGGCAACAAATGAACATGTGAAAAAATGCTTTGCAGCCATTGATGGTAAAACTGATTAAATGTGGGTAATGGTTTTAAATCATTGCTGTGAAATTGATCGGCATAGGTAATTAACACGACATCACTTTCATCCCAGTGTTTTTTACGTCGCTGTGTAATTAATCGTTTCGCACTCTCAAGACGCGTTACAAGTTTCTGTAAATGAGTTGCGGTAAATGTTCCACCGTAGATTTCGTCCAGGTAATCCGTAATTTTCTGTTTCATGTTGCCTTTCCGTGGTAGCGGTCCCATGAAACGAGAGACTACTCCGCAGAAAATAAACTGTCAATTGAGCACAAGGGTTTTAGTCACGCAGGAAATCATTTTTTACCAGGGAAAAAGCGTATTTGTGAGCTGACGCAAATAATCTATGGGGATGTAAATAAGGTGTGACAGAAAAAAAACGGCGCATAAGCGCCGCTCATGGTGAATTCTTTTAACCTTTGACCTTCGGCATTGCGATGTCTTTCAGGCCACCGGCGTTCTCAACGTGGGTATATCCCATCTCGCTAAGGATCTCTTTTGCTTGCCCTGACTGGCGTCCGGCATTGCAATACACTTTCACGGTGTCGTTTTTATCCGGAACGGCGGTGGCAATGCGCTCTTTCACTTCCTTCAGGGGAATATTGATGGCCCCCTGAACGTGCTCTTGCTGATACTGCTCTGGAACACGAACATCGATCCAGTGTTCAGCGGCGAAAACGGGCAGTGAAAACACCAGTGCCAGAGCAAGTAAGCCTTTTTTAAACATGTAAGCGTCCTTCTATGGATGAAAATTGCCATCCATTATACGCCTGAGATTTAACAATTTTTGCGAAACTCCCCTCACCTTTTATAACGCTGTGCCAGTTTATTAGCAGCCCGACTTAACAGCGGTTCCAGCGCCACAGCCAGCAACATTTTCAGCGGTCGGCGAGCAACTGATTTTATCGCCCAGCCCGCCACACCCGCCGGGCCATAGCGCAGTGCGGTAAGAAGTACCAGCTTGCCTGCTAATTTGAAACCAGGCTTTACCTTTTGCCCGGCCTGTTGCCAGCGAGTATTCATAACTTTCCTCACAGTTGACGGAAACGGCTACGTAACGTGAAAGTATCGGAAGTGACATAACGTTCCATCTCGCGTAAACGCGTTTCACTTGCCGCCAGTTCACGGTCGACTTCATCCAGCAATTCGCTGCTGGAAGGTAGCTGCTCACCAAAGGCCATGTTGTCCGGCATTGGATCAAGCGCAAATGACAAAATGATGTAAGCAACCAGGGTAAACAGCGCCAGACCGAAGAAAATCGACAGCACCACCAGGATACGCACCAGTTTTACCGGTACATCAAAATAGTTGGCAATCCCGGCGCAGACGCCGCGGACCATGCCCTGCTGTGGAATACGCCATAATTTTTTATTGAGATTAATGCCCGCCATTAGCGATCCCTCCAGTTCGGATGTTCTGCATCAAGAATAGATTCCAGCGCCTGAATACGTTCGCGCATCCGTTTTGCTTCATCAGCCAGTTGCGCTAATCGCTGCTGCTCACTTTGCGACAATTCACTGCGACCAGAACGATTGCTGTAATGCAGCCATAACCAGATCGGTAAAACAAACAGCACAAAAATGGTTAACGGAATAGCCAGAAATAGCGCGCTCATAAGTACTCCTTAGACGATGAGCGGCGGCGCGTTCGGACGCCGCCTGGATGTTATTATTGATTGTCTTGCTTCATTTTGGCTTTTAATTGTGCCAGTTGTTCGCTGATTGCATCATCGGCTTTCAGTTCGGCAAACTGATCGTCCAGCGATTTTTGTTTACCGAAGCTGTGGCTTTCTGCTTCCGCTTCCATCTGGTCAATACGACGTTCGAAAGATTCGAAACGAGCCATTGCTTCATCCAGTTTGCCACTGTCCAGCTGACGACGCACATCGCGCGACGAGTTTGCCGCCTGATGACGTAACATCAATGCCTGCTGGCGAGCGCGTGTTTCGCTCAATTTGTTTTCCAGCTCACCGATCTCTTTCTTCATGCGTGCCAGCGTGTCGTCCACCAGCGTCACTTCATGTTCCAGGCTCTTAATCAGATCGGTCAGTTTCTGTTTTTCAATTAACGCTGCACGTGCCAAATCCTCTCTCTCTTTCAGCAGCGCCAGTTCGGCTTTTTCCTGCCATTCAACTTCACGCGCCGACGCTTGTTCAATACGGCGAGTCAGCTGTTTCTTTTCTGCCAACGCACGCGCCGAAGTAGAACGTACTTCAACCAGTGTATCTTCCATCTCCTGGATCATCAGACGAACCAGTTTCTGTGGATCTTCCGCTTTCTCTAACAGAGCGTTGATGTTGGCATTCACGATGTCGGCAAAGCGAGAAAAAATACCCATAATGTTGTCCTCTTGATTTCTGCGTTCAGGATTGTCCTGCTGAACTGTTAATACAATTTGCGTGCCAATTTTTTATCTTTTTGATTTATAAAGATCTGATTGAAGAATCAACAGCAACATGCCAGGATGAGTTAGCGAATTACACTAACAAGTGGCGAATTTCATCATGGCAGAATACAAAGATAATTTACTTGGTGAGGCGAACAGCTTTCTCGAAGTGCTGGAACAGGTTTCGCATCTCGCACCGCTGGACAAACCGGTGCTCATCATCGGCGAACGCGGCACCGGTAAAGAGCTGATTGCCAGCCGCCTGCATTATCTCTCCTCCCGTTGGCAAGGGCCGTTTATTTCCCTTAACTGCGCGGCGTTAAATGAAAATCTGCTGGATTCCGAACTGTTTGGTCACGAAGCGGGGGCGTTTACCGGTGCGCAAAAACGTCATCCTGGGAGATTTGAACGTGCCGACGGCGGTACGCTATTTCTTGATGAACTCGCTACGGCACCGATGATGGTGCAGGAGAAATTATTGCGCGTGATTGAGTACGGTGAACTGGAGCGCGTTGGCGGCAGCCAGCCATTGCAGGTGAATGTGCGGTTGGTATGCGCGACGAATGCCGATCTCCCGGCGATGGTCAATGAAGGCACTTTTCGCGCTGACCTGCTCGACCGACTGGCTTTTGATGTTGTACAACTGCCACCACTGCGCGAGCGCGAAAGCGACATAATGTTGATGGCAGAACACTTTGCCATCCAGATGTGTCGGGAAATCAAGCTGCCTCTGTTCCCGGGGTTTACGGAGCGCGCCAAAGAAACATTGCTGAATTATCGTTGGCCGGGAAATATTCGTGAATTGAAAAACGTGGTGGAACGTTCAGTGTATCGCCACGGCACCAGCGATTATCCGCTTGATGACATCATTATTGATCCCTTTAAACGGCGTCCGCCTGAAGACACTATCGCCGTTTCAGAAACCACCTCGCTTCCAACACTGCCGCTGGATTTACGTGAGTTTCAGATGCAGCAGGAAAAAGAGTTGCTGCAACTCAGTTTGCAACAAGGGAAATATAACCAGAAGCGCGCGGCTGAATTACTGGGGTTAACTTATCATCAGTTCCGCGCGTTGTTGAAAAAGCACCAGATTTAGCGAAGTTGAGCAATACAACTTGCCGGATGCGGCGTGAATGCTTTATTCGGCATACATAATCAATACGTCGTTTGCAGGCCTGATAAGCGCAGCGCATCAGACATTATTGCGTTGGGCTATTAATCGCTCAGCGCATCCTGCAAAATTTTCATTGCCGCATCGAATTGCGCATCCGGGATGGTCAGCGGATACAGGAAGCGAATCACGTTGCCGTATGCGCCACAGGTCAGCAGGAGCAGCCCCTGCGCCAGCGCGCGTTGCTGGATTTTCTGTGCAATCGCCGCTGACGGCTCGCCCGTTTGCGGATCGTTAAACTCTGCCGCAATCATCGACCCCAGGCCGCGTACCGCAGCAATGGCCGGAACGCTTTCTTTGGCATCAATCAACGTGTTTTTGAGACGCTGGCCCAGTTGATTCGCGCGTTCGCAGAGTGATTCTTTGTCGATAATATTGAGCACCGCGTGCGCGGCAGCCACCGCCAGCGGGTTCCCGGCGTAGGTGCCACCCAACCCGCCCGGCGCGGGCGCGTCCATAATATTCGCGTTACCGACCACGCCCGAAAGCGGCATCCCGCCCGCGAGGCTTTTCGCCATCGTCATTAAGTCCGGCTTATCGGCGTAATGATCCATGGCAAACAGTTTACCGGTACGCGCAAAGCCGCTTTGCACTTCATCGGCAATCATCACAATACCGTGCTCGTCGCACAGGCGGCGAATGGCGGCAACCAGCTCTTTTGGCGCAACGTTGAAACCGCCCTCGCCCTGCACCGGTTCGAAAATAATGGCCGCGACCTGCTTCGCTTCGATGTCTGATTTAAACAAGCGTTCGATGGCGTCGAGGGAGTCCTGTGTTGAAATGCCGTGTAAATCTGACGGATAAGGTACGTGATACACCGAACCAGGGAACGGGCCGAAGCCGATTTTGTACGGCGCAACTTTTCCGGTCAGCGCCATGGTCATATATGTACGACCGTGGAAGCCACCGCTAAACGCAATCACGCCAGGTCGTCCGGTATGGGCGCGAGCAATTTTCACCGCGTTTTCCACCGCTTCCGCACCGGTAGTGAAGAATGCGGTTTTAGCCTGCCCGCTCACTGGGGCAAGGGCGTTAATTTTCTCCGCCAGCGTGACGTAGCTTTCGTACGGCACAATCTGATACGCGGTGTGGGTAAACTGTTGCAATTGCTGCTCCACCGCCGCGACCAGATCAGGGTGGCGATGCCCGGTATTCAGCACCGCAATGCCTGCGGCGAAATCGATGTATTCGTTGCCCTCTACGTCCTTCAGCGTAGCGTTTTCTGCCGACTGGGCGAAGAAGTTACACATCACGCCAACCCCGCGTGGGGTAGCAGAAAGACGACGCTGATGGAATTCATTGTTGCTCATGTTTCACACCTTTTGACTCTTCACTGTTAATCGGAAATTAAACGCCCAGACGATCGCGCAGGCTGTAATAAGCCGCGCCCATCGCGGTAAATGGCACGCGCAGCGTGCGCCCGCCGGGGAACGGGTAATGCGGCAGATTGGCGAAGGCATCGAAACGTTCGGCGTCGCCGCGCAGCAGTTCGGCAATCAGACGCCCGGCAAGATGGGTACAGGTGACGCCGTGGCCGCTGTAGCCCTGCATGTAATAGATGTTGGTATCAAGGCGACCGAACTGCGGCATGCGCGACAAGGTCAGCAGGAAGTTGCCCGTCCAGCGGTAATCAATTTTCACGCCCTTCAGCTGCGGGAAGGTTTTCAGCAGTTTCGGCACCACAAGGCGCTCAACGTCATCCGGGTCGCGCGCGCCGTAGACCACGCCGCCGCCGTACAGCAGGCGGTTGTCGGCGGTAAGACGGTAGTAATCAAGCAGATAGTTACAGTCTTCCACACAGTAGTTTTTCGGGATCAGCGAACGGGCTAAATCTTCCGACAGCCGTTCGGTGGTGATCACCTGCGTGCCGCACGGCATGCTGCGTTTCGCCAGTTCCGGCTCTACTTTATCGCCCAGATACGCATTCCCGGCGACAATCACATACTTCGCCGTCACCTGACCTTTGGCAGTTCGCACAACGGCTGGCGTGGTGTGCTGGATCTGCGTCACGGCAGAAAGTTCATACACGCGCCCGCCGTTGAGGCGGATGGCGTCCGCTTCGCCAATGGCGAGGTTTAGCGGATGAATATGCCCACCGCTGTGATCCAGCAGCGCACCGGTATAGCGATCGCTGGCTACTTCACGGCGAATGGCGTTGGCGTCCAGCAATTCCAGCTGTTTATTGCCGTAGCGTTCCCAGTTCTCTTTCTGCTCTTCAAGTGTGGCGAGCTGTTTATCATTCATCGCCACAAACAGGCCGCCGGGGCGGTAGTCGCAGTCAATCTGATAACGTTTGATACGTTCGCGGATGATCTCACCACCTTCGAACATCATGCTGCCGAGCATACGGGCGGTGTCCATGCCGTAGCTTTTTTCGATCACGTCGATGTCGCGGCTGTAGGAGTTCACAAGCTGCCCGCCATTGCGCCCGCTTGCGCCAAAGCCGATGCGTGAGGCTTCGAGAACCACTACGTCAAAGCCCGCTTCCGCCAGATGCAGCGCGGAAGAGAGCCCGGTATAGCCGCCGCCGACCACGCAAACGTCGCAGGAAATCGACTCATTCAGCGTGTCGAATGGCGCGTATTTATTCGCACTGGCGGCGTAGTAACTGCTGGTATGTTCGGTCATTTCAGGCCTCCAGGCTTATCCAGATGGTTTTCAGTTCGGTGAATTTTTCAAGGGCATGCAGGGATTTGTCGCGACCGTTGCCGCTCTGCTTATAGCCGCCAAACGGCACGGTCATATCGCCGTCGTTGTAGTTATTGACGAAGACGGAACCAGCCTTCAGGCGGCGGCTCATGCGGTGCGCGCGGGAGAGGTCGCGCGTCCATACCGCCGCGCCAAGGCCGTACTGGCTGTCGTTGGCAAGCTGTAGCGCCTGGTCTTCTGATGTGAAACGCGTGACCACCAGCACCGGACCGAAAATCTCTTCGCGGCTTAAGGACGCATTCGGGTCTACATCCACAAAGATGGTCGGGCCGATGGCGGCAGCCAGCTCAGCGTTACGACCATCCAGCAGCAGTTGCCCTTTGCTTTCGCCTTCCCGAATAAAGCTATGGACCGAGTCGGCGTGGGCGCAGTCGATTAAGGTGCCCATGGTGGTTGCGGGATCAAGTGGATGGCCCGGCTGCCAGTTTTGCGCCTGCTGTTTTAACAGGGCTAAGAATTCATCGGCGATGCTCTCTTCCAGCAACAAACGCGTTCCGGCGATGCACACCTGGCCCTGGTTGTAGAAGATGCCTGCGGCGGTGGCGCTTGCCGCTTTTTGCAGATCCGGACAATCGGCGAAAACGAGGTTGGCGCTTTTGCCGCCCGCTTCCAGCCAGACGCGTTTCATGTTGCTGTCGCCCGCATCTTTCAGCAGCTGTTTCCCGGTACGGGTTGAACCGGTAAAGGCAATGGCGTCGATATCGTTATGACGCGACAGCGCCTGCCCCGCTTCATGACCAAAACCCGTCACCACGTTCAACACACCATCCGGCAAGCCTGCTTCTTTCGCCAGCCCCGCGAGACGAATCGCACTGAGCGGTGATTTTTCAGACGGTTTTAGAATCACGCTGTTTCCCGCCGCCAGCGCCGGGCCGAGTTTCCAGCAAGTCAGCAACAGCGGGAAGTTCCACGGCACGATGGCGGCAATCACGCCGACCGGTTCACGCACGATCATCGCCAGCTCATGGCTACTGGTGGTCGCCACTTCGCCATACACTTTGTCGATCGCTTCGGCGTACCAGCGAATGGCGCGCGCCGCGCCGGGAATATCATCACGCAGACTGTGACGAATCGGTTTGCCGGTGTCGAGAGTTTCCAGCAGTGCCAGCTCTTCGGCGTGGGCTTCCATTAAATCGGCGAGTTTATTCAGTACCGCTTTACGTTTAGCCGGAGAAGAGAGTGACCAGTCGCCGCGTTCAAATACGCCGCGTGCTGCGCTCACCGCACGGTCGATATCGACGCTCTTGCCGCGGGCAATTTTCGCCAGCGGTGCCTGGGTGACCGGATCAACGGTTTCAAAGGTTTCATTTTCCGCCGCAGCAGTATATTCACCGTTAATAAATAAGCGGTTTTCAATGGCGAGACTTAACGCTTTATCCTGCCAGTAAGCCAGATGATGAAAATTCATTATGACTCCTGTTTCACGTCTATCAGATATATGCAGTTTGTGAACGTCAGGGCGCAGAGATCCCCGGGCCGTATGCCCGTTTATTTCTGGCGACATTCTTTATATACACTTCATCCTTCAAGCCGCCTCTGCCTTGGCTGCGTTCGCTCCCCCGAATCACTTACCTGAGTAAGCTCATCGGGATTCGCTCACTTGCCGCCTTGATGCAACTTGAATGATTTTGTGTATAGATTGCCGGGCGCATTGCGCTTACCCGGCTTACAGAACAAAAAGATTAAAACGTGGTGGGCGTATGGGCGCTGATAATTCGGCAAATACCTGCCGACGTATTACTGAAACTGTGCGGTATGCCGGTATTAATGGCATAACTTTGCCCCGCGACGAGGTGGTAATCCTGACCATTAATCGTCAGAACAATTTCACCTTCCAGTACTGTGCCTATTTCCTCACCCTGATGCTTAATTCTTTCCCCAGTGGTTGTGCCCGGCTGGTACGTTTCAAAGATCATCGCCAGCGTGCGATTCGGGTTACCGTTATGAACCAGCTTCATTGACACACCCTGACTGCCCATCTCAATTAAGTCGTCCTGATTAATGACGACCTGCGGCTCATCAGGTTTTTCCGGCTCGGAAAAGAATTCCGAGAGTGACAGACCATACACCTTCAGCAGCTTTTGCAGCGTACTGATGGCAGGGCTGACTTTATCTTGTTCTATCGTACTGATAGCACTGTGAGTCAGCCCGGAGAGTTCGGCGGCACGACGTTGTGAAAGCCCCTGCTGCTGGCGGATTTCCGACAAGCGTTTTCCTGGCGCCAGTCCCTCATCACTCATATTTGCATTTCCTTAAACTGTAGTGGTCAGAGTCGCTGTTTTTCAGCGATATGGTGCTGACAAGCGGTGATAAAGCCCTCGAACAATATACGCGAAAGCGCGTACTCGCTACTGTTCCATTCCGGGTGCCACTGTACGCCCAGCGCAAAAGGATGATTGATGACGCTAACCGCCTCAACTAAGCCATCCGGCGAGCGAGCTTCAACACGCAACCGTGGGCTAACGACCTTCGCCCCTTGCCCATGCAGAGAGTTTACCCAAAAGTTGCTACATTCAGGTAACAACGCAGACAGTAATCCCCCCTCTTCAACCTGAACTTCATGCGACGGTGCATATTGCTGTTCCACCGGCAGTTCGGGATCTTCCCGATGTTCCAGCAATTCAGGCTGTTCGCACAGCTTGCGATGCAACGAACCACCGGTTGCCACCACCAGTTCCTGTAAACCCCGGCAGATGGCGAAAATGGGGATGCGCCTTTCGAGTGCGGCATTAATTAACGCCATGCTCAGAAGATCACGCCCGGGATCGGCGTCAGGCTCATCGCCGTTTTCACCATATAGGTGCGGCTGCACATTGCTGGGACTACCAGGAAGATAAATGCCATCGAGTTTCGGCAAAAGTTGTTCAAGTAATGACGGTTCCGCCAGCGCATGTGGTAGCGCAATTGGCAAGCCGCCTGCGTGGATGATGGCATTCAGGTACTTTTCTTGCAGAGTCTGGGTCGCATGACCCTTAAGCCTGTTCCTGCACATTACGACACCGATAACCGGATTGTTCATTATATTTTCCATGCTCAATCTCACAAAGTGGACTAAATTATCGCCATTACTGCGGTTTAAATGACCTTTATGTTCAATATTTTTTCAATCTAGCAGTGGGTTTTCATTTTTGCAAACTCAATTTAACATTTGACAAACATTTAGTTTGCATACAGATTCGAATGGTGGTCATTATATTTTACGCTTTGATAACGAGCGGAAAACAAACCAAAGGCGAAGAATCATGGAAACCAATATCGTTGAAGTAGAGAACTTTGTTCAGCAGTCAGAAGAGAGGCGGGGTAGCGCCTTTACGCAGGAAGTGAAACGCTACCTGGAGCGCTACCCGAATACGCAATATGTTGATGTTTTACTTACTGATTTGAATGGTTGCTTCCGTGGAAAACGTATCCCTGTTTCAAGCCTGAAGAAGTTGGAGAAAGGGTGTTATTTCCCGGCCTCGGTGTTTGCAATGGATATTCTGGGCAACGTAGTAGAAGAAGCGGGTCTGGGTCAGGAAATGGGCGAGCCGGATCGTACTTGTGTTCCTGTTCTCGGTTCCTTAACCCCTTCTGCCGCCGATCCAGAGTTTATCGGTCAGATGCTCCTGACCATGGTCGATGAAGATGGCGCTCCCTTTGACGTTGAGCCGCGGAACGTTCTTAACCGCCTGTGGCAGCAGCTACGCCAGCGCGGATTGTTCCCGGTTGTAGCGGTAGAGCTGGAGTTCTATTTACTGGATCGTCAGCGCGACGCTGAAGGGTATCTGCAACCGCCCTGCGCGCCCGGCACCGATGACCGCAATACACAAAGCCAGGTTTACTCCGTTGATAACCTCAACCACTTCGCCGATGTGCTCAATGATATTGATGAACTGGCGCAGTTACAGTTAATTCCCGCCGACGGTGCGGTCGCCGAAGCCTCGCCGGGTCAGTTTGAAATCAACCTTTACCATACCGATAACGTGCTGGAAGCCTGCGATGATGCGCTGGCGCTAAAACGCCTGGTGCGTCTGATGGCAGAAAAGCATAAGATGCACGCCACTTTTATGGCGAAGCCGTATGAAGAGCACGCGGGCAGCGGAATGCATATCCATATCAGTATGCAAAATAACCGTGGCGAGAACGTGCTTTCTGACGCGGAAGGCGAAGATTCGCCGCTGCTGAAAAAGATGCTCGCCGGGATGATTGACCTGATGCCGTCGTCGATGGCGTTGCTGGCACCAAACGTGAACTCGTATCGCCGCTTCCAGCCGGGAATGTATGTGCCGACGCAGGCGTCGTGGGGCCATAACAACCGCACCGTCGCCCTGCGTATTCCGTGCGGCGACCGTCATAATCACCGCGTGGAATATCGCGTGGCGGGTGCCGATGCCAACCCATATCTGGTGATGGCAGCGATTTTTGCCGGTATTTTGCATGGCCTTGATAACGAGCTGCCGTTGCAGGAAGAAGTCGAAGGCAACGGGCTGGAACAGGAAGGCTTACCCTTCCCGATTCGCCAGAGCGATGCCCTGGGTGAGTTTATCGAGAATGATCACCTGCGCCGCTATTTAGGCGAACGGTTTTGCCATGTGTATCACGCCTGTAAAAATGATGAGCTGTTGCAGTTTGAGCGCCTCATCACAGAAACAGAAATTGAGTGGATGTTGAAAAACGCGTAATTCCCCATGCGGGGTTGTTTCATCGGCCTGAGCGGAGCCAGGCCTGACATTTGCTGGTAATCCAGACATTTCCCGGATGTCGCGTTATGGAGCGCAGGCGGCAACGGGCTTCCGTTAACGATTAAGACTGTGACGAGGAAATGAGATGATGCCGATGATTAAATCCCCGCATGGCGAGGGAGGCTGCGTATGCGCCCCTCCTGCTACTGACTGGACTCCGCCCCCTTTGCTTCCCTTGCTAAACAGGTTTGATTTCAGGTCGACACGACCGCAAACCTTATTACGCAGGGGAGGCAGCAATTATGGCTATTAATTCACCACTGAATATTGCTGCGCAACCCGGCAAAACCCGTCTGCGAAAATCACTGAAATTGTGGCAGGTGGTAATGATGGGTCTGGCCTATCTCACGCCGATGACCGTATTTGATACTTTTGGTATTGTCTCCGGCATTAGCGACGGTCACGTTCCAGCGTCCTATTTGCTGGCGCTGGCGGGCGTGCTGTTTACCGCTATCAGCTACGGCAAACTGGTTCGCCAGTTTCCGGAGGCCGGTTCGGCCTATACCTACGCGCAAAAGTCGATTAATCCGCACGTCGGATTTATGGTCGGCTGGTCATCACTGCTGGATTATCTCTTTTTGCCAATGATCAACGTTTTGTTGGCGAAAATCTATCTCTCCGCCCTCTTCCCGGAAGTGCCGCCGTGGGTGTGGGTGGTAACCTTCGTCGCCATTTTAACCGCCGCGAATCTGAAGAGCGTCAACCTGGTCGCTAACTTCAATACCCTGTTTGTACTGGTGCAAATCTCCATCATGGTGGTGTTTATCTTCCTGGTGGTTCAGGGACTGCATAAAGGAGAAGGCGTTGGCACCGTCTGGTCACTTCAGCCGTTTATCAGCGAGAACGCGCACCTGATCCCGATTATTACCGGTGCGACGATTGTCTGTTTCTCGTTCCTCGGTTTCGATGCGGTGACCACGCTTTCGGAAGAGACGCCGGACGCCGCACGCGTGATCCCGAAAGCCATCTTCCTGACGGCGGTATACGGCGGCGTTATCTTTATCGCGGCGTCGTTCTTTATGCAGCTGTTCTTTCCCGATATCAGCCGCTTTAAAGACCCGGACGCCGCACTGCCTGAAATTGCGCTGTACGTCGGCGGTAAGCTGTTCCAGTCGATTTTCCTTTGCACCACGTTTGTGAACACGTTAGCGTCTGGCCTGGCCTCACATGCCAGCGTGTCACGTCTGCTGTATGTGATGGGGCGCGACAATGTGTTTCCGGAGCGCGTGTTTGGCTATGTGCATCCGAAATGGCGGACTCCGGCACTGAACGTCATTATGGTCGGGATTGTCGCGATGTCGGCGCTGTTCTTCGATTTAGTTACCGCCACAGCGTTAATTAACTTCGGCGCGTTGGTAGCGTTTACCTTCGTTAACCTGTCGGTGTTCAACCACTTCTGGCGGCGCAAAGGAATGAATAAAAGCTGGAAGGAACACTTCCACTATTTATTAATGCCGCTGGTTGGCGCGCTGACGGTGGGCGTGCTGTGGATTAACCTCGAAGCCACCTCGCTGACGCTGGGTCTGGTATGGGCTTCGTTAGGCGGCGCATATTTGTGGTATCTGATCCGCCGCTATCGCAAAGTGCCGCTGTACGAAGGTGACAGAACGCCAGTGAGCGAAACGTAATAGTCGGATGCGCGCCGCATTATCCTGCCTGAGGGTAATGCGCCGCGCCATTAACTATAAAAAGATGTATGACCCGGATCACGAGTGCTATCATCCGCCCTTATGCTTAGCGCATTAACCCCAGGGGCAAATAATGAACCACGATATCCCGCTAAAATATTTTGATATTGCCGATGAGTACGCGACCGAATGCGCAGAGCCTGTCGCAGACGCTGAACGCACACCGCTGGCCCACTACTTCCAGTTACTGCTCACCCGTTTGATGAACAATGAAGAGATCAGCGAAGAAGCCCAACATGAAATGGCTGCTGAAGCGGGGATTAATCCCGTACGCATTGATGAGATCGCAGAGTTTTTGAATCAATGGGGTAATGAGTAATTATTTAATTGCAGACGATCGGTCAGTATCGTTGTCCGGATAAAGCGTTCACGCCGCATCCGGCTAACAATGACACGCACTGCAGCGTGCTTTAATGGGTTTCTCACGATCGTACCGCTCTGCTCCTCGCTAAGTTGTTCTGTGAGTTATAGTTATAGAGAAATCACGGGTACGAATGTTGAACAGATGGCGACGCCACCTGTTCAACGACCAACCACACGGCCCTCATTACGACCCCTGAACACAAACGGTAATGGCAAATGTCATTAAATATTAGTAAGATAGCCTCTTTACATAAAATCCCTTAATATTATGCGCCAGGTATTATCGTCTCTTTTGGTGATTGCTGGACTTGTGAGTGGTCAGGCAATCGCCGCGCCTGAATCCCCCCCGCATGCTGATATCCGCGACAGCGGTTTTGTCTATTGCGTCAGCGGGCAAGTCAACACCTTTAACCCATCCAAAGCGAGCAGTGGGTTAATTGTCGATACCCTTGCCGCCCAGTTTTATGATCGACTGCTGGATGTCGATCCCTATACCTATCGCCTGATGCCGGAACTTGCCGAAAGCTGGGAAGTACTCGACAACGGCGCGACCTATCGCTTCCACCTGCGTCGCGATGTTCCGTTTCAAAAAACCGACTGGTTTACTCCCACTCGTAAAATGAATGCCGACGATGTGGTGTTTACCTTCCAGCGAATTTTTGACCGCAACAACCCGTGGCATAACGTCAACGGCAGCAACTTCCCCTACTTCGACAGCCTGCAATTTGCCGATAACGTGAAAAGCGTCCGCAAACTGGATAATCATACCGTTGAGTTCCGACTCGCCCAGCCGGATGCTTCTTTTTTGTGGCACCTCGCAACCCATTATGCTTCGGTCATGTCGGCAGAATATGCCCGGAAGTTAGAGAAAGAAGATCGCCAGGAGCAACTCGACCGTCAACCGGTCGGCACCGGTCCGTATCAGTTGTCGGAATACCGCGCCGGGCAATTTATTCGCCTACAACGTCATGATGACTTCTGGCGCGGTAAACCGTTAATGCCGCAGGTAGTGGTGGATTTAGGCTCCGGCGGCACCGGACGTCTGTCGAAACTCCTGACCGGGGAATGCGACGTTCTGGCCTGGCCTGCTGCCAGCCAGCTATCCATTTTGCGTGACGACCCGCGCTTGCGTTTAACGCTGCGTCCTGGGATGAACGTCGCCTATCTGGCATTTAACACCGCCAAACCGCCGCTAAATAATCCCGCTGTCCGCCATGCACTGGCACTGGCGATTAATAACCAGCGCCTGATGCAATCCATCTATTATGGTACGGCTGAAACGGCGGCCTCTATTTTACCGCGCGCCTCGTGGGCCTATGACAACGAGGCTAAAATTACTGAATACAATCCGGCGAAATCGCGCGAACAGTTGAAGGCGTTGGGGCTGGAAAACTTAACGCTGAAACTGTGGGTGCCCACACGTTCGCAGGCGTGGAACCCCAGTCCACTGAAAACTGCCGAACTGATTCAGGCGGATATGGCGCAGGTTGGCGTAAAAGTGGTGATTGTGCCGGTAGAAGGTCGCTTTCAGGAGGCGCGGTTGATGGATATGAGCCATGATCTGACGTTATCCGGTTGGGCGACGGACAGTAACGACCCGGACAGTTTCTTCCGTCCGTTACTGAGCTGCGCGGCAATTCATTCACAGACCAACCTCGCCCACTGGTGCGATCCGAAATTCGACAGCGTGTTGCGTAAGGCGCTCTCCTCGCAGCAGCTGGCAGCGCGTATTGAAGCCTATGACGAAGCGCAGAGTATTCTGGCGCAGGAATTACCTATTCTGCCGCTGGCGTCGTCATTGCGTTTGCAGGCCTATCGGTACGATATCAAAGGTCTGGTACTTAGCCCGTTTGGTAACGCCTCCTTTGCTGGGGTGTATCGCGAGAAACAGGATGAGGTGAAAAAACCATGATTATCTTCACCTTACGCCGCATTTTGTTATTGATTGTCACCTTGTTCCTGCTGACCTTCGTTGGCTTCAGTTTGAGCTATTTCACTCCACACGCGCCGTTACAAGGCGCGTCACTGTGGAATGCCTGGGTGTTCTGGTTTAACGGCCTGATCCACTGGGATTTTGGTGTTTCCAGCATTAACGGTCAACCGATTGCCGAACAGTTAAAAGAGGTCTTCCCTGCGACGATGGAACTGTGCATCCTCGCCTTCGGTTTTGCGCTGATTGTTGGCATCCCCGTGGGGATGATTGCCGGGATTACGCGCCATAAGTGGCAGGATAACTTGATCAACGCCATCGCCTTGCTGGGCTTTTCAATCCCGGTGTTCTGGCTGGCGCTTCTGTTGACGCTGTTTTGTTCACTCACGCTAGGTTGGTTGCCCGTTTCAGGGCGTTTCGATCTGCTGTACGAAGTGAAACCGATTACCGGGTTTGCGTTGATTGATGCCTGGCTTTCGGACTCACCATGGCGGGATGAAATGATCATGAGCGCAATCCGCCATATGATATTGCCCGTGATCACCCTGTCGGTTGCGCCAACAACTGAAGTGATCCGACTGATGCGTATCAGCACTATCGAAGTGTATGACCAGAACTATGTTAAAGCGGCGGCTACCCGCGGTTTGTCGCGCTTTACTATTTTGCGTCGCCACGTTCTGCATAACGCGTTACCGCCGGTTATTCCTCGCCTGGGCTTACAGTTTTCCACCATGCTGACGCTGGCGATGATCACCGAAATGGTTTTTAGCTGGCCGGGTTTAGGGCGCTGGTTAATTAACGCCATCCGCCAGCAGGATTACGCAGCCATTTCCGCCGGAGTGATGGTGTGTGGCTCACTGGTCATTATTGTTAACGTGATTTCTGATATTTTGGGTGCCATGGCTAACCCTCTGAAACATAAGGAATGGTATGCCTTACGATAGCGTATACAGCGAAAAGCGCCCGCCGGGCACGCTGCGTACCGCCTGGCGCAAATTTTATAGTGACGCCTCTGCGATGGTCGGCCTGTACGGCTGCGCGGGGCTGGCTGTACTGTGTATTTTTGGCGGCTGGTTTGCGCCTTACGGCATCGACCAGCAATTTCTCGGTTACCAATTATTGCCGCCGTCATGGTCGCGCTATGGCGAAGTTTCTTTCTTCCTGGGGACTGACGACCTCGGACGCGATGTTTTAAGCCGTTTACTGAGCGGAGCTGCGCCAACCGTGGGTGGCGCATTTGTGGTGACGCTTGCCGCGACGATCTGTGGCCTGGTACTGGGCACCTTCGCCGGGGCGACGCACGGCCTACGCTCAGCGGTGCTTAACCATATTCTGGATACCTTACTGGCGATCCCTTCGCTGCTGCTGGCAATTATCGTTGTAGCGTTTGCCGGACCGAGTTTGTCCCACGCTATGTTTGCTGTCTGGCTGGCATTGCTGCCGCGTATGGTACGTTCGATTTACAGCATGGTGCATGACGAACTGGAAAAAGAGTACGTTATCGCCGCCCGTCTGGATGGCGCATCAACGCTGAATATTCTCTGGTTTGCTGTGATGCCAAACATCACCGCCGGGCTGGTCACCGAGATCACCCGCGCACTGTCGATGGCAATTCTCGATATCGCCGCGCTGGGCTTTCTCGATCTCGGCGCACAACTCCCCTCGCCTGAATGGGGAGCGATGCTCGGTGATGCGCTGGAACTGATTTATGTCGCCCCGTGGACTGTCATGCTGCCAGGTGCGGCAATTATGATTAGCGTGTTGTTGGTTAACCTCCTTGGCGATGGCGTTCGTCGTGCGATTATTGCGGGGGTGGAATAATGCCATTACTCGATATTCGTAACCTGACCATTGAATTTAAAACCGGTGATGAGTGGGTTAAAGCCGTCGACCGGGTAAGTATGACCTTAACCGAAGGTGAAATCCGCGGTCTTGTTGGTGAATCCGGTTCCGGCAAGAGTTTGATTGCGAAAGCGATTTGTGGGGTGAATAAAGATAACTGGCGTGTTACTGCTGACCGTATGCGTTTTGATGATATCGATTTGCTGCGTCTCTCCGCACGCGAACGGCGCAAACTGGTTGGCCATAACGTGTCGATGATTTTCCAGGAACCGCAGTCGTGTCTTGACCCTTCAGAACGTGTGGGTCGCCAGTTGATGCAAAACATCCCAGCCTGGACCTATAAAGGCCGTTGGTGGCAGCGTTTTGGCTGGCGCAAACGCCGTGCCATTGAACTGCTGCACCGCGTGGGGATTAAAGATCACAAAGATGCGATGCGCAGTTTTCCCTATGAGTTGACCGAAGGTGAATGTCAGAAAGTGATGATAGCCATTGCACTGGCGAATCAACCGCGTCTGCTGATTGCTGACGAACCGACCAACTCAATGGAGCCAACAACCCAGGCGCAAATCTTTCGCCTGCTGACGCGTCTCAACCAAAACAGCAATACCACTATTTTGCTTATCAGCCATGACTTACAAATGCTTAGCCAATGGGCGGATAAAATTAACGTGCTTTACTGCGGTCAAACAGTGGAAACCGCGCCGAGTAAGGAGTTGGTGACGATGCCACATCATCCTTATACCCAGGCGCTGATCCGCGCGATACCAGACTTCGGCAGCGCGATGCCGCATAAAAGTCGCCTCAATACGCTGCCCGGCGCTATCCCACTGCTGGAACAGTTACCGATTGGTTGTCGTCTGGGGCCACGTTGCCCGTATGCACAACGAGAATGCATTGTGACGCCACGTTTGACGGGGGCGAAAAATCATCTCTATGCCTGTCATTTCCCGCTGAACATGGAGAAAGAGTGAGATGATCGAAACGCTGCTTGAAGTGCGTAATTTAAGTAAAACGTTCCGCTACCGGACCGGCTGGTTTCGTCGTCAGACCGTAGAAGCGGTAAAACCCTTGAGCTTTACGCTACGTGAAGGCCAGACACTGGCGATTATTGGCGAGAATGGTTCGGGTAAATCCACGCTGGCAAAAATGCTGGCGGGAATGATAGAGCCTACCAGCGGCGAGTTATTGATTGACGATCATCCACTGCATTTTGGCGATTATTCCTTCCGCAGTCAGCGTATTCGCATGATTTTTCAGGATCCTTCGACCTCGTTGAATCCCCGTCAACGTATCTCGCAAATTCTGGATTTTCCACTGCGCCTGAACACCGACCTGGAACCGGAACAGCGTCGCAAACAGATTATTGAAACGATGCGTATGGTTGGGCTGCTACCGGATCACGTCAGTTACTATCCGCATATGTTGGCACCCGGACAAAAACAGCGTCTGGGTCTGGCGCGCGCGCTGATATTGCGCCCAAAAGTCATTATTGCCGATGAAGCCCTCGCTTCACTGGATATGTCGATGCGTTCGCAGTTGATTAATCTGATGCTGGAGTTACAGGAAAAACAGGGCATTTCGTATATTTATGTTACCCAGCATATCGGAATGATGAAGCACATTAGCGACCAGGTGCTGGTGATGCATCAGGGCGAGGTTGTCGAGCGAGGCAGCACCGCGGATGTGCTGGCATCACCGCTGCATGAACTCACCAAACGGCTGATTGCCGGGCACTTTGGCGAAGCATTGACAGCGGATGCGTGGCGTAAAGATCGCTAATTTTCTGAATCCTCCTTCCAGATTATTCACCTCATTCTGACAAGAGATTAAATCTTGTCAGAATGAGGTGATGGATAAAATAAAATCAAATGCGCGTGATTTAAGAAGCAATCTCACTTTGCAGGAACGAAAGCTCTGGCGATATCTTCGCAGCCGACGTTTTGGTGATTTCAAATTTCGCCGTCAACATCCGGTGGGGAGCTACATTCTCGATTTTGCTTGCTGCTCGGCGCGTGTAGTCGTTGAGCTGGATGGTGGGCAGCATGATTTGGCAGTTGCCTATGATTCCAGGCGCACTAGCTGGCTTGAGTCGCAGGGCTGGACCGTGCTGCGTTTCTGGAATAACGAGATTGATTGTAATGAGGAGACGGTGCTGGAGAATATTCTGCAGGAACTGAACCGCCGGTCACCCTCTCCCTGAAAGAGCGAGGGGGCCGACCGAGCCGAATAGCTGTTGTGGTGAAAATATGGTGACAGTTCTGGAGAATATTCGGCAAGGTCTGAACCGTCCCAGCCATCGCCCTGAAAGGGTTAGGGGGCTGTATAAGCCTGTTTGTTGCTGGGGTGACAATATTTGCACAATACGGTCCCCTCGCCCCTCTGGGGAGAGGATTAGGGTGTGGGGAAAAGCGCCCACCCTGCCCGCACCCTGCTCCGGTCGGACCTGGCAGCTATAGCCACTCACAGCCAGGTTGATTATAATAACCGTTTATCTGTTCGTACTGTTTACTAAAACGACGAATCGCCTGATTTTCAGGCACAACAAGCATCAACAATAAGGATTAAAGCTATGGGTTTTCTTTCCGGTAAGCGCATTCTGGTAACCGGTGTTGCCAGCAAACTATCCATCGCCTACGGTATCGCTCAGGCGATGCACCGCGAAGGAGCTGAACTGGCATTCACCTACCAGAACGACAAACTGAAAGGCCGCGTAGAAGAATTTGCCGCTCAATTGGGTTCTGACATCGTTCTGCAGTGCGATGTTGCAGAAGATGCCAGCATCGACACCATGTTCGCTGAACTGGGGAAAGTTTGGCCGAAATTTGACGGTTTCGTACACTCTATTGGTTTTGCACCTGGCGATCAGCTGGATGGTGACTATGTTAACGCCGTTACCCGTGAAGGCTTCAAAATTGCCCACGACATCAGCTCCTACAGCTTCGTTGCAATGGCAAAAGCTTGCCGCTCCATGCTGAATCCGGGTTCTGCCCTGCTGACCCTTTCCTACCTTGGCGCTGAGCGCGCTATCCCGAACTACAACGTTATGGGTCTGGCAAAAGCGTCTCTGGAAGCGAACGTGCGCTATATGGCGAACGCGATGGGTCCGGAAGGTGTGCGTGTTAACGCCATCTCTGCTGGTCCGATCCGTACTCTGGCGGCCTCCGGTATCAAAGACTTCCGCAAAATGCTGGCTCATTGCGAAGCCGTTACCCCGATTCGCCGTACCGTTACTATTGAAGATGTGGGTAACTCCGCGGCATTCCTGTGCTCCGATCTCTCTGCCGGTATCTCCGGTGAAGTGGTCCACGTTGACGGCGGTTTCAGCATCGCTGCAATGAACGAACTCGAATTGAAATAATCATTCTGTTGGTAAATATTGGGCGGCGTTCTGCCGCCCGTTATCTCTGTTATACCTTTCTGATATTTGTTATCGCCGATCCGTCTTTCTCCCCTTCCCGCCTTGCGTCAGGATAACGATTTCCTTTACGACCAAGGAGCGCCCATGGAACAACGCCACATCACCGGCAAAAGCCACTGGTATCATGAAACGCAATCCAGTACTGCGGAGTATGACGTTCTGCCTCTGGTCCCGGAAGCCGCAAAGGTCAGCGATCCCTTTCTGCTCGACGTGATCCTTGATGAAGAAACGCTGGCTCCCTTCCTTTCATGGCTGGTCCCTGCGCGCGTTCTTGCAGTGGAATTGTTCCCTGACCAGCTTACCGTGACCCGTTCACAGACCTTCACCGCTTATGAACGCTTGTCTACGGCCCTGACGGTTGCTCAGGTTTGCGGCGTCCAGCGGTTATGTAACTACTATTCGGCGCGACTTACGCCGCTCCCCGGGCCTGATTCCTCCAGGGAAAGCAATCATAGGTTGGCACAAATCACGCAATATGCCCGCCAACTGGCTAGCTCGCCTTCTATTATCGACAACCGATCGCGCCAGCATCTGAATGACGTCGGTCTTACTGCCGGGGACTGTGTGATCATTAACCAAATCATTGGTTTTATTGGCTTTCAGGCGCGGACCATTGCGACATTTCAGGCTTATCTCGGGCACCCGGTACGCTGGTTACCCGGTCTGGAAATACAAAACTACGCCGACGCGTCACTGTTTGCTGATGAATCAATACGCTGGCGAAGCAGCTATGAGGTGGAAAAACTACCTGAAGAGTACACAAAAAGTTCAACAGCAGAACTTTGCCAACTGGCCGAAACACTCTCTCTCCACCCTATTTCACTTTCCCTTCTCGAAAGGTTGTTAAACAGTACACGGGTTAATACACAGCCGGATAATAAGCTTGCGGCGTTGTTATGCGCGCGGATAAATGGCAGTCCTGCTTGTTTTGCCGCCTGTATGGATTCATCAAATGAATATAAAAAAATCAGCCCCCTTCTGCGCAAGGGCGAAAATGAAATTAACCAATGGGCTGACCGTCATTCTGTTGAGCACGCTACCGTTCAGGCGATACAATGGCTGACCCGAGCACCCGATCGCTTTAGCGCCGCCCAGTTCAGCCCTTTACTCGAACACGAAAAATCATCAACGCAGATTATTAATCTGCTGGTATGGAGCGGGCTGTGTGGCTGGATAAATCGCTTAAAAATCGCGTTGGGTGAGACATATTAACCTTGCCGCGTCAGACAGATTCGCGTAAAACTGTCAGCCGCTCTAATGGCCACCAAAATAGACAATTATGTTTCAGGACAACCCGCTGCTAGCGCAGCTTAAACAGCAACTGCATTCCCAGACGCCACGCGCTGAAGGGGTGGTAAAAGCCACAGAAAAAGGCTTTGGCTTCCTGGAAGTCGACGCGCAAAAAAGTTATTTCATTCCGCCGCCGCAGATGAAAAAAGTCATGCATGGCGACCGAATTATCGCGGTGATCCACAGTGAAAAAGAACGTGAATCCGCAGAGCCAGAAGAACTGGTTGAACCGTTCCTGACTCGTTTCGTGGGTAAAGTTCAGGGCAAAAATGACCGTCTGGCCATCGTTCCTGATCATCCACTCTTAAAAGACGCCATTCCTTGCCGCGCAGCCCGTGGCCTGAACCACGAGTTTAAAGAAGGCGACTGGGCGGTTGCCGAAATGCGCCGTCATCCGCTGAAAGGCGATCGTTCTTTCTATGCTGAACTGACACAATACATCACTTTTGGTGACGACCACTTTGTACCGTGGTGGGTTACCCTTGCGCGCCATAATCTGGAAAAAGAAGCACCAGACGGCGTCGCTACCGAAATGCTCGATGAAGGTCTGGTTCGTGAAGATCTGACCGCGCTGGATTTTGTCACCATCGACAGTGCCAGCACAGAAGATATGGATGACGCCCTTTTCGCTAAGGCGTTGCCGGATGACAAACTTCAGCTGATTGTGGCGATTGCCGATCCAACCGCGTGGATTGCAGAAGGCAGCAAGCTGGACAAAGCCGCGAAAATTCGCGCATTCACCAACTATCTGCCTGGCTTCAACATCCCTATGCTGCCTCGCGAGCTTTCTGACGATCTCTGCTCACTGCGCGCCAATGAAGTCCGCCCGGTACTGGCATGCCGCATGACGCTCTCCGCTGATGGCACCATTGAAGATAATATCGAATTCTTTGCCGCCACCATCGAATCCAAAGCGAAGCTGGTGTATGACCAGGTTTCTGACTGGCTGGAAAATACCGGTGACTGGCAGCCTGAAAGTGAAGCAATTGCCGAACAAGTCCGTTTGCTAGCGCAAATTTGCCAACGCCGCGGTGAGTGGCGTCATAACCACGCACTGGTGTTTAAAGATCGCCCGGATTACCGCTTTATTCTCGGTGAAAAAGGTGAAGTGCTGGATATCGTCGCCGAGCCTCGTCGCATTGCCAACCGTATCGTCGAAGAAGCGATGATTGCCGCTAACATTTGTGCGGCCCGCGTACTGCGCGATAAGCTCGGTTTTGGCATCTATAACGTGCATATGGGCTTTGATCCGGCGAATGCCGACGCGCTGGCAGCGTTGCTGAAAACGCACGGTCTGCATGTCGATGCCGAAGAAGTGCTCACGCTGGACGGTTTCTGCAAACTGCGTCGTGAACTGGATGCGCAACCAACTGGTTTCCTCGACAGCCGCATTCGTCGCTTCCAGTCATTTGCTGAAATTAGCACTGAACCCGGTCCTCACTTTGGCCTCGGTCTGGAAGCATACGCCACCTGGACTTCGCCGATCCGTAAATATGGCGACATGATCAACCACCGTCTGCTGAAAGCGGTTATCAAAGGCGAAACTGCGACGCGCCCACAGGATGAAATCACTGTCCAAATGGCCGAGCGTCGCCGTCTCAACCGGATGGCAGAACGTGATGTTGGTGACTGGTTATACGCACGCTTCCTGAAAGACAAAGCCGGGACCGACACCCGTTTCGCAGCGGAAATTGTCGATATCAGCCGTGGCGGCATGCGTGTTCGTTTGGTTGATAACGGCGCTATCGCCTTTATTCCGGCACCTTTCTTACACGCTGTGCGCGATGAACTGGTTTGCAGCCAGGAAAACGGCACTGTACAAATTAAAGGTGAAACGGTTTACAAAGTGACTGACGTTATTGACGTCACTATTGCCGAAGTCCGCATGGAAACCCGCAGCATTATTGCGCGCCCGGTCGCGTAATCTCCTTTCACGGCCCATTCCTCATGGATGGGCCGTTTATTTCCCCGCTCTACCTTCGTTATATCCAGGCAGATTTTTTAACTGACTTTCGTTTGAAAACTGGCGTTTTTCCAAAACTGGATTACAAATAAATATATAAAAAAAACAATGCGTTTAGCCGCCGTTAATTTCATGTAAGTCATGTTGTTCCTTTTATTTAACCGCGGACTCCGCAGTTAACCGGAGGATATGCATCATGAAAACCGTTAGGGAGTCCACAACGTTGTACAACTTTCTCGGATCGCACAATCCATACTGGCGGTTGACGGAAAGCAGCGATGTTTTGCGCTTTTCTACCACCGAAACCACAGAACCTGATCGTACTTTGCAGTTATCTGCCGAACAGGCTGCTCGCATCAGGGAAATGACGGTCATCACCTCCAGCCTGATGATGAGTCTGACCGTCGATGAAAGCGATCTTTCTGTGCATCTGGTAGGACGAAAAATCAATAAACGGGAATGGGCTGGCAACGCGTCTGCATGGCATGACACACCGGCGGTTGCTCGTGATTTATCACACGGGCTTTCCTTTGCTGAGCAGGTAGTTTCTGAAGCACATTCCGCAATAGTGATTCTCGACAGCCGGGGGAATATCCAACGCTTCAATCGGTTATGTGAAGATTACACAGGGTTGAAAGAACACGACGTCATTGGGCAAAGCGTGTTTAAACTGTTTATGAGCCGTCGTGAAGCTGCGGCATCCAGGCGCAATAACCGTGTATTTTTTCGAAGCGGCAATGCATATGAAGTCGAACTGTGGATACCAACATGTAAAGGCCAGCGGCTGTTTCTGTTTCGCAATAAATTTGTCCACAGCGGCAGTGGCAAAAACGAGATTTTTTTAATCTGTTCCGGCACCGACATTACCGAAGAGCGCCGCGCTCAGGAGCGACTGCGTATTCTGGCAAATACCGACAGTATCACCGGACTGCCGAATCGTAACGCAATGCAGGATTTAATCGATCACGCTATTAATCATGCAGATAACAATAAAGTTGGGGTTGTGTATCTTGATTTGGATAATTTCAAAAAGGTCAACGACGCCTATGGGCATTTGTTTGGTGACCAGTTATTACGCGACGTGTCATTGGCTATTTTAAGCTGTCTCGAACATGACCAGGTGTTGGCGCGTCCAGGTGGGGATGAGTTTCTGGTACTGGCATCCAACACCTCACAAAGCGCGCTGGAAGCAATGGCATCACGAATTTTGACCCGCTTACGGCTCCCCTTTCGCATTGGTTTAATTGAAGTTTATACCAGCTGTTCAGTAGGTATTGCACTCTCTCCCGAACATGGTTCAGACAGCACGGCTATTATTCGTCACGCCGACACAGCAATGTACACAGCGAAGGAAGGCGGACGAGGACAATTTTGCGTTTTTACCCCAGAAATGAATCAACGGGTATTTGAATATCTCTGGCTGGATACCAACTTGCGTAAAGCACTGGAAAACGATCAGTTGGTTATTCACTATCAACCGAAAATCACCTGGCGTGGCGAAGTGCGCAGTCTGGAAGCACTAGTACGTTGGCAGTCACCTGAACGTGGGTTGATTCCACCGTTGGACTTCATTTCCTACGCCGAAGAGTCAGGGCTAATTGTGCCTTTAGGCCGTTGGGTGATTCTCGATGTCGTACGCCAGGTGGCGAAGTGGCGGGATAAAGGTATTAACCTGCGAGTGGCGGTAAATATTTCTGCACGTCAGCTCGCCGATCAAACCATTTTCACCGCCCTGAAACAGGTTCTCCAGGAACTCAATTTTGAATACTGCCCTATAGATGTTGAACTGACAGAGAGTTGTCTGATTGAGAATGATGAACTGGCACTGTCTGTTATTCAACAATTTAGCCAACTAGGTGCGCAAGTGCATCTGGATGATTTTGGTACCGGCTACTCTTCACTTTCGCAACTGGCGCGCTTTCCGATCGATGCCATCAAACTTGACCAGGTTTTTGTTCGAGATATTCACAAACAACCTGTCTCGCAGTCACTGGTCCGGGCGATCGTCGCTGTGGCCCAGGCATTGAATCTTCAGGTGATCGCCGAAGGTGTAGAGAGTGCAAAGGAAGATGCTTTTTTAACCAAGAACGGGATCAATGAGCGGCAAGGATTTTTGTTTGCCAAACCGATGCCCGCCGTCGCCTTCGAACGCTGGTATAAACGCTATCTGAAGCGCGCATAAGTAGATGAATATATATACTTAGCGCTATATCCCGTCATTATATATCGTATTCCTGGATGATAATTAGCCGTTGCTGTTAAACACTTCTCTTTTAGCGGCAATTTTTGCATTATTCATTTTCCACTTTTGCTATAAGGATGTCCTTGATGTCTGAATTTGATGCCCAGCGCGTTGCCGAACGTATTGATATTGTGTTAGATATCCTTGTGGCAGGCGATTACCACTCTGCGATCCATAATCTCGAGATACTTAAAGCAGAACTCTTGCGCCAGGTTGCTGAATCTACGCCAGACATCCCGAAGGCACCGTGGGAGATTTAACAATCGTGCCTTCAGGTTTTCCTATTTGAGGATGCCCGGCGCGTCAGTATTTTTTTATTTAGTATTATAACGTTATAAGAATTACAGCGATGAATTCCCGACAACAAACTATTCTACAGATGGTCATTGACCAGGGTCAGGTTAGCGTAACCGATCTGGCAAAAGCCACTGGAGTTTCTGAAGTTACCATTCGCCAGGATCTCAACACCCTCGAAAAACTGAGTTACCTCCGCCGTGCACATGGCTTTGCAGTTTCGCTTGATAGTGATGACGTCGAAACCCGTATGATGAGCAACTATACGCTGAAGCGTGAACTCGCCGAGTTTGCCGCGTCACTGGTTCAACCGGGCGAAACCATCTTTATCGAAAATGGTAGCAGCAATGCCCTGCTCGCCCGGACTCTGGGCGAACAGAAGAAAAATGTCACTATCATCACAGTCAGCAGCTACATTGCGCATTTGCTGAAAGACGCGCCTTGTGAAGTCATTTTGCTCGGTGGCGTGTACCAGAAAAAAAGCGAAAGTATGGTTGGCCCTTTGACACGCCAGTGCATCCAGCAGGTACATTTCAGCAAAGCATTTATTGGTATTGATGGCTGGCAACCTGAAACTGGATTCACCGGTCGCGATATGATGCGTACCGATGTGGTCAATGCCGTGCTGGAAAAAGAGTGCGAAGCGATAGTCCTGACTGACAGCTCGAAATTTGGTGCTGTACATTCATACTCCATCGGTCCCGTTGAGCGATTCAATCGCGTGATTACCGATTCGAAAATACGCGCCAGCGATCTGATGCATCTTGAGCACAGTAAACTCACCGTTCACGTCGTTGACATTTAACCATTTCCCTTCTCTACGGATGATTTGCAGTTTGGCAAATCATCCGCTCTAAGATGATTCCTGGTTGATAATTAAGACTATTTACCTGTTATTAACACTCTCAAGATATAAAATTATTATCAGCGATATAACAGGAAGTCATTATCACCTGCGTGATATAACCCTGCGCGCGAGCAGATTTCACGGAATAATTTCACCAGGCTTATTCTTAGCTATTATAGTTATAGAGAGCTTACTTCCGTGAATCATAAATTCAGGAGAGAGTATTATGTTTGTAACGAGCAAAAAAATGACCGCGGCTGTTCTGGCAATTACCCTGGCAATGTCTCTGAGTGCCTGTTCTAACTGGTCTAAACGGGACCGCAACACCGCAATCGGCGCGGGTGCAGGGGCATTAGGCGGTGCAGTACTGACCGATGGCAGTACGTTGGGTACATTAGGTGGTGCAGCTGTCGGTGGTGTTATTGGTCACCAGGTCGGTAAATAATCGTAAATAAATGTCGATTATCGACTCGCAATTATAATACGCTTGATTCTGTTCAGTACGAAATAACTGAATAATACACACAGTAAAATATTCGAAAGCCACGGATATATCCGTGGCTTTTTATGTTAACCACCTGCGAGTTTTACCTTCATCCCTTTCGCTTCAAGTAGTGATTTTAATAAATCACGCTTATCGCCCTGGATTTCAATAACTCCATCTTTAACTGCTCCGCCGCAGCCGCATTTTTTCTTCAGTTCCGCTGCAAGTTTTGTCAGTTCGGCATCATCGAGATCGACACCGGTAATCAGGCAAACGCCCTTACCTTTACGTCCACTGGTCTGACGCTGAATACGCACCACACCGTCGCCTTTAGGGCGTACAGGGGCCGCTTTGGGCTCATCAATACGTCCGGTTTCCGTTGAGTAGACCAGACGGCTGTTGGAATCACTCATCATGCACTCCGCTGTAAAGAGGCGTTGATCGCTTTCAGCGTCTGCGCTGGATCTACCGATTGCGTTACCGGGCGACCAATCACCATATAATCAACACCAGCCGACAACGCCTGTTCTGGCGTCATAATGCGGCGCTGGTCACCAGCTTCACTCCCCTGCGGACGAATGCCCGGCGTAACCAGTTTGAACTCCTGACCGAATACCTGTTTAAAGCGCACAGCTTCCTGAGCAGAACACACCACACCATCAAGGCCACATTTTTGCGTCAGTGCCGCCAGACGTTCTGCATAATCTGCAGGTGACAGTGTCATGCCAAGATCGACCAGGTCGCTGGCTTCCATGCTGGTCAACACTGTCACAGCAATCAAAAGCGGTGCATCTTTGCCAAACGGAACCAGTGCCTCACGCGCTGCGGTCATCATACGCGCCCCACCAGAGGCATGAACATTCACCATCCACACGCCTAAGTCAGCTGCAGCAGCGACAGCGTGCGCAGCAGTGTTAGGAATATCGTGGAATTTCAGGTCAAGAAAGATATCAAAACCACGCTGTTGAAGTTCGCGCACAAACTGTGGCCCAAACAATGTAAACATCTCTTTGCCGACCTTCAGACGACAATCGCGTGGTTCGATCTTGTCGACAAAGGACAGCGCGTCATCACGATTATGATAATCAAGGGCAACAACCACAGGAGAATTCGTAACAGCGCGGGAAGAAGATGAAGCAGTTAACGTCATGACCAGACCTTCTTGATGATGGGCACCGGAAGTGGCGCGAAACAGGTAAACGGCGAGCATTCTACCCGTGGAAATAAAAAATTAACAGTTGCGATTTTTCCCCTGGCAGGCTTTTTCTGCGCCGTCGTTGCCGGAGCACAATGGAACATCAATAACTAGTATGTTGTAACTAAAGTAGGATTTTTTTAAAAATTACAGGCCATCAAGACCGCGAATCGGTTTAATGGTTGACCAGGCCCGACAAGACGGACAATGCCAGTAGAGGGTGTATGCGGTAAAACCACATTTCTGGCAGCGATAACGAGGCTTACTACGTACCTTTTCGCCAACCATGTCACGCAGCACCATCAGGCTCTCTTTGGCACGCCCTTCTTCCGCTTCATTTAAGTGGTAATCCATTAACTTATGGAACACACGCATGGTCGGATGACGCTGAAGCTGGCGCGTAATATAGACCTGTGCGGCCTCACTACCGTCGCGCGCTTCGATGATATCAGCAAGCATCAATTCAGCATCGGCACCGGTGTTCTCTTCCACCGCGCGTTGCAGGAATTCTGCCCATTCGGCAGTTTTACCCAACTGCTGATAGCAGGTTTGCAACATTTCCAGCGTTTCGCTGACCAGTTCTCTGTCCTGGGATATCACGCGTTGCAAACTTTCGACGGCTTTGGCGTATTCTCCTTTCGCCATAAACACGCGTCCCATCATGATGGATACGCGGGCGCTGTTTTTATCTGCCGCCGCCCCTTTTTTTAGCAAGGTCATGGCACGATCGAGATCGTCGCTGGCCATATGCTGCAGGGCTAACTCACAGTAGAAATGGGCAATTTCGACGCGCTGTTTATCTTTACCCAGCTTCACCAGGCGTTCGGCAACATCAATTGCTTTCTGCCACTCACTGGTAGCCTGGTAGATTTGTAGCAACTGTTGCAGAGCGCCAATGCGGAAGTCAGTTTCATCGGTCAGCTGATTGAACATGTCTTCCGCGCGGTCGTATAACCCGGCGGCCATGTAATCACGCCCTAGTTGTTGAATCGCCAACAGACGCTGTTCATAGGTCAGCGAGGCGCTTTCCATTAGGGTCTGATGGATGCGAATAGCGCGATCAACTTCGCCACGCGAACGGAACAGGTTTCCGAGCGTAAGGTGGGCTTCAACGGTGCCTGTATCCTCTTTAAGCATATCGAGAAACAGGTCTACCGCTTTATCCTGTTGATTACTAAGCAGGAAGTTAACCCCCGCTACGTAATCACGCGACAAGCGGTTGGCTTCATCTTGCTTGTTTTGTTGCGCACTTCTGCGGCCCATATACCAGCCATAGGCAGCGGCTACAGGCAAAAGCAGAAACAACAACTCCAGCATAGAAAGTTATTCCTTCGCCGCTGACGAGTGCGGCACTACAGCCACGTCAGTCGCGGGTGAAAGCTGGTTTTCCAGTCGCTTTATTTTACGTTCAGCGCGCGCCAGGGAAACACGAACTCGCAGCCAGAACAGGCCACAAATCAACCAACCGATAGCAAACCCCGCAGCAAACAATACCGCCAGCAATGTGGAAATACGGTACTCCCCTTGCGCTAACAGATAATTAAACGTCACCTGTTGATCGTTCTGCGCACCCAACGTGACCGAAATCACGAAGATCGCTAACACCAGTAAGAAAATGAGTAAATATTTCACATTACTTCCCGTTATGTGGTTAGAGCGAATAAATTATGGTCAACTTACCGCAATAGCCCTTTAAAGTACCATTTTCGCGCCGTCTGCGAAATGGCATCCACGCGCATTGTTGATGATTTAAGGGCTAAATTCGGAAAATCAACCAGCGTTAACTTTCTTGTTCTCGTTGCGCTATTTCGCGATTTTCTTCCGTAGGTGGTGTTAATGGCCCACAAATTCGTTGCGCAAGCCACGTTGCCACCGCCACCAGCGCCCACGAAATCAACGTAGCTACTACCAGATCGCGTGGCCAATGCATCCCGAGCAGCAGGCGGCTTCCCATGACTCCCGTTGCCCAGACCAGCAAGATAGCAATGGTTAACGTTCGCCGACGCGGCCACAGCAAACCAACGGCCAGCAGTGCCCAACTGGCAGCAAACATCGTGTGACCGGAAGGAAAGGCAAACCCCGTCTCTTTCTGCCAGTGTGAACGCAAATATTGTGGGATATTTTTCTCTTCAGCCAACTGTTCTTTCACTAGATTTCCGCGTTCTGCTCGCTTTAAAGTGTAGAACTCATCAACCGGAATATGATGTGTTTTTTCCAGCCAGATAACAAAAGGTCGTGGTTCCTGGACTTTGTCTTTGATCCAGGATTTAACGCCTTGTCCCACAAGGATTGCGGCCGCCAGAATGGCAAATAATACAAAGGCAGCCTTAATGCGAAAACGCAGACACCAGAGAAACCAGCCGAATAAAATCAAATGTGTAATGACGCCCCAGGGCTGGGTGACAGTTTCAGTAACCCAAAAAGCCGCTTTTAGTAGCCAACTTTGTTCTCCAGGTTGCCAACGCCAGCCAGAAATCCATACGGCTACTGGCATGACAAGCAATAGTGCAGCTCCCACTGCGGTACGTCTGGCAATCGAACGCATGGCCTCTCCTTTTTGATAAGTCCCACAATCATAACTGAAAACGCCAGTTCCAGGAAAAATTGACAGATTTGTGCCATTCCGTGAACGATCGACGCGTCGTGATTAGGTGAACCCCTTCTCGTTATGGCAAAATAAGCCAATACAGAACCAGCATTATCTGGAGAATTTCATGCAGCTTAAACGTGTGGCAGAAGCCAAACTGCCAACCCCATGGGGCGATTTCCTGATGGTGGGATTTGAAGAACTGGCAACCGGACACGATCATGTCGCGCTAGTCTATGGCGATATTTCCGGGCATACCCCGGTACTTGCGCGCGTCCATTCCGAATGTCTGACCGGTGACGCCCTGTTCAGCTTGCGCTGCGATTGTGGCTTCCAGCTCGAAGCGGCATTGACGCAAATTGCCGAGGAAGGCCGTGGTATTTTGCTGTATCACCGTCAGGAAGGTCGTAACATTGGTCTGCTGAATAAAATCCGCGCTTACGCACTGCAGGATCAAGGTTACGATACCGTAGAGGCTAACCACCAGTTAGGCTTCGCCGCTGATGAGCGCGACTTCACTCTTTGCGCTGATATGTTCAAACTCCTTGGCGTCAATGAAGTCCGCTTGTTAACCAATAACCCGAAAAAAGTCGAAATTCTGACCGAAGCAGGGATTAATATTGTTGAACGCGTACCATTGATTGTAGGTCGTAACCCCAATAACGAACATTATCTCGATACCAAAGCCGAGAAAATGGGCCATTTGCTGAACAAATAACCCTCTTGCATTGTGTAATTAGTTTGCTTGCCGGAAGCAAAATAACCGGCAAGCAAATACTTGTTACTTCAACATATTACGAATGACATAATGCAAAATGCCGTCGTTCTGGTAGTAGGTCAACTCCGTCGCGGTGTCGATACGACAACGGCAGGGTACGACCTCCTGGCTACCATCCGCGCGCGTAAGCGTCACCGGAACCGTCGCACCGGGTTGTAGATTTTGCAGATCGCCAATATCAATCTTCTCTTCCCCGGTTAGTCCTAACGTTTTACGCGTTACGCCTTGCGGAAATTCCAGCGGCAGGATGCCCATGCCAATTAAATTCGAACGGTGAATTCGTTCAAACGATTCGGCAATCACCACACGAATTCCAAGCAGACGAGGACCTTTTGCCGCCCAGTCACGGCTTGAGCCTGATCCATACTCTTTCCCGGCAATCACCGCCAGCGGCGTTTGTTCCTGCTTATAGCGCATCGCAGCATCATAAATAGAGACTACGTCGCTGTCAGGTAAATGCCGCGTCATCCCCCCTTCAACGCCAGGCACCATTTCATTACGGATGCGAATATTGGCGAAGGTGCCGCGCATCATCACTTCATGGTTACCACGCCGCGAACCGTAGGAGTTAAAGTCTTTTCGCTCAACACCCCGACCTTGTAGATATCGACCCGCTGGGCTGTCGGGCTTAATACTGCCCGCCGGAGAGATATGGTCAGTGGTGACTGAATCCCCCAGCATTGCGAGGATCCGCGCACCGTGAATATCTTCCACTGGTGCTGGTGTTGCCTGCATTTCATCAAAGAAAGGCGATAAGCGAATATAGGTTGAGTCCTCCTGCCAACCGTAGGTATCGGATCGTGTGACGTTAATTTCCTTCCACTCTGCTGTGCCTTCAAAAACTTCTGCGTACTCTTTGCGGAACATTTCTGTGGAGACTTGTTCTACCGCACGGGCAATTTCTTGTGCCGATGGCCAGATATCTTTCAGATATACCGGATCGCCTTTACGATCATGGCCGATAGGCTCAGAAGCCAGGTTGATATTCATATTTCCCGCCAGCGCATAGGCAACCACCAGCGGCGGCGAGGCCAGCCAGTTGGTTTTAACCAGCGGATGGATACGGCCTTCAAAGTTACGGTTGCCGGACAGCACTGCACCGACGGTTAAATCGCCTTTTTTGATTGCCGTTTCGATAGGATCGGGCAGCGGCCCAGAGTTACCAATACAGGTGGTACAACCGTATCCCACAAGGTTAAACCCCAGTTCGTCGAGATACGGTGTCAATTTCGCTTTTGCCAGATAATCAGAAACAACTTTCGAGCCTGGTGCCAGCGACGCTTTGACCCACGGTTGCCGCTTGAGGCCAAGAGTTACGGCTTTTTTCGCCAGCAAGCCTGCAGCCATCAGCACACTTGGGTTAGAGGTGTTGGTGCACGAGGTTATCGCAGCAATGACCACAGCGCCATCAGGTAACTGATACTGATGTCCGTTCATAACATAATCGACCGGCTGGCGATCTTTATGCGTGGCATTCACTTCCAGTTCGTTACTGGCGGCAAATGCTTTTGGTACATCGGGCAGTGCAACGCGATCCTGTGGGCGTTTTGGCCCTGCCAGGCTCGCTTCAACGTCATTCATATCCAGTTCTAACGTACTGGTAAAAATCGGTTCATCGCCCGGGTTACGCCACATGCCCTGCGCTTTGGCATATTTTTCGACCAACTCAACCTGATCTTCGCTGCGCCCGCTTAAACGCATGTAATCGAGGGTTACAGCATCGATTGGGAAGAAGCCACAGGTGGCACCATATTCTGGCGACATATTGGCAATGGTGGCGCGATCCGCCAGCGGTAGTGAATCCAGACCATCACCATAAAATTCGACGAATTTCCCCACCACGCCATGTTTGCGCAGCATTTGGGTAACAGTGAGAACCAGGTCTGTGGCGGTAATACCTTCACGTAATTTACCGGTAAGTTTAAAGCCCACTACGTCCGGGATAAGCATGGAAACCGGCTGGCCTAACATTGCGGCTTCTGCTTCGATCCCACCCACGCCCCACCCCAGCACGCCAAGGCCGTTGATCATAGTGGTGTGCGAGTCAGTACCAACGAGTGTATCCGGATAAGCAATCCATTCACCGTCCTGCAATTCACTCCACACTGCTTTGCCGAGATATTCGAGGTTAACCTGATGGCAAATGCCTGTGCCTGGCGGCACGACGCTAAACCGACTGAACGCTTGCTTTCCCCATTTCAGGAACACATAACGTTCGTGGTTGCGCTCCATTTCCAGGCGTACGTTTTCTTCAAATGCCTCATCATCACCAAAACGATCGACGGTCACCGAGTGGTCAATGACCAGGTCGACCGGTGAGAGCGGGTTAACCTTTGCAGTATCGCCGCCGAGGCGTTTAACCGCTTCGCGCATTGCCGCCAGATCAACAACGGCAGGTACGCCGGTAAAGTCCTGCATCAGCACCCTTGCCGGGCGGTAGGCAATTTCACGGTCAGCATGGGCATTTTTCAGCCATCCTGCCAGCGCGTGGATATCCTCTTCGGTAACCGAGTTACCATCCTGCCAGCGCAGCAGGTTTTCGAGCAAAACTTTGAGTGACTTGGGCAGACGGGTGATATCGCCCAGTGATTTAGCAGCAAGCGGCAGGCTGTAGTAGTGGTAAGTTTTATCTTTGGCCTGCAACGTGTCCTTACTGGCTTCTCGTAGGGTTGACGACATAGCTCCTCCTTAATGACAGGGTTGCGAAGCCCTGATTCTCTTCAGGGTGAATATTAAAGATAACACAAACATCGCGTAACGATTTGATAACAACCCAAATTGATAAAAGAGGAGAAACCTTGTGGCAAAGCAAATGACAACCCCGCCGCAGCGGGGTCAAGGATCAGTGAGTAATGATCCAGAGGAGTTCGGCCCAGAAGAGCATCGACAGAGAAAACGCGCCCATCCAGGACCAATATTTCATATTTGTGTTGATCATAGGCTACACCCTTAACGGTTATTATTTTGTGTTGAGATAACTCAAGCTGTTATTGCTGCGGTGTATTAAAAGCCCTTTAATTCATTAAAAATGGGTAATAAGAATGATGATAATTATTGTTTCGGCTGATCATCTTCAGCAAACAGTTCTATAAAGGCTTGCTGCTGCGATGTTAGTTGCCAGTCGTCTGGAATAACGACGGAACATTCCCGTTTCGTTTCTGTTTCATTGTCACTATGCTGGCATAATGGTGACGACTCCAGTTGCTCCTGACCGACCATAGTTATCCCCACACTTTCCAAATCAGCAGTGCGACAACCACCCAGAAAAGTGCAGAACCAAGAAAAACCGCCAGCCAGGCTTTACGTTTTAATTCAGGATCGCGGCGGGGTTCCTGATTTCCAGAAGGCATTGCTAACCTCATATAATCGCCATCACTTATCAGCAAGACGTTGAACGATTGGTGTAATTAATCATACGATGAGACAAATCCTAAAGAAACTTTAGTCAAAAATCCAGCGAATTTACGAATCGTCTCCAGTGAATAATTCAATCTTTTGACCTGAAATAGATATTTGAAAACTGGAGTTTGCGAGGCGGGTAATTAGACACTACTTTACAGGTAATTTACCCTATAAATATGAGGGATAAAAATATTGTGCACGGTATAGAAATAAGTAACAAAAGAGAATATATTCCGGCACCTTCGCTACATAAAAGGTGCCGAAAATAACGCAAGAAATTATTTTTCCGGCAGTTTTATATCTTTAAACATGACCTCAATTTCTTCATTAGAGCGCAATGCGACAGCCGCATCAACGACATCACGCGTTAAATGCGGTGCAAAACGCTGAATGAAATCATACATATAACTGCGCAAGAAAGTACTACGGCGAAAACCAATTTTGGTTGTACTGTGGCTGAAGATATCGTGAGCATCAACACGCACAAGGTCGGGATCGGCGACCGGATCCACCGCCATGCTGGCAATGACCCCTACCCCCAGCCCTAACCGGACGTAAGTTTTAATGACGTCAGCATCCGTTGCCGTGAAGACGATACGCGGCGTTAACCCTGCGCGGTTAAAGGCAGTATCCAGTTCTGAACGTCCGGTAAAGCCGAAGGTATATGTCACCAACGGATATTGCGCCAGTTCTTCAATGGTAATGGCTTTTTTGCCTGCCAGCGGGTGATCCGGAGTGACTACAATAGCCCGATTCCAGTGGTAGCACGGTAACATCACTAAATCTTCATACAGATGCAGCGCTTCTGTGGCGATAGCGAAATCAGCATTGCCTTTAGAGACGGCATCAGCAATTTGTGTCGGCGAGCCCTGGTGCATATGCAAAGAAACGCGGGGATAACGCTCAATAAAGCCTTTGATAACGTTTGGTAACGCGTAGCGTGCCTGGGTATGCGTGGTGGCGATATACAGCGAGCCTTTATCCGGCCAGGTGTGCTCACCGGCAACCGATTTTATGGCATCGACTTTCGACAGGACTTCGCGAGCGATACGAATTATTTCTTGTCCTGCTGGCGTTACCTGCGTCAGGTGCTTGCCGCTTCGG
Organism: Escherichia sp. WS33; assembly: GCF_046486385.1. Lineage (NCBI taxonomy): Bacteria > Pseudomonadati > Pseudomonadota > Gammaproteobacteria > Enterobacterales > Enterobacteriaceae > Escherichia > Escherichia sp. WS33. The sequence goes on along the minus strand of NZ_JBJQLJ010000001.1, from coordinate 299,838 downwards.
GAAAAAATTTGAATGCCTAGCTCGTCTTCCAGCATTCTGACTTGTTTACTGATCCCGGGTTGTGATGTGTAAAGTCCTTCCGCTGTTGATGAGACATTCAGGTTATGATTGACCACCTCAACAATATAGCGAAGTTGTTGTAATTTCATGTTAAACCATCCACTTAGACGCCATCAGAACATCGTTTTTTCGTCACACCTGGCGGGTGACTAATACGATTTAATAATAAAAAAGGTGCTAACTATAACCACTATATCATTTATAGCCTTAGTGTATAGGTGTGAAGAAAAAATAATATGCAATAAAAAAGGGCCGCTTTCGCGACCCTTTGTTTATAAAAACCTGACAGAATTAAAGGTTATTTTTTTCCTTCAACCCATTTGCCATCAACATAAAATGCTGACCAGCCAGTCGCCTTTCCGTCTTTTTCCGAAGAGACATATTGCTGTTTGGTTTTACGGCTAAAGCGAACCATGGTCTTATTACCTTCCGGATCCTGCTGTGGCGCATCGGCCAGATAACGCAGTTTTTCCGGCAGACGGTCGCGGAAGCGATAAAGCTCTTCCACCAGTGGCGCACGCGTTTCACGCGATTTCGGGAAAGTGTTGGCAGCCAGGAACACACCGGCAGCACCGTCACGCAGCACGAAATAAGCATCTGATTTTTCGCACGGCAGCTCAGGTAATGGCACCGGATCTTCTTTCGGTGGTGCCACTTCGCCGTTACGTAAAATCTTACGTGTGTTTTTACACTCTTCGTTGGTGCAGGCCATGTATTTACCGAAACGCCCCATTTTCAGGTGCATTTCAGAGCCACATTTTTCACACTCAACGATCGGGCCGTCATAACCTTTAATGCGGAATTCGCCCTCTTCGATCTCGTAACCGTCGCAGGTTGGGTTATTACCACAGACATGCAACTTACGTTTCGGATCGATGAGATAGCTGTCCATCGCCGTGCCGCATTTCGGGCAACGACGTTTTGCGCGCAGCGCGTTGGTTTCAGCATCTTCGCCTTCCAGCACGTTCAGCACTTCGTTTTCCGGCACCAGGTTAATGGTGGTTTTGCAACGCTCTTTCGGCGGCAGCGCATAGCCAGAACAGCCAAGGAATACCCCGGTGCTCGCTGTGCGAATCCCCATTTTGCGACCACAAGTCGGGCAGTCAATGCTGGTCAGAACCATCTGGTTCGGGCGCATACCACCCTCTTCCGGATCTTTTTCAGCTTTATCTAACTGCTGGGTGAAATCCGAGAAGAAGTGATCCAGTACAGCTTTCCACTCTGCTTCGTGATTTGCCACTTGGTCGAGGCTGTTTTCCATCTGCGCGGTAAAGTCGTAGTTCATTAACTCGCGGAAATTTTCTTCAAGGCGATCGGTGACGATTTCGCCCATTTTTTCCGCATAGAAACGACGATTTTCTACTCGCACGTAGCCACGATCCTGAATGGTCGAAATGATCGACGCATAGGTAGACGGACGACCGATACCACGTTTTTCCAGCTCTTTAACCAGCGATGCTTCACTGAAACGGGCTGGCGGCTTGGTAAAGTGCTGGGCTGGTGTAAGTTCAACGAGCGTCAGAGCATCGCCTTTATTAACTGCTGGTAAGATGCGATCTTCATCGCCTTTACGCAACGCAGGCATCACTTTTGTCCAGCCATCAAAACGCAAAATACGACCGCGTGCTTTCAGGCGGAAATCGCCCGCACCAACGGTCAGCGTCGTGGAGTCATATTTCGCTGGGGTCATCTGGCAGGCTACGAACTGACGCCAGATTAACTGGTACAGTTTCTGCGCATCTGCTTCCATATCCTTCAGCGATTCCGCCATCACATTGACGTCAGAAGGACGAATCGCTTCATGCGCTTCCTGTGAGTTTTCTTTGCTGGCGTACTGATTCGGACTTTCCGGCAGATATTTCTTACCAAAATTATCGCTGATATAACCGCGAACCATATTTACCGCGTCCTGACTCAGGTTAGTGGAGTCGGTACGCATGTAAGTGATATAGCCTGCTTCATACAAACGCTGCGCCATCATCATGGTTTTTTTCACGCCAAATCCAAGACGGGTGCTGGCAGCTTGTTGCAGCGTAGAGGTAATAAAAGGAGCGCCAGGTTTACTGGTTGTCGGTTTGTCTTCACGTTCCAGCACGCTGTAGCGCGCTTTTTCCAGCAGACTTACCGCAGCCTGAGTTTGTTCTTTGTTGACCGGACGGAACGGTTTGTCGTTCTGATGAGTCACCTGCAACGCCAACGCTTCACCAGATGGCGTGGTCGTGCTGGCATCGACTTCCCAGAACTCTTCCGGCACGAACGCTTTAATTTCACGCTCACGCTCGACCACCAGGCGAACCGCCACCGACTGCACACGACCGGCAGACAGACCACGAGCGATCTTTTTCCATAGCAGCGGCGAAACCATATACCCAACCACGCGGTCCATAAAGCGACGCGCCTGCTGGGCATTAACACGATCAATATTCAGCTCACCCGGTTTGTTAAATGCCTGGCGGATCGCGTTTTTAGTAATTTCGTTAAACACCACTCGGCTATAGCGCGCATCATCACCACCAATCACTTCCCGCAGGTGCCATGCAATGGCTTCCCCTTCGCGGTCAAGGTCGGTTGCGAGATAGATGTGGTCGGCTTTTTCAGCCAGTTGTTTCAGTTCAGAGACGACCTTCTCTTTACCAGGCAACACTTCATAGTGCGCCTCCCAATTGTGCCACGGGTCAACCCCCATACGGTTGACGAGAGCGCCACGTTCATCCTTTTTAGGCTTTTTAGCCGTCTTGGTGGAGGTAGAGTCGGCACTCTTTTTGGCAGCTGAGCCACTGGTCGGCAAATCGCGGATGTGACCGACGCTGGATTTCACCACGTAGTCACTACCCAGATACTTGTTGATCGTTTTGGCTTTTGCCGGGGACTCAACGATGACAAGAGCTTTACCCATATTCACCTTACCTAATTTGATTCTTCCAGGAATGCGTCGCACGTTGATAAACCTTCCACTGGCAACGAGTTACCGATATGGACTCGTTCTCTGCGGATATCAACCCCTTGTCGTGACTCTGTTCACGAAAATTCAGGTGACTGAGTTAACAGGTCTTGGCCTACAGGCGCTATAGCACGACGGAATTTTGGTCGAATGTCAAGCAAATCTATTGCCAGATTGACGAAAGCGTCACACTGTACCTGATAAAATCCGATACGCAACTTTATTAGCATGCAAAATCCAAAGTTACCAGTAAGGCGCTCTTGCCACCAGCGTGGTATATTTGTCTGCAAGCCATGCCTGGCGTAGACTAATGTCCTTGTTTAAGGAGTAAATAATGAACAAAGAGACACAACCCATCGACCGCGAAACGCTGTTGAAAGAGGCCAACAAAATCATTCGTGAGCATGAGGATACGCTCGCAGGGATTGAAGCCACCGGCGTCACGCAGCGTAATGGCGTGCTGGTATTTACCGGCGACTACTTTTTAGATGAACAAGGATTGCCAACAGCCAAAAGCACCGCGGTGTTTAATATGTTCAAACACCTGGCCCATGTGCTTTCAGAAAAATATCATCTGGTTGATTAAAGCAAAACGCGAGGTCTTAGCCTCGCGTTTGTCTTTTACATCAATGGCTTTTGACCCCGCTGCCACCAGCGTAGCAACAATCGATCGGCGCTCTCTGCCGCGCTGCCGGTGAATCGGTCAATGAGTCGTTTACGCTGCATATAGCGTACATTAACCACTTCACGGCCTTCCATCAAGCTAAGAATAACTTCATCACTGGTGTTGATTTCATCAACCAGGCCTTTCTCTACCGCCTGTTGTCCGTACCAGTGTTCACCCGTTGCCACCTGTTCAATATCCAGAGACGGACGCATACGCTTCACAAAATCTTTAAACAACTGATGCGTTTCGTTCAACTCTTCGCGGAATTTCTCCCGCCCTTCTTCGGTATTTTCACCCAGCAACGTCAGAGTACGCTTATACTGCCCGGCAGTGTGCAGTTCGATATCAATATCTTTGCTTTTCAGGAAGCGGTTAAAGTTGGGCATTTGCGCCACCACCCCAATGGAACCCACAATAGCAAACGGTGCGGAAACAATTTTGTCCGCCACACAGGCCATCATGTAACCGCCGCTGGCAGCGACTTTGTCTACCGTAACAGTTAAAGGAATGTTTTTATCACGCAGACGCTGCAGCTGCGAAGCCGCCAACCCGTAACCATGCACCATGCCACCAGGGCTTTCCAGACGGAGCACAACCTGATCCTGCGGTTTGAATGCTGCGAGTACCGCCGTTATCTCTTCACGTAGCGAGTTCACTTCATGGGCGTCCATGCTGCCTTTAAAATCCAGCACCCAGACGCGAGGTTTACTGTCAGTTGCCACCTCGCCCAGTTTGGCTTTCGCTTTTGCTGCTTTCGCTTCTTGCTTGTGCTTTTTCTTCTGCGCTTTGTGCCACTGTTTTTGCTGATGTGAGTCCATCAGCGCCGCGGCCAGTTCTTCTTTCATCTCCTTATACTGTTCGCTGAGATTGTTGACCCGTAACTCGCCACGCTGGCGTTTATTACGTTGAGCAACATTGACAATAATGGCGGCAATCGCCGCAATCGCTAGCACAACGGTAACGATTTTCGCCAAAAACAAACCATATTCAGACAACAATTCCACGAGTCCCCACCTTGGTTAAACAACGCTTTGGCTCACAGTTTACAACAGGCATGTTAAGCCGTCTCGCAGAGATGTTATTGCAGCGAAAGTATGACAAAGTATCCATTTTGCGGTGTTATCGCCCCAGGCTGATTGAAATGCCCTTCTGTTTCAGGCATAAAGCCCCAAAGTCATAAAGTACACTGGCAGCACGACAGACAACGTCGTTGAGGAGTAGCCATGCATTACCAGCCAAAACAAGATTTACTCAATGATCGCATTATCCTGGTGACGGGAGCCAGCGATGGGATTGGCCGTGAAGCCGCGATGACGTATGCACGCTATGGTGCGACAGTGATTCTGTTGGGCCGTAATGAAGAAAAATTACGTCAGGTAGCCAGCCACATAAACGAAGAAACTGGACGTCAGCCACAGTGGTTTATTCTCGATTTGCTGACCTGCACGTCCGAAGATTGCCAACAACTGGCACAGCGCATTACCGTTAATTATCCGCGTCTGGATGGTGTTTTGCATAATGCCGGATTGCTCGGCGATGTTTGCCCAATGAGCGAACAAAATCCACAGGTCTGGCAGGACGTCATACAGGTCAACGTTAATGCCACCTTTATGCTCACCCAGGCACTGCTTCCTTTATTACTCAAATCGGACGCCGGTTCACTGGTCTTTACTTCATCAAGCGTTGGACGTCAGGGACGAGCCAACTGGGGCGCATATGCAGCGTCGAAATTTGCCACCGAAGGGATGATGCAGGTACTGGCCGATGAATATCAGCAGCGCCTGCGCGTCAACTGCATTAACCCAGGCGGTACGCGCACCGCAATGCGTGCCAGCGCCTTCCCGACCGAAGATCCACAGAAACTTAAAACACCCGCTGATATCATGCCGCTCTACCTCTGGCTGATGGGCGATGACAGCCGCCGTAAAACCGGCATGACCTTTGACGCCCAACCGGGCCGTAAACCAGGAATTTCCCAATGAGTGATGAACGCTACCAACAGCGTCAGCAGCGAGTGAAAGAAAAAGTAGATGCTCGTGTGGCCCAGGCCCAGGATGAACGCGGTATTATCATCGTCTTTACCGGCAATGGAAAAGGCAAAACCACCGCGGCATTTGGTACGGCAACACGCGCAGTTGGTCACGGAAAAAAAGTAGGCGTCGTGCAGTTTATTAAAGGCACCTGGCCTAATGGCGAACGCAATCTGCTGGAGCCACATGGCGTTGAGTTTCAGGTGATGGCAACGGGCTTTACCTGGGATACACAAAACCGCGAGTCTGATACCGCCGCCTGCCGCGAAGTCTGGCAACATGCAAAGCGGATGCTTGCTGATTCCTCACTGGATATGGTTTTGCTTGATGAACTGACGTATATGGTGGCGTATGACTATTTGCCACTGGAAGAAGTGGTGCAGGCGTTAAATGAACGTCCACATCAACAGACGGTGATTATCACGGGTCGTGGTTGTCATCGGGATATTCTTGAACTGGCAGATACGGTAAGTGAATTACGCCCCGTCAAACATGCGTTTGATGCCGGTGTAAAAGCGCAGATAGGGATTGATTATTAATCTGTAAAAATGCCGGATATGACGTCCGGCATACTTTGATTAACCGTTATTACGCCCGCCAGAACGACGACCGCCGCTCACCTGACTGTGACGTTTCACCGCACGACGAATCTGATTAGCCTTCATGCGACGACGGTCTTTTTCTACAGCGACTTTAGAGCTGGTTTCTGGCGGAAGCTCCACCAGTTCGCGCAGATAGTTAGTCTGGGCGAGGTCCAGCTCCGTCCAGCCACCGCGTGGCAGACCTTTTGGCAGTGGGATATCACCGTAACGAACACGGATCAGGCGGCTCACCTGCACACCAACCGCTTCCCACAGACGACGAACTTCACGGTTACGGCCTTCGGTCAGAGTCACGTTGTACCACTGGTTGATCCCTTCGCCGCCGCTGAACTTGATGGTTTTAAAAGCTGCCGGACCATCTTCCAGTTGCACGCCACGACTCAAATCACGCAGTTTCGCGTCGTCAACCTGACCAAATACACGCACGGCGTATTCACGTTCAACTTCACGGCTTGGATGCATTAAACGGTTTGCCAGTTCACCATCGGTGGTGAACAGCAGCAGACCACAGGTGTTAACGTCCAGACGACCTACGGCAATCCAGCGTGCGCCACGCAGCTTTGGCAGACGGTCAAACACCGTCGGACGCCCTTCCGGATCGTTACGGGTACACAACTCACCTTCCGGTTTGTAATAGGCCAGAACGCGACAAATTTGTTCAGCGGACTCACGTACCGAAATCAGATGACCATCGATACGAATTTTCAGCCCAGGGGTAACTTCAACGCGATCGCCGAGTTTAGCAATTTTGCCATCAACACTCACACGACCGGCTTCAATAATAGATTCGATTTCACGGCGGGAGCCGTGGCCAGCGCGGGCCAGCACTTTCTGTAATTTTTCGCTCATAGAGCTTCCTTTTGGTGTCGCCTTCACAGGCGTCGAACAGGAGAATCAATGGCGCCGTATAGCGCCATTTTAAGGCCGCGTAGTATACAGAGTTACGCACTTATAAGAAAGGCTTCACATCACCTACGCCTTCACGCACCACGACCGGCGTATCATCGGTAAGATCAATAACCGTTGTCGGTTTCTGTCCGAGATAGCCGCCGTGGATAATCAAATCCACCTGTTTTTCCAGACGGTCTTTAATTTCTTCGGGATCGGATTCGGTAAATTCGCTGCCTGGCAGCATTAGCGAAGTGGAAAGCATCGGTTCGCCCAGTGCTTCAAGCAACGCCTGCGCAATCGGGTTAGAAGGCACACGCATACCGATGGTTTTGCGTTTTTCCTGCAACAGACGGCGTGGCACTTCCTTCGTCCCCTTCAAGATGAAGGTATAGTTGCCCGGCGTGTTGTTTTTCATTAAACGAAACGCAACGTTATCAACAAATGAATAGGTCGAGAGTTCAGAAAGATCGCGACACATCAGGGTAAAGTTGTGACCGTCCGGCAGCTGGCGAATACGACAAATACGCTCCATCGCGTTTTTATCTTCAATTTTACAGCCGAGCGCATAGCCGGAATCAGTTGGATAAACAATCACCCCGCCTTTACGCACGATCTCCACCGCCTGGTTGATCAGACGTTGCTGTGGGTTATCAGGATGAATATAAAAAAACTGGCTCATAATTCCCTCTCTGTGGTGTTCTGCGGCTGTTCCCATAGCTGCCAGACGCCTTCAACGCCTGCGGGCAGCCAGAGTTTACGACCCAGTTCGATCCACGGGCATGGCTGATGAAAATCAGATCCTTGTGATGCCCATAAATGATGCTGACGCGCAAGGGCCGCCAGCTGGGTACGTTCATTGGGCGATTGCTGGCACTGCGCGACTTCCATCGCGTCACCGTGGTGTTCGGCAAAATGCGCAACCAATCTTTTCAGCCATTTAGCACTAAGATTGTACCGCCCAGGATGAGCTAGCACCGCCTTACCGCCAGAATGATGAATGACATCAATAGCTTGTTCTATTGTACACCACTGTGGCGGAACGTATCCGGTTTTCCCGCGCGCCAGATACTTTTTAAAGACATCCGCCATTGAACTGGCTTTGCCGCACTCAACAAGGAAACGCGCAAAATGACCGCGCGTCACTGCGCCGCCCTGCGCCAGTCGTTGTGCGCCTTCCAGCGCCCCAGGTATTTGCGCTTTTTCAAGTCTTTCGGCAATCAGCTGCGCCCGCTGATTGCGCCGTTCTGTCTGCTGCGCGAGGAACTCACACATTAGCGGATGAGTAATATCAATATTCAGCCCGACAATATGAATTTCATGATTTTCCCAGACCGTGGAAATTTCCACGCCGGGAATAAGATTCAGCGCCAGTCCCGAACGTGAAATTTCCTCTCTTGCTGGCGCGATTGCAGCTGTGGTGTCATGGTCGGTGATCGCCAGGGTGCCGACGCGCATCTCGACTGCACGGTGCACCAATGCTTCTGGCGTCAGGCAGCCATCGGAAGCTGTGGTATGGCTGTGCAGGTCGTAAATCACTGCGTAATTCGTGTCGCTCAAGGCGCACTCCCGTTCTGGATAATGTTTTTTGCGCCGACATCATAACGGTTCTGGCAAATATTCTGAAATGAGCTGTTGACAATTAATCATCGAACTAGTTAACTAGTACGCAAGTTCACGTAAAAAGGGTATCGACAATGAAAGCAATTTTCGTACTGAAAGGTTGGTGGCGCACTTCCTGAAACGGGCAGTGTATTCACCATGCGTAAAGCAATCAGATACCCAGCCCGCCTAATGAGCGGGCTTTTTTTTGAACAAAATTAGAGAATAACAATGCAAACACAAAAACCGACTCTCGAACTGCTAACCTGCGAAGGCGCTTATCGCGACAATCCCACCGCGCTTTTTCACCAGTTGTGTGGGGATCGTCCGGCAACGCTGCTGCTGGAATCCGCAGATATCGACAGCAAAGATGATTTAAAAAGCCTGCTACTGGTAGACAGTGCGCTGCGCATTACAGCTTTAGGTGACACTGTCACAATCCAGGCACTTTCCGGCAACGGCGAAGCCCTGCTGACACTACTGGATAACGCCCTGCCTGCGGGTGTGGAAAATGAACAATTACCAAACTGCCGTGTGCTGCGCTTCCCCCCTGTCAGTCCACTGCTGGATGAAGACGCTCGCTTATGCTCCCTTTCGGTTTTTGACGCTTTCCGTTTATTGCAGAATCTGTTGAATGTACCGAAGGAAGAACGAGAAGCAATGTTCTTCGGCGGCCTGTTCTCTTATGACCTTGTGGCGGGATTTGAAGATTTACCGCAACTGTCAGCGGAAAATAACTGCCCTGATTTCTGTTTTTATCTCGCTGAAACTCTGATGGTGATTGACCATCAGAAAAAAAGCACCCGTATTCAGGCCAGCCTGTTTGCTCCGAATGAAGAAGAAAAACAACGTCTCACTGCTCGCCTGAACGAACTACGTCAGCAACTGACCGAAGCCGCGCCGCCGCTGCCGGTGGTTTCCGTGCCGCATATGCGTTGTGAATGTAATCAGAGCGATGAAGAGTTCGGTGGCGTAGTGCGTTTGTTGCAAAAAGCGATTCGCGCTGGAGAAATTTTCCAGGTGGTGCCATCTCGCCGTTTCTCTCTGCCCTGCCCGTCACCGCTGGCGGCCTATTACGTGCTGAAAAAGAGTAATCCCAGCCCGTACATGTTTTTTATGCAGGATAATGATTTCACCCTGTTTGGCGCGTCGCCGGAAAGTTCGCTCAAGTATGACGCCACCAGCCGCCAGATTGAGATCTACCCGATTGCCGGAACACGTCCACGCGGTCGTCGTGCCGATGGCTCGCTGGACAGAGACCTCGACAGCCGCATCGAACTGGAAATGCGTACCGATCATAAAGAGCTTTCTGAACATCTGATGCTGGTGGATCTTGCCCGTAATGATCTGGCACGCATTTGCACCCCCGGCAGCCGCTACGTCGCCGACCTCACCAAAGTTGACCGTTACTCTTACGTGATGCACCTGGTCTCCCGCGTGGTCGGTGAGCTGCGCCACGATCTCGACGCCCTACACGCTTACCGCGCCTGTATGAATATGGGGACGTTAAGCGGTGCGCCGAAAGTGCGCGCCATGCAGTTAATTGCCGAGGCGGAAGGTCGTCGCCGCGGCAGCTACGGCGGCGCGGTAGGTTATTTCACCGCGCACGGCGATCTCGACACCTGCATTGTGATCCGCTCGGCGCTGGTGGAAAACGGTATCGCCACCGTGCAAGCCGGTGCTGGCGTAGTCCTTGATTCTATTCCGCAGTCGGAAGCCGACGAAACCCGTAATAAAGCCCGCGCTGTACTGCGCGCTATTGCCACCGCGCATCATGCACAGGAGACTTTCTGATGGCTGACATACTGCTGCTCGATAATATCGACTCTTTTACGTACAACCTGGCAGATCAGTTGCGCAGCAATGGGCATAACGTGGTGATTTACCGCAACCATATTCCGGCGCAGACCTTAATTGAACGCCTGGCGACCATGAGCAATCCGGTACTGATGCTTTCTCCTGGCCCCGGTGTGCCGAGCGAAGCCGGTTGTATGCCGGAACTCCTCACCCGCTTGCGTGGCAAGCTGCCCATTATTGGCATTTGCCTCGGACATCAGGCAATTGTCGAAGCTTACGGGGGCTATGTCGGTCAGGCGGGCGAAATTCTTCACGGTAAAGCGTCGAGCATTGAACATGACGGTCAGGCGATGTTTGCCGGATTAACAAACCCGCTGCCGGTGGCGCGTTATCACTCGCTGGTTGGCAGTAACATTCCGGCCGGTTTAACCATCAACGCCCATTTTAATGGCATGGTGATGGCAGTACGTCACGATGCGGATCGCGTTTGTGGATTCCAGTTCCATCCGGAATCCATTCTCACCACCCAGGGCGCTCGCCTGCTGGAACAAACGCTGGCCTGGGCGCAGCAGAAACTAGAGCCAGCCAACACGCTGCAACCGATTCTGGAAAAACTGTATCAGGCGCAGACGCTTAGCCAACAAGAAAGCCACCAGCTGTTTTCAGCGGTGGTGCGTGGCGAGCTGAAGCCGGAACAACTGGCGGCGGCGCTGGTGAGCATGAAAATTCGCGGTGAGCACCCGAACGAGATCGCCGGGGCAGCAACCGCGCTACTGGAAAACGCAGCGCCGTTCCCGCGCCCGGATTATCTGTTTGCTGATATCGTCGGTACTGGCGGTGACGGCAGCAACAGTATCAATATTTCTACCGCCAGTGCGTTTGTCGCCGCGGCCTGTGGGCTGAAAGTGGCGAAACACGGCAACCGTAGCGTCTCCAGTAAATCTGGTTCGTCCGATCTGCTGGCGGCGTTCGGTATTAATCTTGATATGAACGCCGATAAATCGCGCCAGGCGCTGGATGAGTTAGGCGTATGTTTCCTCTTTGCACCGAAATATCACACCGGATTTCGCCATGCAATGCCGGTTCGCCAGCAACTAAAAACCCGCACCCTGTTCAATGTGCTGGGGCCATTGATTAACCCGGCGCATCCGCCGCTGGCGTTAATTGGTGTTTATAGTCCGGAACTGGTGCTGCCGATTGCCGAAACCTTGCGCGTGCTGGGGTATCAACGCGCGGCGGTGGTGCACAGCGGCGGGATGGATGAAGTTTCATTACACGCGCCGACAATCGTTGCCGAGCTGCATGACGGCGAAATTAAGAGCTATCAATTGACCGCTGAAGATTTTGGCCTGACACCCTACCACCAGGAGCAACTGGCAGGCGGAACACCGGAAGAAAACCGTGACATTTTAACACGTTTGTTACAAGGTAAAGGCGACGCCGCCCATGAAGCAGCCGTCGCTGCGAACGTCGCCATGTTAATGCGCCTGCATGGCCATGAAGATCTGCAAGCCAATGCGCAAACCGTTCTTGAGGTACTGCGCAGTGGTTCCGCTTACGACAGAGTTACCGCGCTGGCGGCACGAGGGTAAATGATGCAAACCGTTTTAGCGAAAATCGTCGCAGACAAGGCGATTTGGGTAGAAACCCGCAAACAGCAGCAACCGCGGGCCAGTTTTCAGAATGAGGTTCAGCCGAGCACGCGACATTTTTATGATGCGCTACAGGGTGCGCGCACGGCGTTTATTCTGGAGTGCAAGAAAGCGTCGCCGTCAAAAGGCGTGATCCGTGATGATTTCGATCCAGCACGCATTGCCGCCATTTATAAACATTACGCTTCGGCAATTTCGGTGCTGACTGATGAGAAATATTTTCAGGGGAGCTTTGATTTCCTCCCCATCGTCAGCCAAATCGCCCCGCAGCCGATTTTATGTAAAGACTTCATTATCGATCCTTACCAGATCTATCTGGCGCGCTATTACCAGGCTGATGCCTGCTTATTAATGCTTTCAGTACTGGATGACGAACAATATCGCCAGCTTGCCGCCGTCGCCCACAGTCTGGAGATGGGTGTGCTGACCGAAGTCAGTAATGAAGAGGAACTGGAGCGTGCCATTGCATTGGGGGCAAAGGTCGTTGGCATCAACAACCGCGATCTGCGGGATTTGTCGATTGATCTCAACCGTACCCGCGAGCTTGCGCCGAAACTGGGGCACAACGTAACGGTAATCAGCGAATCCGGCATCAATACTTACGCTCAGGTGCGCGAGTTAAGCCACTTCGCTAACGGTTTTCTGATTGGTTCGGCGTTGATGGCCCATGACGATTTGCACGCCGCCGTGCGCCGGGTGTTGCTGGGTGAGAATAAAGTATGTGGCCTGACGCGTGGGCAAGATGCTAAAGCAGCTTATGACGCGGGCGCGATTTACGGTGGGTTGATTTTTGTTGCGACATCACCGCGTTGCGTCAACGTTGAACAGGCGCAGGAAGTGATGGCTGCGGCACCGTTGCAGTATGTTGGCGTGTTCCGCAATCACGATATTGCCGATGTGGTGGACAAAGCTAAGGTGTTATCGCTGGCGGCAGTGCAACTGCATGGTAATGAAGAACAGCTGTATATCGATACGCTGCGTGAAGCTCTGCCAGCACATGTTGCCATCTGGAAAGCATTAAGCGTCGGTGAAACCCTGCCCGCCCGCGAGTTTCAGCACGTTGATAAATATGTTTTAGACAACGGCCAGGGTGGAAGCGGGCAACGTTTTGACTGGTCACTATTAAATGGTCAATCGCTTGGCAACGTTCTGCTGGCGGGGGGCTTAGGCGCAGATAACTGCGTGGAAGCGGCACAAACCGGCTGCGCCGGACTTGATTTTAATTCTGCTGTAGAGTCGCAACCGGGCATCAAAGACGCACGTCTTTTGGCCTCGGTTTTCCAGACGCTGCGCGCATATTAAGGAAAGGAACAATGACAACATTACTTAACCCCTATTTTGGTGAGTTTGGCGGCATGTACGTGCCACAAATCCTGATGCCTGCTCTGCGCCAGCTGGAAGAAGCTTTTGTCAGTGCGCAAAAAGATCCTGAATTTCAGGCTCAGTTCAACGACCTGCTGAAAAACTATGCCGGGCGTCCAACCGCGCTGACCAAATGCCAGAACATTACAGCCGGGACGAACACCACTCTGTATCTCAAGCGTGAAGATTTGCTGCACGGCGGCGCGCATAAAACTAACCAGGTGCTCGGTCAGACTTTACTGGCGAAGCGGATGGGTAAAACCGAAATCATCGCCGAAACCGGTGCCGGTCAGCATGGCGTGGCGTCGGCCCTTGCCAGCGCCCTGCTCGGCCTGAAATGCCGTATTTATATGGGTGCCAAAGACGTAGAACGCCAGTCGCCTAACGTTTTTCGTATGCGCTTAATGGGTGCGGAAGTGATCCCGGTGCATAGCGGTTCCGCGACGCTGAAAGATGCCTGTAACGAGGCGCTGCGCGACTGGTCCGGTAGTTACGAAACCGCGCACTATATGCTGGGCACCGCAGCTGGCCCGCATCCTTATCCGACCATTGTGCGTGAGTTTCAGCGGATGATTGGCGAAGAAACCAAAGCGCAGATTCTGGAAAGAGAAGGTCGCCTGCCGGATGCCGTTATCGCCTGTGTTGGCGGCGGTTCGAATGCCATCGGCATGTTTGCTGATTTCATCAATGAAACCAACGTCGGCCTGATTGGTGTGGAGCCAGGTGGTCACGGTATCGAAACTGGCGAGCACGGCGCACCGTTAAAACATGGTCGCGTGGGCATCTATTTCGGTATGAAAGCGCCGATGATGCAAACCGAAGACGGGCAGATTGAAGAATCTTACTCCATCTCCGCCGGACTGGATTTCCCGTCTGTCGGCCCACAACACGCGTATCTTAACAGCACTGGACGCGCTGATTACGTGTCTATTACCGATGATGAAGCCCTTGAAGCCTTCAAAACGCTGTGCCTGCACGAAGGGATCATCCCGGCGCTGGAATCCTCCCACGCCCTGGCCCATGCGTTGAAAATGATGCGCGAAAACCCGGATAAAGAGCAGCTACTGGTGGTTAACCTTTCCGGTCGCGGCGATAAAGACATCTTCACCGTTCACGATATTTTGAAAGCACGAGGGGAAATCTGATGGAACGCTACGAATCTCTGTTTGCCCAGTTGAAGGAGCGCAAAGAAGGCGCATTCGTTCCTTTCGTCACGCTCGGTGATCCGGGCATTGAGCAGTCATTGAAAATTATCGATACGCTAATTGAAGCCGGTGCTGACGCGCTGGAGTTAGGTATCCCCTTCTCCGACCCACTGGCGGATGGCCCGACCATTCAAAACGCCACTCTGCGCGCCTTTGCGGCAGGTGTGACTCCGGCACAATGTTTTGAAATGCTGGCACTGATTCGCCAGAAACACCCGACCATTCCCATTGGCCTGTTGATGTATGCCAATCTGGTGTTTAACAAAGGCATTGATGAGTTTTATGCCCAGTGCGAGAAAGTCGGCGTCGATTCGGTGCTGGTTGCCGATGTGCCAATTGAAGAGTCCGCGCCCTTCCGCCAGGCCGCGTTGCGTCATAATGTCGCACCTATCTTCATCTGCCCGCCAAATGCCGATGACGACCTGCTGCGCCAGATAGCCTCTTACGGTCGTGGTTACACCTATTTGCTGTCACGAGCGGGCGTGACCGGCGCAGAAAACCGCGCCGCGTTACCCCTCAATCATCTGGTTGCGAAGCTGAAAGAGTACAACGCTGCACCTCCATTGCAGGGGTTTGGTATTTCCGCCCCGGATCAGGTAAAAGCAGCGATTGATGCAGGAGCTGCGGGCGCGATTTCTGGTTCGGCCATTGTTAAAATCATCGAGCAACATATTAATGAGCCAGAGAAAATGCTGGCGGCACTGAAAGTTTTTGTACAACCGATGAAAGCGGCGACGCGCAGTTAATCCCACAGCCGCCAGTTCCGCTGGCGGCATTTTAACTTTCTTTAATGAAGCCGGAAAAATCCTAAATTCATTTAATATTTATCTTTTTACCGTTTCGCTTACCCCGGTCGAACGTCAACTTACGTCATTTTTCCGCCCAACAGTAATATAATCAAACAAATTAATCCCGCAACATAACACCAGTAAAATCAATAATTTTCTCTAAGTCACTTATTCCTCAGGTAATTGTTAATATATCCAGAATGTTCCTCAAAATATATTTTCCCTCTATCTTCTCGTTGCGCTTAATTTGACTAATTCTCATTAGCGACTAATTTTAATGAGTGTCGACACACAACACTCATATTAATGAAACAATGCAACGCAACGGGAGAAATAACATGGCCGAACATCGTGGTGGTTCAGGAAATTTCGCCGAAGACCGTGAGAAGGCATCCGACGCAGGCCGTAAAGGCGGTCAGCATAGCGGCGGTAATTTTAAAAATGATCCGCAACGCGCATCTGAAGCGGGTAAAAAAGGCGGTCAACAAAGCGGTGGTAATAAATCAGGCAAATCCTGATTCACCGTTAATTATTAATATCAGCTGATAAAGATAATTGCATCTGCGGGCCGTATGGCTCGCAGTGATTTCACTGGAGAAAAATATGAATATGAAGACCATTGAAGATGTATTTATTCACCTGCTTTCAGATACCTACAGCGCAGAAAAACAATTAACCCGGGCACTGGCAAAA
Source organism: Escherichia sp. WS33 (assembly GCF_046486385.1). Taxonomy (NCBI): domain Bacteria; kingdom Pseudomonadati; phylum Pseudomonadota; class Gammaproteobacteria; order Enterobacterales; family Enterobacteriaceae; genus Escherichia; species Escherichia sp. WS33. Next base: position 283,551 of record NZ_JBJQLJ010000001.1, on the reverse strand, counting down.
CTCGCAAGAGCAACATCAAACGAAAAATTAAGTCAGGCTTTTCATGCGCACCTCGAGGAAACACATGGACAGATTGAACGTATTGATCAAGTTGTGGAATCAGAATCGAATCTGAAAATTAAGCGCATGAAATGTGTGGCAATGGAAGGTCTTATTGAAGAAGCTAATGAGGTCATCGAAAGTACCGAGAAAAACGAAGTGCGTGATGCCGCACTGATTGCCGCAGCACAGAAAGTCGAGCATTATGAGATTGCCAGTTACGGGACATTAGCGACGCTGGCTGAACAATTAGGTTATCGTAAAGCAGCGAAGCTTCTGAAAGAGACCCTGGAAGAAGAAAAGGCCACCGACATCAAACTGACTGATCTGGCCCTTAATAACGTAAATAAGAAAGCCGAAAATAAAGCCTGAAATATGAACTTTAACTTTTAGTCATTTTATAAAGAGGACATTTTCATGAATCGTATTGAACATTATCATGACTGGTTACGTGACGCCCACGCAATGGAAAAGCAAGCCGAATCTATGCTTGAATCCATGGCCAGCCGTATAGATAATTATCCTGAACTACGCGCTCGTATTGAACAACATCTTAGTGAAACCAAAAACCAGATTGTTCAATTGGAAACTATTCTTGATCGTAATGACATTTCACGTTCAGTCATTAAAGATTCCATGAGTAAAATGGCTGTGCTTGGGCAGTCAATCGGTGGTATATTCCCTTCTGATGAAATAGTCAAAGGCTCTATTAGCGGATATGTCTTCGAGCAATTTGAAATCGCCTGTTACACCTCACTATTAGCAGCAGCAAAAAATGCCGGTGATACAGCTTCAATTCCAACCATCGAAGCGATTTTAAATGAGGAAAAGCAAATGGCCGACTGGCTGATTCAGCATATTCCGCAAACAACTGAGAAATTTTTAATTCGCTCTGAAACTGACGGCGTAGAAGCGAAGAAATAATACACTTTATGCCATGTCCTTATTGACCCCGTATATTACGGGGTCGTTTTTTTGTGGAATTAAAAACGATATCCTGCTGAGAACATAAACACCCACGGATCGAGGCGTACGCTATCGTGTTGCTGTGCACCGCCTAGCTTATAATTGGCGGTGGTATCGATATCCATGTACCAGACTGACATGTTAACCAACCAGTCACGGTTAATCAGATAATCAACCCCCACCTGCCCGGCAGCTCCCCAGGAATCTTTCAGACTGAGATCGGAAAGCCCTGCCTCTTTGCCATGATCGTTAAATCCATTATCAAAGAAGGTGGTGTAGTTAATACCGGCCCCAACGTAAGGACGGAATTTGCTGCTGGCATCACCAAAATACCACTGCGCCATCAGTGTTGGCGGCAGATGATGAACGGTTGCAATATCGCCGGTCGCCCGGGTGCCGATTTTATGGCGGAACGGCGTCGCTGCCAGTAATTCCACACCAATGTTGTCGGTCGCCATATAAGTAAACGTCAGGCCCAGTTGAGTGTTATTGGTCACGCTGAATCCACCCAGACTTCCTAACGTACCACCAGCACCTTCTGTTGGACGTACGGTTGCAGAACCTGCACGCATAAAAAATTCGCCTGCTTCATGCGCAAAGGCACTGCCAGAGAGAAGAGTTGTTACTGCCAAAGCCGCCACTGTTAACTTTTTCATATCCGCTCCGTCGTTATGGTTATAAAAACGTGACGAATATACCTACATTGGAGTAACAAATGATCCTACATAGATCACATTACATATGATAATTCACCATTTATTGATCTGGATTAATTTAGAAGTTGCATTGAGAATCCTGGTTAACGTGATTTAAATCAATTTTTAAATATTTTCGCTACGCAAATATTAACTCGTTCGCCACTTGCCGCGGTTTGCCCACGCCTGAAGGCCAGCAATTACCTCCGCTTTACAAAGATATGCTTTTCCATACAAGACCTGATGCTGCCACCCGAGGCTTAACCAGGGTACAATTGCCCGCTAATTAACACCTGCATAAAACTCAAGGAGAGTGCATGTCTATCACGGCGCAGTCCGTATACCGTGACACCGGAAATTTCTTCCGTAATCAATTTATGACCATTCTGTTGGTATCGTTGCTATGTGCGTTTATCACAGTGGTGTTAGGGCATGTTTTCTCACCCAGTGATGCACAGCTTGCGCAGCTCAATGACGGCGTGCCCGTTAGCGGCAGTAGTGGGTTGTTCGACCTGGTTCAGAATATGTCACCGGAACAGCAACAAATTTTGCTGCAGGCTTCAGCGGCGTCCACTTTTTCAGGATTAATCGGTAACGCCATTCTCGCCGGAGGCGTAATATTAATTATCCAGCTGGTGTCTGCGGGTCAGAGAGTCAGTGCGCTGCGAGCTATTGGTGCCAGTGCGCCGATATTGCCAAAGTTATTTATTCTGATTTTTCTGACTACCCTTTTAGTACAGATTGGCATCATGCTGGTGGTCGTTCCGGGAATTATCATGGCCATATTACTGGCCCTGGCACCGGTGATGTTGGTACAGGACAAAATGGGCGTTTTTGCCTCGATGCGTAGCAGTATGCGGCTGACTTGGGCGAATATGCGTCTGGTGGCACCCGCAGTACTGAGCTGGTTGCTGGCAAAAACACTGTTGCTGCTTTTTGCCTCTTCTTTTGCCGCATTAACCCCGGAAATTGGTGCCGTACTGGCGAACACCTTGAGCAACCTGATTTCTGCCATATTGCTCATCTATCTGTTCCGCCTGTATATGTTGATTCGCCAATAACCTTAAGCATTTGATTACGGAATCGTAAAATGAAGCAGTTTCTTGATTTTTTACCGCTGGTTGTCTTTTTCGCGTTTTACAAGATTTATGACATCTATGCGGCTACTGCGGCGCTGATCGTCGCCACGGCGATTGTGCTTATCTATAGCTGGGTTCGCTTTCGTAAGGTTGAGAAGATGGCCCTGATCACTTTTGTTCTGGTGGTCGTCTTCGGTGGCTTGACGCTGTTCTTCCACAATGATGAGTTTATTAAATGGAAGGTTACAGTCATTTATGCTCTATTTGCGGGAGCCCTGTTAGTCAGCCAATGGGTGATGAAAAAGCCGCTAATTCAGCGGATGCTGGGTAAAGAACTCACGCTGCCGCAACCGGTATGGTCGAAGCTGAATCTGGCCTGGGCTGTTTTCTTTATCCTTTGCGGTCTGGCAAACATCTACATCGCATTCTGGCTGCCGCAAAATATTTGGGTCAACTTTAAAGTCTTTGGCCTGACCGCCCTTACCTTAATCTTCACATTGTTAAGCGGTATCTATATCTACCGCCACATGCCGCAGGAAGATAAATCCTAACCAGACTGCCAGTCCTTCGGGGCTGGCGCTGTATCTCCTCTGTTCTCCTCAGGAAAATCATAGTAGCATCGCGCCTGTGATTTTCCTTTTAAGTCGGTTTTACCATGTCTACAACACATAACGTCCCTCAGGGCGATCTTGTTTTACGTACTTTAGCCATGCCCGCCGATACCAATGCCAATGGTGACATCTTTGGTGGTTGGTTAATGTCACAAATGGATATTGGCGGCGCTATTCTGGCAAAAGAAATTGCCCACGGTCGCGTAGTGACTGTGCGGGTTGAAGGAATGACTTTCTTACGGCCGGTTGCGGTCGGCGATGTGGTGTGCTGCTATGCACGCTGTGTCCAGAAAGGGACGACATCGGTCAGCATTAATATTGAAGTGTGGGTGAAAAAAGTAGCGTCTGAACCAATCGGGCAACGCTATAAAGCGACAGAAGCATTATTTAAGTATGTCGCGGTTGATCCTGAAGGAAAACCTCGCGCCTTACCTGTTGAGTAATAGTCAAAAGCCTCCGGTCGGAGGCTTTTGACTTTCTGCTTACTGAATTTCGGTGGTGCCGTTAATTTTAAACAGGATATTCACCACAATCCCACTGCCTGGCTTACCCGGCTCATAACGCCATCTGCGCATCGCATTTTTCACCTCACGCTCAAACATGTTCGCAGGCTTGGCTGAGAGGATTTGTACGTTATCCACGCGACCATCCGGCGTGACGTCAAATTTAACTTTAACCTGCCCTTCAATGCGCAATGCCTGTGCTCGTGCCGGATACTGCGGCTGATTACGGCTTAATGCGCGTGGTCCTGAAGCCACACTGGTAACCGGCTTGCTGGTTGCAGCCGTTGCCGTACTTGATGTCAGGCGTGCGGGTGCCGTATTTTCAAACGGTGATGCCGGACGCGACTCTACGGGTTTGACATCGCGTTTTGGCTGCTCCTGTACCTTTTTCACCGGCTTCGGTTTTGGCTTAGGTTTCGGCTTCGGCTTTTCAATGACCGCCGGTGCTTCTTTTGGTGGTTCGGGGATCGGCTCAGGTTCCGGTTCTGGCTCTACCACCGGCTCCGGTGGCGGCTGAACGGCTTGTGGCGGTTCGAGATCAGCAGGCGCAACCATCGTGACAGAAATTGGCTGCGCAGGCGCAGGTAGTTCAATAACCTGATGTACCGAGGTATAGAGCAGACCCGCCACAACAGCACCATGAATGCAGACCGAAAGTAACGTCGGCCAGGGGAAGCGGCGAGGTAAATCAAGGGTCATTGAAGTCATAATCATTTCAGTAGAAAAACCAGGTCTCGATTTTAAATGCAAATAGCAATCATATTCAATAAGGCAAGACGATCAGGATCAGTGAAAATGTCATTTTTGGCGTAATTGACCTTACTTTATGCATGGTCTTAACAAAGACATCATCTTTCCGTTGCAGATCTTCGCCCTTTCAAATAACGTACTTTACAACTTTCCCGAACAAGGAGTTGTGCCCGTGTTGTATGTTATTTACGCTCAAGACAAAGCTGATAGCCTCGAAAAACGCCTTTCCGTTCGTCCGGCACATTTAGCACGTTTACAGTTACTGCATGATGAAGGTCGTTTGTTGACAGCTGGTCCAATGCCAGCGGTAGACAGTAACGATCCAGGGGCTGCGGGATTTACTGGCTCAACCGTTATTGCTGAATTTGAATCGCTGGAAGCAGCTCAGGCCTGGGCCGATGCTGACCCGTACGTAGCGGCAGGTGTCTATGAACACGTTTCAGTGAAACCATTTAAGAAAGTGTTCTGAATAGAGATTCAATATTTAAGGGCACGGTTTTTGCAACCGTGTTCTTGTTTGGCCTTTCCTTATAGCCGGTCAGTGCATTCACTACCACAAGCAGATAATAACTTTATCTGTATTTCTTTATATGATGTGAACATATTCAGGAAAATGCCCTTTCCTGACGCAGAGTTGCTCGCTCAAAACCTTTGATTACTGCCGATAAAGTCATCTACTATTGTTTAACACATTCACGCGCTGCATGTATGTTCAGAAAATGTGCACGCTAAGATAATTAAACAAAATTGTGGTTACAGAGGTATCAGTGAGTCACTGGGCTACATTCAAACAAACAGCAACAAATTTATGGGTGACCCTACGGCACGACATTCTCGCGCTGGCCGTCTTTTTAAATGGATTGCTTATTTTTAAAACAATCTATGGTATGTCGGTCAATTTGCTTGATATTTTCCATATCAAAGCATTTTCAGAGTTGGATCTCTCCTTGCTGGCAAACGCCCCACTATTTATGCTCGGCGTCTTTCTTGTCCTGAACTCCATTGGCTTACTGTTCCGGGCAAAGCTCGCATGGGCAATCAGTATCATTTTGTTGTTGATAGCGCTAATTTACACCCTGCATTTTTATCCCTGGCTGAAATTTAGTATTGGATTTTGCATTTTTACGCTGGTGTTTTTGCTGATACTGCGCAAAGACTTCTCCCACAGTAGCGCCGCAGCCGGGACAATTTTTGCATTTATTAGTTTCACGACATTACTGTTTTACTCAACCTACGGTGCGCTTTATTTAAGCGAAGGTTTTAATCCGCGAATAGAAAGTTTGATGACCGCGTTCTATTTTTCGATAGAAACCATGTCAACCGTCGGCTATGGCGATATTGTCCCTGTTTCTGAATCAGCACGATTGTTCACTATTTCGGTCATTATTTCCGGCATTACCGTTTTTGCCACATCTATGACCTCAATTTTTGGTCCGCTTATCCGCGGGGGATTCAACAAACTTGTAAAAGGAAACAATCATACAATGCATCGTAAAGATCATTTTATTGTTTGCGGACATTCGATTCTCGCCATCAATACGATCCTGCAACTGAATCAACGCGGACAAAACGTAACGGTTATCAGCAACTTGCCTGAAGATGATATCAAGCAACTTGAGCAACGCTTAGGCGATAACGCTGATGTTATCCCCGGTGACAGTAATGACAGTTCAGTATTAAAGAAAGCGGGAATCGATCGTTGCCGGGCCATTCTGGCGCTGAGTGATAACGATGCAGATAACGCGTTTGTTGTACTCTCGGCAAAAGATATGAGCAGTGATGTCAAAACAGTTCTCGCCGTCAGTGATAGCAAAAACCTGAATAAGATTAAGATGGTACATCCGGATATCATTCTCTCACCGCAACTGTTTGGCAGCGAAATTCTGGCGCGAGTTTTAAATGGTGAAGAGATTAATAATGATATGCTCGTTTCAATGTTGTTGAACTCCGGTCATGGCATTTTCAGCGATAACGATGAACAAGAAACGAAAGCTGACAGTAAAGAATCAGTGCAAAAATAGAGTTTAAAGACGAAAGAGTAAACTTATTGGGCACCGCAATGGTGCCCAGTATATTTAGATATTGTAGATCGCAAACAATAACGAGTTACGCTGTTTGTTTAGAATGCACTTCCTGATGCTGTGGATACGCATATTTCGGCGCGATTGCCCCTCAAGCCAACGCGATTTACGTCGGCTAGCCTGACGCTGCATGCGCCAGCGCCCCACTTCCGTTCTACTCCGCTTCATGTTAACTACTCTATGCAATAACAGAATGGTCATTATACCCCCACCCCCGACGCTGACCAGTGCTTTTCCCGCGTTTTTATTTGCCAGATGAATCCATATGCGTAAACTCATAACAATGCGCTTTCAAAAGGATTTCTAATCTATGACAACCGTTTATACGTTGGTGAGTTGGTTGGCCATTCTGGGATACTGGTTGCTCATTGCAGGCGTAACTTTACGCATTCTAATGAAACGACGCGCAGTTCCCTCCGCGATGGCCTGGCTGTTGATTATTTACATTCTGCCGTTAGTCGGAATTATTGCCTATCTTGCCGTTGGCGAGCTCCATTTAGGCAAACGCCGCGCTGAGCGCGCCAGAGCGATGTGGCCTTCCACCGCAAAATGGCTTAACGACCTTAAAGCCTGTAAGCATATCTTCGCCGAAGAAAATAGCAGTGTCGCTGCGCCATTATTCAAGCTTTGCGAGCGTCGTCAGGGGATCGCTGGGGTCAAAGGGAATCAGCTACAACTGATGACCGAGTCAGATGATGTGATGCAGGCGTTAATCCGCGACATCCAGCTCGCGCGCCATAATATTGAGATGGTGTTTTATATCTGGCAGCCCGGCGGCATGGCGGACCAGGTGGCTGAATCATTAATGGCGGCTGCACGGCGTGGTATTCATTGCCGATTGATGCTCGACTCCGCCGGGAGTGTGGCTTTTTTCCGCAGCCCGTGGCCCGAGCTAATGCGTAATGCCGGTATTGAAGTGGTCGAAGCCTTAAAGGTCAATCTGATGCGTGTGTTTTTACGCCGTATGGACCTGCGCCAACATCGCAAGATGATCATGATCGATAATTACATCGCGTACACCGGCAGCATGAATATGGTCGATCCTCGCTACTTCAAACAAGATGCGGGCGTAGGGCAATGGATTGATCTGATGGCGCGTATGGAAGGCCCCATCGCCACCGCGATGGGGATTATTTATTCCTGCGACTGGGAGATTGAAACCGGAAAACGTATTCTGCCGCCACCACCAGATGTCAATATTATGCCGTTTGAACAGGCCAGCGGTCACACCATTCACACAATTGCTTCTGGCCCCGGCTTTCCGGAAGATCTCATTCACCAGGCATTATTGACTGCGGCTTATTCGGCGCGTGAATATTTGATCATGACCACGCCCTACTTTGTGCCAAGCGATGATTTACTTCATGCGATTTGCACGGCGGCGCAGCGCGGGGTGGATGTCAGTATTATCCTTCCGCGAAAAAATGACTCGATGCTGGTCGGCTGGGCCAGTCGCGCATTCTTTACGGAACTTCTTGCTGCTGGGGTTAAAATTTATCAGTTTGAAGGCGGGTTACTGCATACCAAGAGCGTGCTGGTCGATGGCGAACTAAGTCTGGTTGGCACCGTTAACCTTGATATGCGTAGTCTGTGGCTGAATTTCGAGATTACCCTGGCAATCGACGATAAAGGTTTTGGTGCAGACCTTGCCGCCGTTCAGGACGATTATATTTCGCGTTCACGTCTGCTCGATGCCCGTTTATGGCTAAAACGTCCATTATGGCAACGTGTCGCCGAGCGACTGTTTTACTTCTTCAGTCCGTTGCTGTAAAACGTCGCCAACAGAGGTTAAACAGGTAGTGACTATGGATATGGATCTAAACAATCGCCTGACTGAAGATGAAACGCTTGAGCAGGCCTACGATATTTTTCTCGAACTGGCTGCCGACAATCTCGATCCAGCTGATGTTCTGCTGTTCAATCTTCAGTTTGAAGAGCGCGGCGGCGCGGAGTTATTCGATCCGGCGGAAGACTGGCAGGAACATGTTGATTTCGATTTGAACCCAGACTTTTTTGCCGAAGTGGTGATTGGTCTGGCGGACAGTGAAGATGGTGAAATCAACGATGTTTTCGCCCGCATTCTGTTATGCCGCGAAAAAGATCACAAACTTTGCCATATCATCTGGCGGGAATAAATAATCGCTTTTAGCGTGAAAAAGGGCTGACAACTGTCAGCCCTTATTGTGTTTAAAGCGGATCGACTTTCAGGCAAGAAACGGCGTGTCTGAAACTCCCCTCCAGAACAGGACGTGTTTTGGCGCACTCCGGACCGGCAATCGGGCAACGGGTACGGAAAACACAACCGGAAGGCGGGTTGATCGGCGACGGCAATTCCCCTTCCAGTAACTGGATGGTTTTGTTCTTCTCCAGATCCGGATCAGGTATGGGGACTGCCGACATCAATGCCCTGGTGTAAGGATGTAGTGGATTGTGGTAGACCTCATCATAGGTCCCCAGTTCTACCGCATGGCCGAGATACATCACCAACACACGATCGGAAATGTGTTTTACCACGGCCAGGTCATGAGCGATAAAAATTAATGACAATCCCATCTCACGTTGCAGCTGCTGGAGCAGGTTGACCACCTGCGCCTGAATTGACACGTCCAGCGCCGAAACCGGCTCATCGCAGATAATCAGCTTCGGTTCAAGAATAAGAGCACGAGCAATCCCGATACGCTGGCACTGCCCACCGGAGAACTCATGCGGATAGCGGTTAATCAGGTTAGGCAATAACCCGACTTTCAGCATCATCGCCTTCACGCGCTCGCGAACTTCCTGGCGTGACATTTTCGGATGATAAGTACGCAGTGGTTCAGCGATGATCTCGCCGATGGTCATACGCGGGTTTAGCGATGCCAACGGATCCTGGAAAATCATCTGAATATCACTGCGAACGGCACGCCATTCATCGGGCTTCATGCCCAGCAACTCTTTACCTAACCAGGCAACATGACCGTCGGTCGCCTTGACCAAACCGATGATGGCGCGAGCAAAGGTGGACTTACCGCATCCCGATTCCCCTACCACACCTAATGTTTCCCCTTCATACAGGCGAAGAGTGACACCATCGACGGCTTTGAGCGTTTTCGGCGGTTGCCAGAACCACTGTTTGCCATCTTTGATTTCAAAGTGCACTTTAAGATCGGCGATTTCAAGGAGGACTTTTCTTCCTTCAGTTACAGCATTCATAACAGTTCCTCCACCGGTTTAAAGCAAGCACGCAGACGGCCAGGCGTAAACTCTTCCAGCGGCGGTGCGCTACTACAAATTTCCATCGCATGTGGACAACGTGGCTGGAACGGGCAACCTTTCGGTAATCGCAGCAAGTTTGGCGGATTACCCGGGATGGTCAACATTGTTTCACCTTCCGCATCAAGACGCGGCACCGCGTTGAGCAAACCGATAGAATAAGGATGAACGGGTTGATAAAAGACATCGCGCGCATTGCCATATTCCATCGTGCGCCCGGCGTACATTACCAGCACTTTGTCACAGATCCCCGCCACCACGCCAAGATCGTGGGTGATCATAATGATGGCGGTATTAAATTCCCGCTTCAGTTCATTTAATAGCGTCATGATCTGCGCCTGTACGGTGACGTCCAGCGCAGTAGTGGGTTCATCCGCAATCAGTAGCTTAGGTCGACATAGCAATGCCATCGCAATCATGACTCGCTGACGCATGCCGCCAGAAAATTCGTGCGGGTACATTTTCATGCGTTTACGCGCTTCCGGCATTTTTACCGCATCGAGCATCCGCACCGACTCTTCAAACGCCTCAGCTTTGCTCATGTTCTTATGCAGCATCAGCACTTCCATTAACTGCTCACCGACGCGCATATAGGGATTCAACGAAGTCATTGGGTCCTGAAAAATCATTGAGATTTGTTCAGCGCGCAGTTTATTGAGTTCATGCTCTGGCAAATTGAGGATTTCACGCCCATTGAAGGTTGCCGATCCGCCAATACGTCCGTTGGCAGCCAACAGGCCCATCAACGCAAATGCAGTTTGCGATTTACCCGAACCAGACTCACCTACAATACCCAGCGTTTCTCCGGCACGTAGGGAAAAATTCAAATCATTGACCGCCGTGACGTCGCCGTCCGGGGTACTAAAGGTGACACGCAAATCTTTCACGTTCAGCAGTGCGTCAGCCTGTTGTTGTGCGAGCGGCACAGTTGCAGTTTCAATTACGCTCATGGCTGCACTCCTTAACGATCTTTCGGGTCGAGGGCATCACGCAAGCCATCGCCGATAAAGTTGAAACAAAACAGCGTCACCACGAGGAATCCCGCTGGGAACAACAATAACCATGGAGAGACTTCCATCGAGTTCGCGCCATCACTCAGCAATGCACCCCAGCTGCTTAACGGCTCTTGCGTACCCAACCCCAGGAAGCTAAGGAAAGATTCAAAGAGGATCATGCTGGGCACCAGAAGTGATGCGTAGACCACCACCACACCGAGTACATTCGGCACAATGTGGCGAATAACAATGCCCGATGTCGATACACCGCCAACTTGTGCCGCCTCAATAAACTCTTTGCGCTTCAGACTCAGGGTTTGCCCACGCACAATACGAGCCATATCCAGCCAGGAAACCATGCCTATCGCCACGAAAATCAGCAGGATGTTTTGACCGAAAAAGGTCACCAGCAAAATGACGAAGAACATGAATGGGAAGGAGTTGAGGATTTCCAGCAGACGCATCATTACCGAATCCACTTTACCGCCCAGATAACCGGAAAGCGAACCATAAAGTGTCCCGACGACCACAGCCACCAGTGCCGCAGCAACACCGACCATGAGTGAGATACGCCCGCCAATCGCAACGCGCACAAGCAGGTCGCGACCGGATGAGTCAGTACCAAAGTAGTGACCGGACTCCATATCCGGGGCGCTGGACATCATCGCCCAGTCAGTATCGTCATAGGCAAACTGGGAAAGCATCGGTGCCAGGATTACAAATAACGCGATCAGCACCAGCACTATCAGACTGGCAACCGCCGCACGGTTATGCATAAAACGTCGACGTGCGTCCTGCCACAAGCTGCGCCCTTCGACCTCCAGCTTTTCACTGAAATTTTCCAGCGTCTCGCTGTTTTTCTTACTTAACATCATCGCGAGCTCCAGTATCAGTAACGGATTTTCGGGTCGATAACCGCATATAGCACATCGACAATGGCATTAAACAAAATGGTTAAAGCACCAACCAGGATGGTCAGGCTTAACACTAAGGAATAGTCACGGTTCAATGCGCCATTAACGAACAGTTGTCCAATCCCCGGCAAACCATAAATGGTTTCGATAACCATAGAACCGGTAATAATGCCGACAAATGCGGGGCCCATATAAGAGAGCACGGGTAACAGAGCAGGTTTTAATGCGTGACGTAAAATGATCCGCCGCATAGGTAACCCTTTCGCCCGGGCAGTACGAATAAAATTGGAGTGTAATACTTCAATCATAGAGCCACGGGTAATACGCGCAATACTGGCGATATAAGCGAGTGACAACGCCACCATCGGCAATATCATGAATTTAAGCGCCCCACCATTCCAGCCACCGCCCGGCAGCCAATGCAAAATGATCGCAAATATCATGACTAATAATGGTGCAACCACAAAACTGGGGATAACAACCCCGGTCATTGCCAGCCCCATCACGGTATAGTCCCATTTGGTGTTTTGTTTTAATGCGGCAATAACGCCAGCACTAACACCCAGTATTACCGCAAGGAAAAATGCTGCGGCTCCCAGTTTGGCAGAAACGGGAAAACTGGATGCAACCAAGTCATTGACCGAATAATCTTTATATTTAAACGATGGACCGAAATCACCGTGCGCCAGTTGTTTCAGGTAGCTGAAATACTGTGTCATGATCGGATCATTAAGATGATATTTCGCTTCGATATTGGCCATCACTTCTGGCGGTAAAGTACGTTCGCCGGTAAAAGGGCTTCCCGGCGCGAGGCGCATCATAAAGAACGAAATAGTAATAAGAATAAATAGCGTCGGAATCGCTTCCAGACAGCGACGTAGAATAAATTTTAACATTGCCCTACCTTCTGGCCTGTGCCTTCTGTAATGCGATAAAAATCAGACACCGTGGAGCAGGACACTCCTGCCCCACGTATTGCCATTAGTGCTTCACAATGTACATATTCCGGGTATAGGTATTATCCAGCGGATCTTTGCCGGTATAGCCACCAACCCACGGTTTCACCAGACGCGCATTCACGTAGTAATAAACAGGAACAATGGCCGAATCCTTATCCAGCTGTTGTTCTGCTTTAGTGTACAGAGCTGTGCGCTGCGCCTCGTCAGTCACTTTCAGCGTTTCCGCCATAATGCTGTCAAAGGCCGGGCTCTTATAATGCGCGGTATTCATCGAGCTGTTCGAAAGCATGGTGTTCAGGAAGGAAGTTGGTTCGTTGTAGTCAGCACACCAGCCTGCACGGGCCACATCAAAAGTACCCTGGTGACGGGTGTCGAGGAACGTTTTCCACTCCTGGTTAACCAGTTTGACGTTTACACCAATGTTTTTCTTCCACAATGAAGAGGCAGCAATCGCCAGCTTTTTATGCAGATCGGAGGTGTTATACAACAGGTTGATGGTCAACGGTTTGTCTGCGGTATAACCCGCTTCAGCCAGCAGTTTTTTCGCTTCTTCGTTACGTTTTTCCTGGCTCCAGCCAAACCATTCCGGCTGAGTCAATTTTGCGCCATCAGTATACGGTGGAGTGTAACCATAGGCGGGCATGTCGCCCTGCGCTTTCACTTTATTAACAATGATATCGCGGTCCATACCTAGTTTCAGTGCGGTACGCACACGCACATCGTTGAATGGCGGTTTCTGGTTGTTAATTTCGTAATAGTAAGTGCACAGGTATGGATCAACGTGAACTTCGTCCGGGATCTCTTTTTTCAGCTTCTGGAACAATTCGATCGGCATGTTGTTATAAGTCATGTCGATTTCACCACTACGGTAGCGGTTGACATCGGTAACTTCAGAAGCAATAGGCAAATAGGTTACCTGGTTAATAACGGTTTTCGCGTTGTTCCAGTAGGTCGGGCTGCGTTCAAGAACGATTCGTTCGTTTACGACCCAATCTTTTAAGGTATAGGCACCGTTGGTGACGATATTACCAGGCTGGGTCCATTTTTCGCCGAATTTCTCGATAGCGGCTTTTGGCACCGGTGAAGTTGATGGGTGAACAAGTAATTTATAGAAGTACGGAACGGGTTCACTTAAGGTGACTTCTAATGTGTGATCATCAATAGCTTTCACGCCGAGATCGGTAATCGGTTTTTTCCCTTCAAGAATTTCATCAATACCGGCGATATGCCCATATTGCAGATAACTGGCATACGGAGAAGCAGTGTTCGGATCAACAGAACGTTGCCAGCTATACACAAAGTCTTGTGCTGTGACTGGCGTGCCATCAGACCATTTCGCATCTTTACGCAAATGGAAGGTCCAGACTTTCGCGTCTTTATTATCCCAGGATTCAGCGACGCCAGGTGCTGGATGACCGTCAAGATCGCTGACCAGTAAGCCTTCAAACAGGTCTCGGCTGATATTAGACTCCGGAACACCTTCAATTTTGTGCGGATCTAATGACTGAACTTCTGAACCATTGTTACGTACCAGTGTTTGTTTTTCCGCCAGTGTGACGCCTGCGGGTACATCAGCTGCCAGCGCGACATTCCCTGCCATTAGCGCAGCCAGAACGCCAGCTGCTACTAAACTTCTCTTGGTGATGTTGGTCATTGTTTTTTGGACTCCCTCATTATAATTACTGGTATTAACCAGCATGTGTAATCCCGGATTGGGACCCTGCACAGGCTCGGAGACTTTCTGCTGTCAGGTTACTTTATCGTTACGTATTACTATCACCGACTTTATTTATTCTGGTGATTCAGACGATCACCTTATGTCGATTCGTACTGTGTCTCCCCTGTCGAGACACATTATTCTTTCGCGACGCTCTTTAATTGTTAATTATTCTCATTACCAATAAAGAATCGTCTGGCGGTTGCCCGGAAAGTACCAAATGCGGTTCTTACTCGCCAATACATTTTGCAAAATTGTTAAGCAATTCTCTTTTATTGACCGTATCAGAATCTATAGCTTGCATCCATGCTTTAACAAACATCTTTCAATTCAATCAAATAGAGATTGGCTAAGCATGTCTATCTTTTCTGATTACAGTTCCAGTAGTGAAATGCACAATAATTTAACAATTGATTATTATTTAGCACTTTCCTCTACCAAAGGCAGTGGAATTACTAATATCATTTCAATTATTCTTCAGCAAGCCCAGGATTATGATGTGGCGAAAATAACATGATGGTGAGGAGAAGCAGTTAAGGAAATCCTTATAACTAACTGTAATTTGAGAAGAATATTTTTACCTATTCCTTTTGCTTTTGATAACTGCGCGGGAACAAAGTAAAAATAATGACGAAGTAAACGGAGCATGGCAGCTCCGTTTCATTTGAAAGGAATTAATTAAGCAGGCCGGGGAAAATCCCCTTAATACCAGTAACGATAAATTCAATCCCCAATGCCATCAGCAATAGCCCCATAATACGCGTAATCACGTTGATGCCGGTCTGGCGTAAAACCCGTACCAGCCACGGTGCCATGCGGAACAATCCCCAGCAACATAAAGCGAACAATGCAATAGCCACAAAGAAACCAAACAGATAGCTAATGCTGTGATAACGCGTACCCCAGACGATGGTAGAACTGATCGCCCCTGGCCCCGCCATCAACGGCAACGCCAATGGCACCACACCAATGCTTTCACGTACCGCGGTTTCTGATTTTTCTTGCTTGTTCTGTTTATCCTCGCCAAGCTTGCCGCTGATCATCGACATCGCTATCGTCACCACCAGGATGCCCCCGGCGATACGGAACGAATCAATTGATATACCAAAAAGTTGCAGAATCGTGTCGCCGAGAAAAAGCGAGATCCACAAGATAATGGCCACAGACAGGTTGGCTGTAAGGTTAGTTTTGTTTCGCGCTGCCGCTGTCTGATAACTGGTCATGCTGATAAAGACGGGAAGAATCCCTACCGGGTTGACCAGCGCAAATAACCCGATGAAAAATTTGAAGTAAACGGGAAAATCAAAAAAGGTCTGAATCACGGTTAGCTCCGAAGCAAAAGCCGGATAATGTTAGCCATAAATAAGGTTGAAAAGACGCGCTGACAATACGCCTTTTGACAGCATTTTTCACCTCCTAACTACTTAAAATTGCTATCATTCGTTATTGTTATCTAGTTGTGCAAAACATGCTAATGTAGCCACCAAATCATACTACAATTTATTAACTGTTAGCTATAATGGCGAAAAGCGATGCTGAAAGGTGTCAGCTTTGCAAAAATTTGATTTGGATCACGTAATCAGTACCCAGAAGTGAGTAATCTTGCTTACGCCACCTGGAAGTGACGCATTAGAGATAATAACTCTAATGTTTAAACTCTTTTAGTAAATCACAGTGAGTGTGAGCGCGAGTAAGCTTTTGATTTTCATAGGTTAAGCAAATCATCACCGCACTGACTATACTCTCGTATTCGAGCAGATGATTTACTAAAAAAGTTTAACATTATCAGGAGAGCATTATGGCTGTTACTAATGTCGCTGAACTTAACGCACTCGTAGAGCGTGTAAAAAAAGCCCAGCGTGAATATGCCAGTTTCACTCAAGAGCAAGTAGACAAAATCTTCCGCGCCGCCGCTCTGGCTGCTGCAGATGCTCGAATCCCACTCGCGAAAATGGCCGTTGCCGAATCCGGCATGGGTATCGTCGAAGATAAAGTGATCAAAAACCACTTTGCTTCTGAATATATCTACAACGCCTATAAAGATGAAAAAACCTGTGGTGTTCTGTCTGAAGACGACACTTTTGGTACCATCACTATCGCTGAACCAATCGGTATTATTTGCGGTATCGTTCCGACCACTAACCCGACTTCAACTGCTATCTTCAAATCGCTGATCAGTCTGAAGACCCGTAACGCCATTATCTTCTCCCCGCACCCGCGTGCAAAAGATGCCACCAACAAAGCGGCTGATATCGTTCTGCAGGCTGCTATCGCTGCCGGTGCTCCGAAAGATCTGATCGGCTGGATCGATCAACCTTCTGTTGAACTGTCTAACGCACTGATGCACCACCCAGACATCAACCTGATCCTCGCGACTGGTGGTCCGGGCATGGTTAAAGCCGCATACAGCTCCGGTAAACCAGCTATCGGTGTAGGCGCGGGCAACACTCCAGTTGTTATCGATGAAACTGCTGATATCAAACGTGCAGTTGCATCTGTACTGATGTCCAAAACCTTCGACAACGGCGTAATCTGTGCTTCTGAACAGTCTGTTGTTGTTGTTGACTCTGTTTATGACGCTGTACGTGAACGTTTTGCAACCCACGGCGGCTATCTGTTGCAGGGTAAAGAGCTGAAAGCTGTTCAGGATGTTATCCTGAAAAACGGTGCGCTGAACGCGGCTATCGTTGGTCAGCCAGCCTATAAAATTGCTGAACTGGCAGGCTTCTCTGTACCAGAAAACACCAAGATTCTGATCGGTGAAGTGACCGTTGTTGATGAAAGCGAACCGTTCGCACATGAAAAACTGTCCCCGACTCTGGCAATGTACCGCGCTAAAGATTTCGAAGACGCGGTAGAAAAAGCAGAGAAACTGGTTGCTATGGGCGGTATCGGTCATACCTCTTGCCTGTACACTGACCAGGATAACCAACCGGCTCGCGTTTCTTACTTCGGTCAGAAAATGAAAACGGCTCGTATCCTGATTAACACCCCAGCGTCTCAGGGTGGTATCGGTGACCTGTATAACTTCAAACTCGCACCTTCCCTGACTCTGGGTTGTGGTTCTTGGGGTGGTAACTCCATCTCTGAAAACGTTGGTCCGAAACACCTGATCAACAAGAAAACCGTTGCTAAGCGAGCTGAAAACATGTTGTGGCACAAACTTCCGAAATCTATCTACTTCCGCCGTGGCTCCCTGCCAATCGCGCTGGATGAAGTGATTACTGATGGCCACAAACGTGCGCTCATCGTGACTGACCGCTTCCTGTTCAACAATGGTTATGCTGATCAGATCACTTCCGTACTGAAAGCAGCAGGCGTTGAAACTGAAGTCTTCTTCGAAGTAGAAGCGGACCCGACCCTGAGCATCGTTCGTAAAGGTGCAGAACTGGCAAACTCCTTCAAACCAGACGTGATTATCGCGCTGGGTGGTGGTTCCCCGATGGACGCCGCGAAGATCATGTGGGTTATGTACGAACATCCGGAAACTCACTTCGAAGAGCTGGCGCTGCGCTTTATGGATATCCGTAAACGTATCTACAAGTTCCCGAAAATGGGCGTGAAAGCGAAAATGATCGCTGTCACCACCACTTCTGGTACAGGTTCTGAAGTCACTCCGTTTGCGGTTGTAACTGACGACGCTACTGGTCAGAAATATCCGCTGGCAGACTATGCGCTGACTCCGGATATGGCGATTGTCGACGCCAACCTGGTTATGGACATGCCGAAGTCCCTGTGTGCTTTCGGTGGTCTGGACGCAGTAACTCACGCCATGGAAGCTTATGTTTCTGTACTGGCATCTGAGTTCTCTGATGGTCAGGCTCTGCAGGCACTGAAACTGCTGAAAGAATATCTGCCAGCGTCCTACCACGAAGGGTCTAAAAATCCGGTAGCGCGTGAACGTGTTCACAGTGCAGCGACTATCGCGGGTATCGCGTTTGCGAACGCCTTCCTGGGTGTATGTCACTCAATGGCGCACAAACTGGGTTCCCAGTTCCATATTCCGCACGGTCTGGCAAACGCCCTGCTGATTTGTAACGTTATTCGCTACAATGCGAACGACAACCCGACCAAGCAGACTGCATTCAGCCAGTATGACCGTCCGCAGGCTCGCCGTCGTTATGCTGAAATTGCCGACCACCTGGGTCTGAGCGCACCGGGCGACCGTACTGCTGCTAAGATCGAGAAACTGCTGGCATGGCTGGAAACGCTGAAAGCTGAACTGGGTATTCCGAAATCTATCCGTGAAGCTGGCGTTCAGGAAGCAGACTTCCTGGCGAACGTGGATAAACTGTCTGAAGATGCGTTCGATGACCAGTGCACCGGCGCTAACCCGCGTTACCCGCTGATCTCCGAGCTGAAACAGATCCTGCTGGATACCTACTACGGTCGTGATTATGTAGAAGGTGAAACTGCAGCGAAAAAAGAAGCCGCTCCGGCTAAAGCTGAGAAAAAAGCGAAAAAATCCGCTTAATCAGTAGCGCTGTCTGGCAATATAAACGGCCCCTTCTGGGGCCGTATTTTTTGTTTACCCAAAGCAACTTTTCCATAAACCGACAGCATTAGCCTTCATCATATTTGCGACGATGTATAACGCCTAAACACAGGGATATTGTACTTTACAGGTCACAAGTCAACGTCGGTGCTTAAGAGCCCTGTGAGGCGTATAGCGGCGTTAAAAAACTGCCGAGAAGGGTATATAGCCCGGAAGAAGTGCGTAAAACGAACTGACAGGATAAAAGTGCCCTGCTCACCCTGTCAGTAAAGAAATTCTTATTAATCGTGGCGATGCCTTTCCTGAATAGCCGTTAATGAGCCGACTTGTAACGCCTCTTTATAGTGTTTACGGCATACAGAAACGTATCGTTCATTACCACCAATTACCACCTGCTCACCTTCGTTATAAGGTCTGCCTGCTTGATCAAGACGCAGCACCATGCTTGCTTTACGGCCACAAAAACAGATGGTTTTTAATTCAACCAGTTTGTCGGACCATGCCAGTAAGTATTGGCTGCCAATAAATAATTCACCTCGAAAATCGGTACGTAAACCATAACAAAGTACGGGTATATCGAGTTGATCGACAACCTCCGATAATTCATATACTTGTTGTCTGGTTAAAAACTGGCATTCATCAACCAGTACGCAATGAATTGCCTGCTGTTCATGTTCCGCACGAATCTCATCAAATAATGATGAATTTTGGTTAAATAATTTTGCAGGCGATGACAAACCTATACGCGAACTGACTTTCCCGGCACCAAAGCGATCATCAATTTCTGCCGTATATACGACAGTGCGCATGCCGCGTTCCTGGTAATTGTATGAAGATTGCAACAATGCTGTAGACTTACCCGCATTCATTGCGGAATAGTAGAAATATAGCTGTGCCATCAGCCACAGGCCCTCAATGATATGAAATAAAGTTGGCTGGAGTTTATCATAATTCGTCAGTTTTTCAGCTCAACAGTATGCACAGAAGTGGGTATATGCGTTCTCCCTTACGAAGCCTTGCATAATCCTTCTGAGCTATCATTACAACTGCCTCGCTTGTTATAAGCGGGTAAATGACTGCTGGTAACTATTCACAATCTTTAACCTGTTGCGCAAGTAATAGCCCTCTGTTGACCTCCAGGAGATAGTGCAATACTAAGTCCATGCTCTTATTGCGACTGTTCTACTTTTCATCATTCGCTTAATAGGGAATTCTCGTAAACACAACTAATACAGAAGACTGAAAGGTCGTCAGCCTACGATAATCTCCCCATAAAATGTGACATGAATCAGGAAGTTTTAACCTCACGTGCTGCGAAATCATCGGTGTAAATAGGGCTATATGCCGCGTCTTTTCTGGCTAATTTTATGAAAAGATATTTATTGGCGGCACAAAATAAAGAACAATTTTGAATTCCTTACATTCCTGGCTATTGCACAACTGAATTTAAGGCTCTATTATTACCTCAACAAACCACCCCAATATAAGTTTGAGATTACTACAATGAGCGAAGCACTTAAAATTCTGAACAACATCCGTACTCTTCGTGCGCAGGCAAGAGAATGTACACTTGAAACGCTGGAAGAAATGCTGGAAAAATTAGAAGTTGTTGTTAACGAACGTCGCGAAGAAGAAAGCGCGGCTGCTGCTGAAGTTGAAGAGCGCACTCGTAAACTGCAGCAATATCGCGAAATGCTGATCGCTGACGGTATTGACCCGAACGAACTGCTGAATAGCCTTGCTGCCGTTAAATCTGGCACCAAAGCTAAACGTGCTCAGCGTCCGGCAAAATATAGCTACGTTGACGAAAACGGCGAAACTAAAACCTGGACTGGCCAAGGCCGTACTCCAGCTGTAATCAAAAAAGCAATGGATGAGCAAGGTAAATCCCTCGACGATTTCCTGATCAAGCAATAATCTTTTGTAGATTGCACTTGCTTAAAATCCCGCCAGCGGCGGGATTTTTTATTGTCCGGTTTAAGACAATTTAATAAGAATAAGCTATAAAAAAACGGCGTCGATTGCTCAACGCCGTTTCGTGGATAACACCGATACGGATGTTACTTCTTAATGCCCATCTCTTCTTCAAGCCAGGCTTTAAATTCCGTGCCAAGGGTGTTATGACGAATACCGTATTCAACGAAGGCCTGCATGTAACCTAATTTATTACCGCAGTCATGGCTCTTCCCTTTCATATGATAGGCTTCCACCGTTTCTTTTTCGATCAGCATATCAATTGCGTCGGTGAGCTGAATTTCATCACCAGCTCCCGGAGGGGTTTTTGCCAGCAACGGCCAAATATCCGCGCTAAGTACGTAACGACCCACAATAGCGAGATTAGACGGCGCAACATCCGCTTTCGGTTTTTCTACCACACCAACCATCGGTACGCTTTCACCCGGCGCTAATTCAACGCCTTTGCAATCCACAACGCCATATGCGGTCACATCAGCAACCGGTTCAACCATGATCTGGCTATGACCCGTTTCATCAAAGCGGCGGATCATCTCTGCCAGGTTATCCTGTGACAAATCGGATTCATATTCATCCAGAATAACATCAGGCAAAATAACAGCTACCGGTTCATCACCCACTACCGGGTGAGCACACAATACCGCGTGTCCCAGGCCTTTCGCCAGACCCTGACGAACTTGCATAATAGTTACGTGCGGCGGACAAATAGACTGCACTTCATCAAGCAGTTGACGTTTTACACGTTTTTCCAGCATTGCTTCCAGTTCAAAACTGGTATCAAAGTGGTTTTCAATAGAGTTTTTAGATGAGTGTGTAACCAGCACAATTTCAGTAATGCCAGCCGCAATACATTCATTCACGACGTATTGAATTAATGGCTTATCGACAAGTGGCAGCATCTCTTTCGGGATGGCTTTCGTCGCCGGCAACATCCTGGTTCCTAATCCCGCAACGGGGATAACGGCTTTTTTGACTTTCGTATTAATGGCAGCCATTTAAATTCTCCTGGACTGTTCGTGTTTTGAACGTGTTCATATTTCTGTATCGCATCCCAGTATATCAGCACCCCGAAGGGGCTAAGTTCTGAAAAGGAGGCGAGTTAGCATAATTAAGACAATTACTTATACGAATGGCGACGATAGTACCACCAGCCGACATTAGCAGGTAATGCAAATTTAGCCCGCGTTATCGTTTGCTCATTCTGCAGACAACATCAAGCGCAGTCGACCACCGGTTCCCCATATTTGGCATTGCCAGGCATCGCATCGCTGGCTCAATTGATTCAAATAAGCGTTACCTAAAGTGCCTAACGGAACACCATTACTGATTTGCACCTGGTGTTCGCCGGTATTTAACGTCGCATTCAGACCCGCAGAAACCAGAATGAGATTTTTCAGTTCGCGATGATAATAGCCAACTAATAGCGGAAACTGCCCCGGCAGATTGGCCTGACGAAGTAAATGGTTTACCTGCTTCAATAACGCGCCCAACTCTGGCAACCGTTGATTTTGGTGTGCAAGCTGTTCCTGTAATAATCCGTTAAACAATGCGCGTAATAACAAGGCAGCAAGTACGCCATTATGTCCAGCTCGGGTGACATCAAGGCAATAAAATGCCAGATCGTTTTCCGAAAGTGCGGCAATATCAAGCACCAGGCCGGGTTTGTCCGCGGCAACCAATTGACGATAATTAACCCGGCAATGGGAAATCACCTGCTGAACCGGCGGTTGTAGTTCCTGTAATAATTTCGCCGCTGCGGCAGGGTTATCAACCATTGCATCCCAGTCGCGAAAAAGCCTTTCCTCTTCCTCAACGCGCGAATTAAACATGCTGGGATAGAGACAGGCAAAAACCATCTCGCGCAAGCGATTCAGATCTTTAACTGGTTTCAGCAAAACATCTTCAACGCCCAGACGTAACGCTTTGGCAATATCTGCCATATTTTCGGTGGCAGATATCACCAGAACCGGTGTCTGGTCACCTCTGTTGCGTATATGTTCCAGCAGTTTAAGCCCGTTCATTCGTGGCATCGCGATATCACATATCATCAGGTCTGGAGTGAAACCTCCCAGCAACTCAAGGGCATCCACCCCATCAGCCGCCAGTACCGTTGTCGCTCCCAATGAGGAAAACCACGAATCCAGAAGCGAGCGAAATACCGGCTCATCTTCAACAATGAGAATCTGTTTTCCGACCAATGGCTGCGTCATGTTCTCTCCCCTGACTGGCTTTACTCAATAGTGGCATGCTATTGCCACCTGCGCCTGTCAGAATTAACTTAAGTGTAGATAAAAATTCTGGTCAAATGTTGGTGCGTACCAACGGCAAAAGTTCGTCCATTTTCTTTTCCACTGCCAGCTGTCCGGCCGCAATGGCAGCGTGCGCGCGATGGAAATCAAGCGTAGATATTTGCGGGCAAACAGGTTGAATCAGAATATCGGGCGGATCACCTGCCATGCGGTTCCTTTTAAGGCGGTTCTCCAGCACCTGGATAGAAGTGGTCATAATCTCTGTTGCCGTTGGCGCTGTCACCGCCCGACGTGTCGTTATGCTGCCTAACCTTTCTTTCAGACGCGCATGCCACGGCAGAGAATCACCATTCTCGCTATTTTCTTCACTGACATTAAAGGAGAGCAAATCTTGTTGCATCAAATGAGCATCGTGCTGCAGGTCAACCGCTATCACAATATCAGCCCCCAATGCACGCGTGAGGGAAATAGGAATTGGGTTAACGACTGCTCCATCAACCAGCCAGTAGCCGTTATGTGCAACAGGTGCCATGAGTCCTGGAATACTGCATGATGCGCGAATAGCAAGATGGAGATCGCCTTCAGTAAACCATAATTCACGTCCCGTACTTAAATTGGTGGCAACAGCCGCAAAGCGACGGGAACAATTTTCGATCTCTGTTTCCGGCATTATTTCGCGGTATTGATTGAAGACACGCTCGCCGCGCAGTAACCCACCGCGCTGCCAGGAGAGATCCATCAGGCGTAAAACATCCCAATAACTGAAAGAGGTCACCCAATCTTCCAGCGCAGATAATCGATCGCATGCATAGGCAGCGCCCACCAGCGAACCAATTGAACATCCTGCAACGATATCAATTTCAATACCCACTTTTTTTAGCGCATTAATAACGCCAATATGCGACCAACCTCTCGCCGCGCCAGATCCCAGCGCCAGCCCTATTTTTATCTTTCTCATTATTCCCGCAAGATTCCCCTGGAATGCAATCGTAGCCACATCGCTACTGCTCGGTTAACATAGTGCTACTCAGGCGGTTAATACGCCGTTATTGTTTCCAGGGAGATTATTTGTGTCTCAGCTTTGTCCCTGTGGTAGTGCTGTCGAGTATAGCCTATGTTGCCACCCTTATGTGTCTGGTGAAAAGGTTGCACCTGATCCAGAACATCTCATGCGTTCGCGTTACTGCGCTTTTGTGATGCAAGACGCAGATTATTTAATAAAGACCTGGCATCCCTCTTGTGGAGCAGCGGCGTTACGTGCCGAATTGATGGCCGGATTTGCGCATACTGAATGGTTGGGATTGACCGTATTTGAACATTGTTGGCAGGACGCCGACAATATCGGATTTGTCAGTTTTGTTGCTCGATTTACCGAAGGTGGTAAAACAGGTGCAATAATTGAACGTTCGCGATTTTTGAAAGAAAACGGTCAATGGTACTATATTGACGGTACACGTCCGCAGTTTGGTCGCAACGATCCCTGCCCTTGTGGTTCAGGTAAAAAATTTAAAAAGTGCTGCGGCCAATAATGGTTGACGGTACGGTTTAGCAAACACTCTCAACAAGGTTTTTCCAGCAATGCATTCACTCCAACGTAAAGTTCTGCGTACTATTTGTCCGGACCAAAAAGGTCTGATCGCACGTATTACCAATATTTGCTACAAGCACGAGTTAAATATCGTACAGAACAATGAATTTGTTGATCACCGTACCGGGCGCTTTTTTATGCGCACGGAACTGGAAGGGATTTTTAATGATTCCACCCTGCTGGCGGATCTCGATAGCGCATTGCCAGAAGGCTCCGTGCGTGAGCTGAATCCTGCCGGTCGTCGCCGGATAGTGATTCTGGTCACTAAAGAAGCGCATTGCCTTGGCGATTTGTTGATGAAAGCCAATTACGGCGGCCTGGATGTCGAAATCGCGGCAGTTATTGGTAACCACGATACTTTACGTTCTCTGGTTGAGCGTTTTGATATTCCGTTTGAGCTGGTAAGCCATGAAGGGTTAAGCCGCAACGAGCACGATCAAAAGATGGCGGACGCCATTGATGCTTATCAACCTGACTATGTGGTGCTGGCGAAGTATATGCGGGTATTAACGCCGGAATTTGTGGCACGCTTCCCGAATAAAATCATCAATATTCACCATTCATTCCTGCCTGCGTTTATCGGCGCACGTCCTTATCACCAGGCCTATGAACGTGGTGTGAAGATTATTGGCGCAACCGCTCACTATGTGAATGACAATCTGGACGAAGGCCCAATCATCATGCAGGACGTTATTCATGTCGATCATACCTACACAGCTGAAGATATGATGCGCGCAGGTCGTGACGTCGAGAAAAACGTCTTAAGTCGTGCGCTATACAAAGTACTGGCACAGCGCGTCTTTGTTTACGGTAATCGGACGATTATTCTTTAATCGCCAGCAAAAATAACTGGTTACCTTTAATCCGTTACGGATGAAAATTACGCAACCAGTTCATTTTTCTCAACGTAACACTTTACAGCGGCGCGTCATTTGATATGATGCGCCCCGCTTCCCGATAAGGGAGCAGGCCAGTAAAAAGCATTACCCCGTGGTGGGGTTCCCGAGCGGCCAAAGGGAGCAGACTGTAAATCTGCCGTCATCGACTTCGAAGGTTCGAATCCTTCCCCCACCACCATCTCAAGTATTACCTCAAAATTTGAATTACCCCTGGTGGGGTTCCCGAGCGGCCAAAGGGAGCAGACTGTAAATCTGCCGTCATCGACTTCGAAGGTTCGAATCCTTCCCCCACCACCATCACTTTCAAAAGTCCGTGAACTCTCAAACGAATCCGCGATTAAATATTCTGCCCATGCGGGGAAGGATGAGAAGCCTCGACCAAGGTTCGACTCGAGCGCCAGCGAGAGAGCGTTGCCGCAGGCAACGACCCGAAGGGCGAAGCGCGCAGCGTTGAGTAATCCTTCCCCCACCACCATCACTTCCTTAAATAATCAAAACCTGTTACTCCGAGCTAATTTTGCCCGATGGCACCACGTTTACCGGGCCTACAATATCCTCCCCTGTAGGTCGGATAAGCGAAGCGCATCCGACAACTCACCCCGCACCGTGCCCATAAAAAAACCCCGCCGAAGCAGGGTCTATGTGAACTAAAATTCGCTTAGTGACGAGCGCGCACCAGCTGGTACTTACGTGTCAGATACTCCACCGGTACGCTCCAGATGTGTACCAGACGCGAGAACGGGAACAGCAGGAATAACGTCATCCCCAGCACCAGGTGCAGACGGAAGATAAACGCCACACCATCGAGGTGTTGAGAAGCGCCACCGTGGAAGGTCACCACCGACTGCGCCCAGCCAACCAGTTTCATCATCTCGCTACCGTCCATATGCTGAGCGGAGAACGGAATGGTCAACAGGCCCAGCGCGCACTGGATAACGAGCAGCGACAGGATCAGGATATCCGCTCCGGTAGTGGTTGCACGCACGCGTGGGCTGAACAGACGACGCTTCAGCAACAGCACGCCGCCAATCAGACACAGCACGCCGCTGGCACCACCAGCAAACATCGCCATTTTCTGTTTCACTTCAATCGGCAGCCAGGCTTCATACATCCAGTGCGGCGTCAGCATACCGAAGAAGTGACCAACAAAAATCCCCAGAATACCGATATGGAACAGGTTCGACGCCAGGTTCATCCCTTTGCGATCCAGCATCTGGCTGGACGCCGCGCGCCAGGTGTACTGCCCGTAGTCATAACGCAGCCAGCTACCAATCAGGAAGACCGCCCCGGCTATGTACGGGTAGATATCAAAGAAGAACATATTCAGGAATTGCATTAGTGCTGTCCTCCGGTGGTGATATTCAGATATTGCGGCGCGACGGCACCGGCAAAGCGACGCTGATGAGCAGTGATTGCTGAATCACCGCAGCCTTTGTCAGCAAAGAATTTAACCTGCTCTTCTTCCCAGACAGCATCCAGCGCCTGCGGCGTATCATCGCGCGCTTCGTCGGCAATTTTTTCCGCCACTTTGTCGCTGTCGATAGCGGTATTGGCCAATTTCAGCAGCAGATCAAACATCACGGCATAACGGCTTTCACGCTGTTGCAGACGCGCGCTCAGCAATGCCAGAATCGGCGCGATATCTTTCAAACCTTCCACGGCTTCGCTTTGCGGCAGCTGCGACAGGTACTCCAGATACAGCGGCAGATGGTCCGGTAATTCGCGGCTGTTTAACTGCAAGCCGTGCTGCTCGTACTGCGCCAGCAGGTCCACCATCGCCTGGCCGCGGTCACGGGATTCACCGTGAACATGTTCAAATAGCAACAGTGACGTGGCGCGGCCACGGTCGAACAGTTCGCTGTACTGGGCCTGGGCATCGAGCGGATCCATCGCCGTTAAATCGCGCAGGAAAATGCCCAGCGCATGGGCATCTTCTTTCGACAGATTTTTCGACGCAGCAATCGCCTCAAACATCTCTTGTTGATGCTGCCATAAGGCAGCATCCGGATATTCAAGGAGACGCGATACAATCACGAGTTCGATCATGGATGCGGCTCCGTTTTGCTGGTCACATCGATGGCATCGATACGACGGCTGTTGAACAGATTGAATTTGGTATCTGAACCGTGGCAGCCATCACCAAAGGTAAAGCCGCAGCCATTTTTCTCCGGGAAGGCTTCCCGTGCCAGTTCACGATGACTACTCGGCACCACAAAGCGATCTTCGTAGTTAGCAATCGCCAGATAACGGTACATCTCCTGTGCCTGGGCTTCGGTCAGACCGACCTCTTCCAGCGCACGGGTATCAACTTTACCGTCAACGGTTTCAGCACGTTTGTAATGACGCATCGCCAGCATACGTTTCAGTGCGCGCAGTACCGGTTTGGTATCACCGGCGGTCAGCAGATTCGCCAGATACTGTACCGGAATACGCAAGCTTTCGACGTCTGGCAGAATGCCGTTGCTACCCAGCTCACCCGCGTCTGCCGCAGACTGAATCGGAGACAGAGGCGGCACGTACCAGACCATCGGCAGTGTGCGATATTCTGGATGCAGCGGCAGCGCCAGTTTCCATTCCATTGCCATTTTATAAACCGGCGACTGCTGTGCGGCTTCAATAACGCTCAGCGGAATACCGTCTTTAATCGCCTGCTCGATGACTTTCGGATCGTTCGGATCGAGGAACACCTCCAGCTGACGCTGGTAAAGATCTTTCTCGTTCTCGGTGCTGGCTGCACGTTCAATCGCGTCGGCATCGTACAGCAGCACGCCAAGATAACGGATACGACCGACACAGGTTTCTGAGCACACGGTCGGCTGACCCGCTTCAATACGCGGATAGCAGAAGATGCACTTCTCAGACTTACCGCTCTTCCAGTTGAAGTAGATTTTTTTGTACGGGCATCCGGTGATGCACATACGCCAGCCACGGCATTTATCCTGGTCGATCAGGACGATGCCATCTTCTTCACGCTTGTAAATCGCACCGCTCGGGCAGGTCGCCACACATGCCGGGTTCAGGCAGTGTTCGCACAGGCGCGGCAAATACATCATAAAGGTGTTTTCGAACTGGCTATACATCGCCTTCTGGATGTTGTCGAAGTTCTTGTCTTTCGCCAGCTTGTCAAACTCACCGCCCAGGTCATCTTCCCAGTTCGGCCCTTTTTCGATTTTCGCCATCCGTTCGCCGGTAATCAGCGAACGCGGACGGGCAATCGGCTGCGATTTGCTGCCTTCCGGCGCGGTATGCAGGTTCTGATAGTCAAAATCGAACGGCTCGTAATAATCGTCGATCCCCGGCAGATGCGGGTTAGCGAAGATTTTACCCAGCAGCATGGCACGGTTACCCATGCGCGGCTGCAGTTTGCCGTTGATTTTACGGATCCAGCCGCCTTTGTATTTTTCCTGGTTTTCCCAGTCAGTCGGGAAGCCCTGGCCCGGCTTGGTTTCCACGTTGTTGAACCACGCGTATTCCACGCCTTCACGGCTGGTCCAGACGTTTTTACAGGTAACTGAACAGGTGTGGCAGCCGATGCACTTATCGAGATTCAGCACCATGCCGACTTGTGAACGAATTTTCATTTTACGCTCTCCTGTACCTGGTCATTGCCTTCGCCATCTAACCAGTCAATGTTCTTCATCTTACGCACTACAACAAACTCATCGCGGTTAGAACCTACGGTGCCGTAGTAGTTAAAGCCGTATGCCAGATGGGCATAGCCGCCGATCATATGCGTCGGTTTCGGCGTGATACGGGTGACCGAGTTATGGATACCACCACGCTGTTGGGTAATTTCCGAACCAGGCAGGTTAACGATACGTTCCTGCGCGTGGTACATCATGGTCATCCCTGCCGGAACACGCTGGCTGACAACCGCACGGGCAGTCAGAGCACCGTTGCTGTTGAATACTTCAATCCAGTCGTTATCGGCGATACCCAGATCTTTGGCATCGGCTTCACTCAACCAGACCACCGGACCACCGCGACCTAAAGTCAGCATCAGCAGGTTGTCGCTGTAGGTGGAGTGGATACCCCACTTCTGGTGCGGCGTCAGGAAGTTGAGCGCTTTTTCCGGGTTGCCGTTGGATTTCTGGCCTATCACTTCTTTCACCGAACGGGTGTCGATCGGCGGACGATAAACCAGCAGGCTTTCACCGAAATCACGCATCCACTGGTGATCCTGATACAGTTGCTGACGACCAGTGAGCGTACGCCATGGGATCAGCTCGTGAACGTTGGTGTAACCGGCGTTGTAAGAAACGTGTTCATCTTCCAGACCAGACCAGGTCGGGCTGGAGATAATTTTGCGCGGCTGTGCCTGAATATCGCGGAAGCGGATCTTCTCGTCTTCTTTATTCAGCGCCAGATGCGTATGGTCACGACCGGTAAATTCGCTCAGGGCAGCCCAGGCTTTCACGGCTACCTGACCGTTGGTTTCCGGTGCCAGTGTCAGGATCATCTCTGCCGCATCAATTGCGGTGTTCAGCATCGGCTGGCCTTTCGCCGGACCTTCCGCTTTGGTGTAGTTGAGCTTACGCAGCAGATCCATCTCGCTCTGGGTGTTCCAGGCAATCCCTTTACCGCCATTACCGATTTTCTCCATCAGCGGGCCGATAGAGGTAAAGCGTTCGTAAGTCGCCGGATAATCACGCTCTACGACCATAATGTGTGGCGCGGTTTTACCTGGGATCAGGTCGCACTCGCCTTTTTTCCAGTCTTTCACATCCAGCGGCTGCGCCAGTTCAGCGGCAGAGTCATGCTGGATAGGCAGCGTGACGATGTCGGTTTCTTTACCCAGATGGCCGACGCACACTTCGGAGAATTTCTTCGCGATGGCTTTGTAGATTTCCCAGTCGCTTTTCGCTTCCCAGGCCGGATCGACCGCCGCAGACAGCGGGTGAATAAACGGATGCATATCCGAAGTATTCATGTCGTCTTTTTCGTACCAGGTCGCCGTCGGCAAAATGATGTCGGAATAGAGACAGGTGCTCGACAGACGGAAGTCCAGCGTAACCACCAGATCCAGCTTGCCTTCCAGACCATTGTCCTGCCAGTCCACTTCTTCCGGCTTCACGCCGCCCTGTTGCCCCAGATCTTTACCCTGGATACCGTGCTCCGTCCCCAGCAGGTACTTGAGCATAAACTCATGACCTTTACCGGAAGAACCGAGCAGGTTAGAACGCCAGATGAACAGGTTGCGCGGGTGGTTTTTACCGTTTTCTGGTTGTTCTGCCGCAAAACGGATGGAACCCTCTTTCAGGGATTTCACCGTATAGTCCACCGGATTCATCCCGGCTTTTTCCGCTTCGCCAGCGATAGTCAGCGGGTTAGTGCCTAACTGCGGTGCAGACGGCAGCCAGCCCATGCGTTCCGCACGGACGTTAAAGTCGATCAAGTGTCCGGTATAGCGGGATTTGTCCGCCATCGGTGACAGCAACTCTTCCGCCGTGACGGTTTCATAACGCCACTGGCTGGAGTGGTTATAGAAATAAGAAGTGCTGTTCATGTGACGCGCCGGACGCTGCCAGTCAAGGGCAAACGCCAGCGGCTGCCAGCCGGTTTGCGGACGCAGTTTTTCCTGACCTACATAGTGCGCCCAGCCGCCCCCGCTCTGACCGACACAGCCGCAGAAAATCAGCATGTTGATCAGACCACGATAGTTCATATCGAGGTGATACCAGTGGTTCAGCCCCGCACCGACGATAATCATCGAACGACCGTGCGTTTTATCAGCGTTATCGGCAAATTCACGGGCGATGCGAATAATCTGGCTGCGAGAAACGCCGGTAATCTGCTCGGCCCAGGCCGGGGTATAAGCTTTCACATCGTCATAGCTGGTTGCACAGTTAACGTCGTTCAGGCCACGTTCCAGACCGTAGTTTGCCAGCGTCAGATCATAAACGGTGGTCACCAGGGCGGTGCTGCCATCAGCCAGTTGCAGGCGTTTCACCGGCAGTTTGTGCAGCAGCACGTTTTCCAGTTCCACTTTGTTGAAGTGTTCCGTGCCGTCGCCACCAAAGTACGGGAAGCCTACCTCAGCGATCTCATCCTGGCTACCCAGCAGGCTCAGTTGCAGCTCGGTTTCTTCGCCAGTTTTGCCGTCGCGCTGCTCAAGATTCCATTTGCCCTTCTCGCCCCAGCGGAAGCCAATAGAACCGTTCGGCGCAACCATTTCGCCATTGGTATTAAAGGCGACAGTTTTCCATTCCGGATTGTTTTCCTGGCCCAGCGCATCAACCAGATCAGCAGCGCGCAGCATACGACCTGCAGCGTAGTAACCGTCGCGTTCTTCCAGCATCACCAGCATCGGCATGTCGGTGTAGCGACGCACATAGTCGGTGAAATACTGGCTTGGGTTGTCGAGGTGGAATTCACGCAGCATTACGTGGCCCATCGCCAGCGCCATTGCCGCATCGGTGCCCTGTTTCGGTGCCAGCCACAGATCGCACAGTTTGGCGATTTCAGCGTAGTCTGGTGTGACGGCAACAGTTTTGGTCCCTTTGTAACGCACTTCAGTAAAGAAGTGAGCATCCGGGGTACGCGTCTGCGGCACGTTTGACCCCCAGGCGATGATGTAGCTGGAGTTGTACCAGTCAGCAGATTCCGGTACGTCAGTTTGCTCGCCCCAGGTTTGCGGAGACGCAGGAGGCAAGTCGCAGTACCAGTCGTAGAAGCTTAAGCAAGTACCGCCAATCAGCGAGAGATAGCGTGCACCCGATGCGTAAGAAACCATCGACATTGCCGGAATTGGCGAGAAACCAGCAACACGGTCCGGGCCGTAGTTTTTGATGGTGTAAACGTTAGATGCGGCGATCAGTTCGTTCACCTCCTGCCAGGAAGAACGAACAAATCCACCGCGTCCACGCGCCTGCTTAAAGCTTTTCGCTTTATCGGCGTCTTCAATGATAGAAGCCCATGCCTCAACCGGATCGCTATGCAGCGCCTTCGCTTCACGCCACATTTTCATCAGGCGTTTGCGCATCATCGGGTATTTCAGGCGGTTGGCACTGTAAAGATACCAGGAGTAGCTGGCACCGCGCGGGCAGCCGCGAGGTTCATGGTTTGGCAGATCCGGACGGGTACGCGGATAGTCAGTCTGCTGGGTTTCCCAGGTGACCAGACCGTTTTTGACGTAGATTTTCCAGCTGCAGGAGCCGGTGCAGTTTACCCCGTGGGTAGAGCGGACGATTTTGTCATGCTGCCAACGCTGGCGATATCCATCCTCCCAGTCACGGTTGGTATTGAGAAGCTGGCCATGCCCATCGGCAAAGGTTTCACCCTTCTGTTTGAAGTAGCGAAACCGGTCCAGGAATTTACTCATCGGTTTTCTCCTGTGGGAGCCTGTCGGCCCTCTGATAAATCGACATTGCTAATGTTTAAGGGCAAGGTAACGCTCTGAAACAGCGTGGGAATTGATAACGATCAAGAGTGATGGGGATGAAAAATAAAGTAAATTCCTAAGATACCCCTTTAGGATAATTA
Organism: Escherichia sp. WS33; assembly: GCF_046486385.1. Classification (NCBI taxonomy): domain Bacteria; kingdom Pseudomonadati; phylum Pseudomonadota; class Gammaproteobacteria; order Enterobacterales; family Enterobacteriaceae; genus Escherichia; species Escherichia sp. WS33. The sequence continues at coordinate 250,303 of NZ_JBJQLJ010000001.1, read as the reverse complement.
ACAGACACCACATAACAGACTGTAAATTAAGACGTTTTATACCTGTAGTTATTTAAACTATTAAGATTTTTATGCAGATGGGTATTAAGGAGTATTCCCCATGGGTAACATATTAATGGCTCTTAATGAAATCCGGCGAAATAAGCCATATAATATGAGTATGTTGTAACTAAATGACGCATAAAAAAAGCGCGACATCATGCCGCGCAAAGGATAATCAAATATTAAGATTTATTTTTTAGAATGCCGACCATATACCGCCCAGGTAATCACTACGCAGGCGATATAGAAAATCAAAAATACTTTCATTGCGCCAACTGGCGAACCCGTTAATGCCAGCGAGCTACCGAACGCTTTCGGGATAAAGAAGCCACCTATCGCGCCAATCGCAGAGATGAAACCCAACGCCGCCGCCGTGTCGGTTGCCGCTTCACGCATCGCACGTTCGTCAGAACCCCCTTCTGCTTTCACGCGATCCATTGTCAGTTTACGAAAGATCACTGAAATCATCTGGAAAGTGGAACCACTACCCAGCCCAGCTGTCAGGAACAGCGCCAGGAAGACCGCGAAGAACGCCATGAAGCTTCCGCCCTGCCCGTCAGTAGGTAAGGTCAGGAACAGCAGGCCGCTGAAAATCGCCATCAGAATAAAGTTCACCAGCGTGACACGAGTTCCGCCCAGACGGTCAGATAATGCACCACCTGCAGAACGCGCCAGCGCACCAATAAACGGCCCGAAGAAAGCGTATTGCAGAATCTGAACATCCGGGAACTGCGTTTTTGACAGCATTGCAAAGCCCGCGGAGAAGCCGATAAAGGAGCCGAAGGTTGCCAGATACAGCAGGCTCATAATCCACAGATGACCCCGTTTGAGTACCGGCAACTGCTCCTTGATGGAGGCTTTCGAGGTAGCAAGATCGTTCATGCCAAACCACGCTGCAATGGTGAAGATGGCAAGGAACGGCACCCATATCCAGGACGCATTCGCCAGATACAGCTCAGTCCCATCCGGCTGTTTGACGCCCTGGCTACCAAATACTGCGAAAATCGACAGTGATACCACCAGCGGAGCAACCAACTGCATGACGCTGACGCCCATGTTTCCCAGACCACCATTCAGACCCAGCGCGCCACCCTGCTTCTGTTTCGGAAAGAAGAAGCTGATGTTTGCCATACTGGATGCGAAGTTCGCGCCAGCAAAGCCGCATAGCAGAGAGATGATGATGAAGACGCTATAAGGCGTGGAGGTATCCTGCACGGCAAAACCCAGCCAGACGCAAGGAATAATCAGAATACCGGTGCTGAACGCCGTCCAGCGACGACCACCGAAGATAGGAACCATAAAGGAGTATGGAACACGTAATAACGCGCCAGAAACCGAAGGCAGCGCAGTCAACATAAATAGCTGATCGGTCGTAAAATTAAAACCGACTTTCGGTAAGTTCACCGCAACAGCGCTGAACAACATCCATACGCAAAACGCCAGCAGCAGACAGGGAACGGAAATCCACAGGTTACGGCTGGCAATACGTTGACCGCGTTGTTGCCAGAACGCAGGATCTTCCGGTCGCCAATCTGTAATGACAGCTCCAGTAGCCCTTTCGGGGGCGGATGAGTGACTCATAGACACCTCTGATACTCGTTTCGATGTCTGCCACCTTAGTGTCTGTAGCTAAAGGCAATTTGATGTAAATCAAACGATAAGATAACTTTATCTATCATTGATATTTATCATTACCCATAGTGAGTACAGTGATTTCATAAAAATTATGAGATTTTTCACGGTGCTGTAGAATCCCTACCCTTACCGATGTAAAGCGACTAACCACACGGCAAATAAGGAGTAACTCTTTCCGGGTATGGGTATACTTCAGCCAATAGCCGAGAATACTGCCATTCCAGAATGTATCGTCACATTCATTAAGGTTATTGCTCATTTAAAGCCTGAAGGAAGAGGTTTACATGCTTAAACGTTGTCTCTCTCCGCTCACCCTGGTTAATCAGGTTGCGCTTATTGTGTTGCTTTCTACTGCTATTGGACTGGCAGGGATGGCGGTTTCTGGCTGGCTGGTGCAAGGCGTTCAGGGCAGCGCCCATGCGATCAACAAAGCGGGATCGCTGCGCATGCAAAGTTACCGTCTGTTGGCAGCAGTGCCATTAAGCGAGAAAGACAAGCCCTTAATTAAAGAGATGGAACAAACGGCATTTAGCGCCGAGTTGACTCGAGCAGCAGAACGAGACGGACAACTGGCGCAATTACAGGGTTTACAAGATTACTGGCGTAATGAACTGATCCCTGCGTTGATGCGTGCACAAAACCGAGAAACGGTGTCAGCGGATGTCAGCCAGTTTGTTGCCGGGCTTGATCAACTGGTATCTGGTTTTGACCGCACCACGGAAATGCGCATCGAGACAGTGGTACTGGTCCATCGGGTAATGGCGGTATTTATGGCACTTTTACTGGTGTTCACTATTATCTGGTTGCGGGCGCGACTGCTACAACCGTGGCGGCAACTGCTGGCAATGGCGAGTGCCGTCAGTCATCGCGATTTTACCCAACGCGCAAACATCAGCGGGCGCAACGAAATGGCGATGCTTGGAACTGCGTTGAACAATATGTCTGCAGAACTGGCCGAAAGTTATGCCGTACTTGAGCAGCGGGTTCAGGAGAAAACCGCCGGGCTGGAGCATAAAAATCAGATCCTCTCTTTTTTATGGCAGGCTAACCGCCGTTTGCATTCCCAAGCCCCGCTGTGTGAACGCCTGTCACCTGTACTCAACGGCTTACAGAATTTAACCCTGCTACGTGATATCGAACTGCGGGTTTATGATACTGATGATGAAGAGAATCATCAGGAGTTTACCTGCCAACCAGATATGACTTGTGATGATAAAGGCTGCCAGCTCTGCCCGCGCGGCGTATTACCCGTTGGCGATCGCGGCACAACCCTGAAGTGGCGGCTGGCTGACTCTCATACGCAGTACGGTATTTTGCTGGCGACCCTGCCGCAGGGGCGTCATCTTAGCCATGATCAACAACAACTGGTGGATACCCTGGTTGAACAACTCACCGCCACGCTGGCGTTGGATCGCCATCAGGAACGTCAGCAACAGTTGATCGTGATGGAAGAGCGTGCCACCATTGCGCGCGAACTGCATGATTCTATTGCCCAATCTCTCTCTTGTATGAAGATGCAGGTGAGTTGTTTACAGATGCAGGGCGATGCGCTGCCAGAAAGCAGCCGCGAACTGTTAAGTCAGATCCGTAACGAACTGAATGCATCCTGGGCGCAGTTGCGTGAATTGCTCACCACATTCCGCTTGCAGCTCACCGAGCCTGGATTACGTCCGGCGCTGGAGGCGAGTTGCGAAGAGTACAGCGCCAAATTTGGCTTCCCGGTGAAGCTGGATTATCAATTGCCGCCTCGTCTGGTGCCTTCGCATCAGGCAATCCACTTGTTGCAAATTGCCCGTGAGGCATTAAGTAACGCCCTCAAACATTCGCAAGCGAGTGAGGTCGTGGTGACGGTGGCGCAAAACGATAATCAGGTCAAACTGACCGTACAGGATAACGGCTGCGGCGTGCCTGAAAATGCCATCCGCAGCAATCACTACGGCATGATAATAATGCGCGACCGTGCGCAAAGTTTACGAGGCGATTGCCGCGTCCGCCGTCGTGAATCAGGTGGCACCGAAGTGGTGGTCACCTTTATTCCCGAAAAAACTTTCACAGACGTCCAAGGAGATACCCATGAGTAATCAGGAACCGGCTACTATCCTGCTGATTGACGATCACCCGATGCTGCGAACTGGCGTAAAACAGCTTATCAGTATGGCACCAGCTATCACCGTGGTTGGCGAAGCGAGTAATGGCGAACAGGGTATTGAACTGGCGGAATCTCTTGATCCCGATCTGATCCTGTTAGATCTCAATATGCCCGGCATGAACGGTCTGGAAACGCTGGATAAACTGCGCGAAAAGTCCCTCTCAGGGCGCATTGTGGTATTCAGCGTCTCTAACCATGAAGAAGATGTGGTCACCGCACTGAAACGCGGCGCGGATGGCTATCTGTTAAAAGATATGGAACCGGAAGATCTGCTGAAAGCATTGCATCAGGCAGCTGCTGGCGAAATGGTATTAAGCGAAGCATTAACGCCTGTTCTGGCCGCCAGCTTGCGCGCTAACCGTGCCACTACTGAGCGCGATGTTAACCAGTTAACCCCACGCGAGCGCGATATTCTCAAGCTGATTGCCCAGGGTTTGCCGAACAAGATGATTGCCCGCCGCCTGGATATCACCGAAAGCACAGTAAAAGTGCACGTCAAGCACATGCTGAAGAAAATGAAGCTCAAGTCTCGCGTGGAAGCAGCGGTATGGGTGCATCAGGAGCGCATTTTCTGATTACGGTTCCCAGCGCAGTTCGTCGTTTGACAATGCATCGAACGGTTCGACAAGCGTTAGCGTGATCTCATTGGAGGAGACACGCTGCCCCTGGTTATCTTCCACAACCACCGACAATCGCCAGTGATTGCTTGCCCCTTCCCCGTTCTGCCAGTCAGGCATGATCAGCGTCCAGCCCTCCGCGCTGTTGGCTTGTGCGCCCGGCGTCAAACTTAATATCTGCGTATCGCCCTGCCAAATCAGTTGCCGAATACCGTAACGACTGCGGATTTGTAATTTCAGCGGCACTGTTTCGCCAGGTTTTAGATCCCACGGCGGTGTCGCCAGAAACACCGTTAACGTTTTTCGCTGTCGGTACTCAAGAGTCGGTAGATTATTTCGCTGCGGATTGTCATAGCGACTACCACGTAACGACTGACTTTCGGCAACCTCACCCGCAGAAAGTTGTTTTTTGAGCGGTACACCAAAGCGGTAATTAAGATTCAGCCCGAGGTTATTTTGATTCTCGCCACTTTCACCCTGTTTATGCTGGGCCGTCACAGTGACTAATGGCACAGGGGTGTAATTTAATCCCAGACTCAACGCGACGGGATTGTGATAACCCGTACCAGAGTTAAACAAATCAACACGATCACCAAAATACTGTTCTACGCTGACACTGGTATTGAGGTGTTGATAGAACGGCATGCGCATCCGGGCTGTCAGGTCATACCCGCGCGCCATCCGTTGTTCCTGCGTGGCTGTCTGTTCATGCCATGCAGCAAACGGCTGATAAAAGTTTGCCGATAGTCGCAAATATTCGCCCCACGCTTCGGCACCAAAGCCCGCTCGCTGAAGATTTTCGTCCAGCAAGTTGTCATAAAAAGTGTTATAACCCACCAGCCAGTTGCCGCGCGCCCAGCGTTGCCCAACGCCCACATTGCTCACCAACCCATCATCCTGCTGAGTAAGACCAAGCTGGCTCCAGGTGAGATAACGATCATTATCTTGTAACGGCACAAACCAGCTTCCACGACTGCCGGTGAAATGTCCTTCGTTATCCACTTTGACGTCAACACTGGCATTTCCCCACAGTGATAGCCAGGACTCTACGTGCTGATTAACCTGTTGACTAAGCGCGTCGCGGACTTTTCCCAATGCGAAAGCTTTTGCCTGCTCGCCAGTATCCAGCCCGTTATCATTCATACTGGTTTCGCCGAAATCTTTCACAATTTCAGCAAAGTGTTTTTCCCCATCATGATTTTCGGGAGCCATGCCTAAATCCGGCAGACCATCATTGTTATTATCATAGGGATTTGCCGCTTTTTGCTCGAAGGTAGATTGTGCGTTAGCTGTACCGCCTGCTACAAGCAAGAGTAAATAAAACGGGATAATGCGAGGAACGAAACGGCTCAAAACGTCGGTAACTTCCGGTAATAATGAAAAACCATAGCCTTAAAGAATAACGATTACTGGCAACTTTTGTCGTATTTTCTCGCGCTTTCAGGAAAATCCTTAAAAATGTGACCGATTGGTCAGACGCTGCAGAAGCAGTAAGATAGAAGATGAATGTCTAATTCCCTGAATACAGGAGTAAATAATGCAAAAAATCGTGATCGTTGCCAATGGCGCACCTTACGGGAGCGAATCCTTGTTTAACAGCTTGCGGCTGGCCATTGCGTTACGAGAGCAGGAGAGCAATCTGGATCTGCGTCTGTTCCTGATGTCTGATGCGGTCACAGCCGGGTTGCGCGGGCAAAAACCAGGGGAAGGCTACAACATTCAGCAAATGCTGGAGATCCTTACCGCTCAGAATGTACCGGTGAAATTGTGCAAAACCTGTACCGACGGGCGCGGGATTAGCACACTTCCTCTTATTGATGGGGTGGAAATCGGTACTCTTGTGGAGCTGGCGCAATGGACGCTGTCAGCCGATAAAGTGCTCACATTTTAATGTTTGAGGGGGCGTCTGACGCCCCACTATGAGGGAAGTTTACTCAGGCGAATCCCGGCCGTAACACACCATCCGGATAATTCTCCGCCAGCAGTTTTTTTACCGATACCAGCAAATCATTCAGCCCATCGTCCTGCATTCCCAGTTTGATAAGCTCCTGTTCCAGTGAAAACAGGTATTGTGCGTTGGTTCCCAGCGGACCGCTCGCCGCCGCAATCAACGGCGCGATGACCTGAGCGCGAGTGTCAGATTCATATTCTGGATGTCGCGGGTCCATAATAAACACAATGGCGTTTACTGTGCATCCATCATCAAGATCAAGCTGACACCAGGTTGGCAGATAACAGCCGGTAATCATCTCGCGCTTCCACAACAGGGTTAGTTCCTGCTCCAGCGTCTCTTCTGGCAGTCGATAGGCGACGCCTGTAGTGCGTCCGCCCTCTTTCAGTGCAAGCATCCGTCCCGGCTGGTGCGCAGTCCCGCGCCCGGCGGTCAGGCGCAGGCAAAACGCGCGATGCCATCCAACCAGTGTACCGGTGCACGACTCGGTAAACTCCAGTGCCGGATTCCACATCAACGATCCATAACCGAAGATCCACACCGGTCCCTCATCAGGTCGACAAGCCAGCGTCGCCGCCAGCGAAGCCGCCCGTTGCTCTGCTGACCATAAGAGTGATTCTTCAATGGCACCAAATGCCGTTTTACAATCGGCATTCATCAAGAAATCACGCGTTATCACCTTACACCTCCGCCACTGCATACTTCCCTGCGACAACTTTTTGGTGTCTTCCGGACATTTTTACTGCTCATTTTGAAACCACTAACGGGACAATATGCAATCCACGGACCACTTGCAAGGCAACACCGCACGAATAGCTTTAACTAAGCTACCGGTTTTACGATTTTTTATGCCATTTATCATCATCCCCTTTGGCATATTCATGCTTCACAGCAGCCCAGGCCACTTTATGCGCGGTTTCTTCGCGACTGGCGTCATCACGCCGATCGTCTTTATCTTTATATTGATCCCATGCGCTGTTGAACGCTTCTTTATAGATATCCTGGGCATGAGACGGTAGAACGTGCTTTACGCTTTCCGGCAGATCGCTTTTCGTTTTATACGGCATCGTTGACTCCTTTTACAAAGTTGAACATTAAGTGTGGTCAACAATATCTACTCTTGCCAAAACATAGGAATTTTCATGTCAGACTGTTCTTAAGAAACGCTAAAACAAACATTGTCTAAACGTAATACTTATTTTTATGTCCCAATGAGTAAAAAATCGACAGTGGGGTAAAAATTCGTAAAATGTTACCGATATCCAGACACTTTCTGTTATTTTTCCTACCTATTTTTTACATTTTCGATAAATTCATCTGCAAAGGGATAACCATAATGTCAAATGCTCAAGAGGCGGTAAAAACCCGCCACAAGGAGACTTCGCTTATTTTCCCGGTTCTGGCGCTGGTAGTGCTGTTCCTGTGGGGAAGCAGCCAGACACTACCAGTGGTCATTGCCATCAATCTTCTTGCGCTTATTGGTATTTTAAGTAGCGCCTTTAGTGTTGTCCGTCATGCGGACGTATTAGCCCATCGCCTGGGAGAACCTTACGGTTCGCTTATTCTTAGCCTTTCAGTGGTTATTCTTGAAGTCAGTTTGATTTCAGCTTTAATGGCAACCGGCGACGCCGCGCCAACGCTAATGCGTGATACGCTCTATTCAATCATTATGATTGTTACCGGTGGGCTGGTTGGCTTTTCATTATTGTTGGGCGGTCGTAAGTTTGCCACCCAATATATGAATCTGTTTGGTATCAAGCAGTATTTAATTGCGCTGTTCCCCCTGGCGATAATCGTACTGGTATTTCCAATGGCTCTGCCTGCGGCGAATTTTTCAACCGGTCAGGCGTTACTGGTAGCATTAATTTCTGCGGCAATGTATGGCGTATTTTTGCTGATCCAGACCAAAACGCATCAAAGTTTGTTTGTCTACGAGCACGAAGATGACAGTGATGACGATGACCCGCATCACGGTAAACCGTCTGCCCATAGCAGCGTGTGGCATGCTATCTGGTTGATTATCCATCTGATTGCCGTTATTGCAGTCACCAAAATGAATGCCAGCCCGCTGGAGACATTGCTCGACAGCATGAATGCCCCTGTCGCCTTTACTGGCTTCCTGGTGGCTCTGTTGATTCTGTCGCCGGAAGGTTTAGGTGCGTTAAAAGCAGTGTTGAACAACCAGGTCCAGCGCGCGATGAATCTGTTCTTTGGTTCAGTGTTAGCAACCATTTCGCTTACCGTACCTGTCGTCACGCTAATTGCCTTTATGACGGGTAACGAATTACAGTTTGCACTTGGTGCGCCAGAAATGGTGGTGATGGTGGCCTCTTTAGTGCTGTGCCATATCTCCTTCTCCACCGGACGTACTAACGTGCTCAATGGCGCAGCGCATCTGGCACTGTTTGCCGCCTATTTGATGACGATATTTGCCTGACAGTTATATCTCCTCCGATGACGGAAATCGGGGGAGATAAGATAAATTCCTGCTTATTGTATTTCTTCATACTACCTGGACAGCTCGTTAATCAGAATTGCGAGCCTGTACCACAACCTGCACGAAACCACTGCAACAGCTGTTGAAAAGCCGGAATGTACTCTTTATTGCAAACATTTCAGGGATGAAGTGAAGATGAATTGAGACGTAGTATCCACACCAAGCCGGAATTATCCGGTGAGGCGCAATGTTGCGGGGGCTTTATCCCTGGTGGCATTGGTTGCTGGAAAGAGAAAACCCCCGCACGTTGAGAGGTAAAACCTGACAACAGAACGGGGGCTAATCTTGAAACCAGACACTTCAAGAATAGCCGCAAAATGTTGTCATTACAACAAGGCGGCTATATGACGCTCGCGCAGTTTGCCATGACTTTCTGGCACGACCTGGCGGCACCGATCCTGACGGGGATTATTACCGCAGCGATTGTCAGCTGGTGGCGTAACCGGAAGTAAGGTGAAAACGGGCGTCAGGCTGCCGTGATGGCAATATGCGCCCGAAACCGGCCGCAGGGGTAACAGCCTGCGGCCATTTTTGTCTTTATCTCTTCCACAAGTAAATATTGGCAACCCGAGCTGGAAGCATCATCCAGAGTACTCATGAAACGACTGTAACAGCTGTTGAAAAACCGGAATGCACTCTTCATTGCAAACATTTCAGGGATGAAGTGAAGATGAATTGAGTCGTAGTATCCACACCAAGCCGGAATTATCCGGTGAGGCGCAATGTTGCGGGGGCTTTATCCCTGGTGGCATTGGTTGCTGGAAAGAGAAAACCCCCGCACGTTGAGAGGTAAAACCTGACAACAGAACGGGGGCTAATCTTGAAACCAGACACTTCAAGAATAGCCGCAAAATGTTGTCATTACAACAAGGCGGCTATATGACGCTCGCGCAGTTTGCCATGACTTTCTGGCACGACCTGGCGGCACCGATCCTGACGGGGATTATTACCGCAGCGATTGTCAGCTGGTGGCGTAACCGGAAGTAAGGTGAAAACGGGCGTCAGGCTGCCGTGATGGCAATATGCGCCCGAAACCGGCCGCAGGGGTAACAGCCTGCGGCCATTTTTGTCTTTATCTCTTCCACAAGTAAATATTGGCAACCCGAGCTGGAAGCATCATCCAGAGCCCTCATGAAACGACTGTAACAGCTGTTGAAAAACCGGAATGCACTCTTCATTGCAAACATTTCAGGGATGAAGTGAAGATGAATTGAGACGTAGTATCCACATCAAGCCGGCGTTATCCGGTGAGGCGCAATGTTGCGGGGGCTTTATCCCTGGTGGCATTGGTTGCTGGAAAGAGAAAACCCCCGCACGTTGAGAGGTTTAACCTGACAACAGAACGGGGGCTAATCTTGAACCAGAACAATTCAAGAATAGCCGCAAAATGTTGTCATTACAACAAGGCGGCTATATGACGCTCGCGCAGTTTGCCATGATTTTCTGGCACGACCTGGCAGCACCGATCCTGGCGGGAATTATTACCGCAGCGATTGTCGGCTGGTGGCGTAACCGGAAGTAAGGTGAAAACGGGCGTCAGGCTGCCGTGATGGCAATATGCGCCCGAAACCGGCCGCAGGGGTAACAGCCTACGGCCTTTTTTGTATCTGGCACCCATGAAAAAAGTCTTAACGCAGAACGCTAAGACTTTATTTTTCAAGCAAAAAAGATTACTTGCTGGTATCCAGTTCTTCGAAACCTTTCACCAGATCATCAATCGCTTTCATCTGCTTGAGGAACGGTTCCAGTTTAGCCAGCGGCAGCGCGGATGGACCATCACATTTCGCATGTTCCGGATCCGGATGCGCTTCAATAAACAGCCCCGCCAGACCTACCGCCATACCGGCTCGTGCCAGCTCAGCCACCTGAGCACGACGACCACCGGAAGCTGCGCCAAACGGATCGCGGCATTGCAGTGCGTGGGTCACGTCGAAAATCACCGGCGAGTTACCAGACACTTTCTTCATAATGCTGAAGCCCAGCATATCGACAACCAGGTTGTCATAGCCGAAGTTAGCACCACGATCGCAAAGAATCACTTTTTCGTTGCCGCCTTCTTTGAATTTATCAACGATATTACCCATCTGTCCCGGGCTGACAAACTGTGGTTTCTTGACGTTAATTACCGCACCGGTTTTCGCCATGGCTTCAACCAGGTCAGTCTGGCGAGCAAGAAACGCCGGCAACTGAATCACATCCACGACATCAGCAACGGGCTGTGCCTGACTTGGTTCGTGAACGTCGGTGATAATTTTCACGCCAAAAGTCTGCTTCAACTCCTGGAAGATTTTCATCCCTTCTTCCAGGCCCGGTCCACGATAAGAGTGGATGGAGGAGCGGTTGGCTTTGTCAAAAGAGGCTTTGAACACGTAAGGGATACCCAGTTTCTGGGTCACAGTTACGTAGTGCTCGCAAATGCGCATCGCCAGATCGCGAGATTCCAGCACGTTCATACCGCCAAACAGTACGAACGGCAGGTCATTTGCTACGTTGATGTCGCCAATGCTAACCACTTTTTGTTTCATAGGATCGCCTTAATCTTGAGTAAAATGTCGATTAATTAATGCAGCACAATATGTTTATGCGCGATGTTATTTATTTGCGCACGGATCATTTCGCTGATCGGGTCTTCCGGACACTGTTCAACGAAATAACTTAAATCGTTCAACGCAACGTGTTCGCAATCCAGTTGCGCATAAATCAACCCGCGATCGCGAATTTCATAGGGATCTTCAGGGTTGAATTGTAATAAAGCTTCGCTGGTGCGTAACGCCAGCTCCATCTGATTTTCTTCCATCAACGAGGCTTTGAGTGTATCCAGCAATTTGCGGATTACCTCAATGTTATCAGCTTCATCAAGGTCTTCATAAAACAGTTCCGCCGACGGGCTGATATTTCCCTTTAACCATACGTCCAGCATATGTTCGCTTAACGATTCACCGTTAAAAGGATTAATCAGCCAAATTTCGCCATCCGGACATTCAATGCGCAATATCAGCTGCGTAGGGAAAATCACCGGCAGCAGCGGCAAATCGAGACGATTCGCGACCCATAATAAAACCGCACCTAATGATACCGCACTGCCCTGTCGATTCTTTAACACCTGGTCCAGCCATAATGCATCGGAAAGACGATAAACGCCGCGTGAGGCTTTAAATCCCCAGTCGCCGTAAAACAGCGCGATCAGTTTTTCCAGCTGCTCTTCTAAAGGCAGAAGCTGGCTGATTTCTTCCTTCGCCAGACTAACGAGACGCTCCAGTTCGTCGTAAACATCTTGCGAGGGAAAATCGCGGCGGATTGCTTCGCAAGCCAGGATCATGCCTTCGCACAATGGCGCTTTATTAAATTCGAAATCAGCTAACGATCTCATGACTTACCCCAGTAACGGTACTTTTGTGGTGGCGAGTTTAATGATGATGTACAGCACCACCAACGCCAGCGGGAAGGCAATAATGCGCGCCTGCTGACTGTGCATACGACGATAATCGAGTGCAATAAAACCCAAAACGATATAAATGATAACTCCAAACAGCTTTTCAGTCAGCCACTGTGCCTGCCCGGAAAATGGCAGGATGTGCGCTTTAGCCATCAACGCAATGCCGCTTAACAATAACACCGTATCGACAACCGGCGGCACAATGCGCGTCCAGCGAGCAAATGCCTGTGGATGCTTCTGATAACGTAGCCAGAAACGTAAGGTTAATAGCCCAACAGAAAGCGCGATACTAATAAGATGAACACTAAGCAGTGTAGAAAAACTTGTCATTGATAATAGCGGCCGAGCGTTACGCGCTCGTTATCACCATAGTCACGGCAGGTTTCGACGTCATGATACCCCGCGAGGATAAATGCTTGTCGCACCGCTTCGCCCTGCTGCCAGCCATGTTCCAGAAGCAGAAAGCCGCCGGATACCAGCGCGTTACGCGACTGTTCGATGATATGCACGATGTCTGCCATTCCACTGTCTGCCGCAACCAGCGCAGTGAGCGGCTCAAAGCGGACATCGCCTTGTTGAAGATGTGGGTCCTGCTCGTCAATATACGGCGGATTGCTGACAATCATCGCAAACTGCTGCCCGGCTAGCGCGCTAAACCAGTCGCTTTGCAGAATGTGGATATTTTTGATCGCCAGATGCTGGGCATTACGTTGTGCCAGGGAGACAGCATCAGGCATACGATCTACAGCGATAATTTCGCAGTCCGGGCGCTCGCTAGCCAGCGCAAGCGCAATCGCCCCGGTACCCGTCCCGAGATCGAGAATACGGCAAGGTTGTTCAGGCAACCGCGCCAGTGCCTGCTCCACCAGACACTCCGTATCCGGGCGCGGAATTAAGGTCGCTGGCGAAACAAATAACGGCAACGACCAGAATTCTCGCACCCCGGTTAAATGAGCAATGGGTTCACCATCGCGACGACGTGTCAGTAGCGCATCAAGTTGCTGACATTGTTCGTCAGTCAGCTGCGTTTCACCAAAGGCCAGAATAAAAGTCCGCCCCCTGCCAGTGACATACTCCAATAAGATTTCAGCGTCACGGCGTGGGCTTTCGCTCGCCTGAAGTTGGCTTATTGCTTCACGTAACCAGTATTGATATTCCATTATTCCTGCTCGGACAACGCCGCCAGTTGGTCGGCCTGATGTTCCTGGATAATCGGTTCAATCAGCATATCCAGCTTACCTTCCATCACTTCATCCAGACGGTAGAGTGTCAGGTTGATGCGGTGATCGGTAACGCGCCCCTGCGGGAAGTTGTAAGTACGGTTACGGTCGCTGCGATCGCCACTCCCCAGCAGGTTACGACGGGTAGACGCTTCGGCCTGTTGCCGTTTTGCCATTTCTGCAGCGTGGATACGAGCACCAAGTACAGAAAGTGCCTTCGCTTTGTTTTTATGTTGTGAACGTTCATCCTGACATTCAACAACAATCCCGGTCGGCAAGTGAGTAATACGAATTGCCGAATCGGTGGTGTTAACGTGCTGACCACCCGCCCCTGACGAGCGGAAAGTATCAATGCGTAAATCTGCTGGGTTGATGTCCGGCAGTTCTGCGTCAGGCAGTTCTGGCATTACCGCAACGGTACAAGCAGAAGTATGAATACGACCCTGCGATTCCGTAGCAGGAACACGCTGCACGCGATGACCGCCAGATTCAAATTTCAGACGACCATACACACCATCACCGCTAATTTTGGCGATGATCTCTTTATAACCACCATGTTCACCCTCGCTGGCGCTCATGATTTCTACCCGCCAGCGGCGGGCTTCGGCGTAACGGCTGTACATACGGAACAGATCGCCTGCGAACAGCGCCGCTTCGTCGCCGCCGGTTCCGGCTCGGACTTCGAGGAAGGCGTTACGTTCGTCATCAGGATCTTTTGGCAGTAACAGAACCTGTAATTGCTGTTCCAGTTGCTCGCTTTTTTCTTTAGCTTCGCGCAGTTCATCCTGCGCCATCTCACGCATTTCAGGATCATCGAGCATCATCTGTGCGGTTTCGATATCTTCCTGAACCTGTTGCCAGTCGGTAAAACAGCGCGAAACATCACTTAACTGCGCATATTCGCGTGATAATGCGCGAAAACGTTCCTGGTCGGCGATAGTTTGCGCGTCACCCAGCAACGCCTGAACTTCTTCATGGCGTTCATGCAGGGCTTCCAGTTTGGCAACGATAGAAGGCTTCATAGGCGTAAATGCACCCTGTAAAAAAAGAAAATGATGTACTGCTACTCCAGCCCGAGGCTGTCGCGCAGAATATTCAGGCGTTCGTTATCCCCGTCACGGGCGGCCTGTTGAAGTGATTTCGTTGGCGCATGGATCAAGCGGTTAGTCAGTTTCCATGCCAGATCCTGCATAATGGCTTGCGCGTCGCCGCCCTGCTCAAGGGCCGCTAACGCTTTGGCGGTTAACTCATCGCGAACGTGCTCTGCCTGGCTGCGATACTCGCGAATGGTTTCGCTGGCGCTTTGTGCTCGCAGCCACGCCATAAATTCGCTGGTTTCCTGAGCGACAATAGTTTCCGCCTCAACCGCTGCGGCTTTACGCTGCGCCAGGTTGTGCGAAATGATGCTTTGCAGATCGTCCACACTATAAAGATAAGCATTCGCCAGTTTGCCAACTTCCGGCTCAACATCGCGCGGAACGGCAATATCCACCAACAGCATTGGTTGGTTGCGACGGCTTTTTAATGCGCGCTCCACCATGCCTTTCCCGATAATCGGTAACGGGCTGGCGGTGGAACTGATGATGATATCGGCTTCGCGCAGACGTTCGTCGATCTCACTCAGGGCAATCACTTCCGCGCCAACTTCATCTGCCAGAATTTGGGCACGTTCGCGAGTGCGGTTGGCGATAATCATCTTCTGTACTTTATGTTCGCGCAGATGACGCGCTACCAGCTCGATGGTTTCGCCCGCGCCTACCAGCAACACTGTGACCGTAGAGAGCGATTCAAAGATCTGCCGCGCCAGCGTACAAGCCGCAAAAGCGACAGACACAGCACTGGCACCGATATCTGTTTCAGTGCGAACGCGTTTCGCGACAGAGAAAGATTTCTGGAACATGCGTTCCAGTTCGCTGGCCTTCATATGACCTTTTTGCGAATCGGCAAACGCTTTTTTAACCTGACCGAGGATCTGCGGCTCCCCAAGAACCAGTGAATCCAGGCCGCTGGCAACACGCATTAAATGGCTAACCGCGTCGTTATCCTGATGCCAGTAGAGGCTTTTACGCAGATCTTCTTCATTAAGATTGTGATAATCGCAAAGCCAGCGGATTAACGCCTCTTGCAGGTTATCCTGCTCTTCAACGCTAAGATAAAGTTCCGTGCGGTTGCACGTCGACAGCACCACGCCGCCCTGCACCATCGGCTGCGCAAGCAGGCTGTCAAGCGCCTGATCGAGCTTATCCGGCGAAAACGATACACGTTCTCGCAGCGATACAGGTGCCGTTTTATGGTTGATACCGAGTGCTAAAAGGGTCATGTCTGCGGGAAATAATACCAACGTTGATAGGGTTAGTCTGCTTGCATCATACAGGATGCGTAAGATCAATAAAAGAGAGCGCCCCCTTTTGGAGTAATTGCCGAAAGCCGTTAGATTCTGGCAATTAAGACAACTTGAACATAGACGATAGCGGACGGTAACGCTAGCATTAAGGGTTATAACTGCAACGTATCTCAAGGACTTGTCATCACTATGCCCCTGCCCGATTTTCGTCTTATCCGCCTGCTACCGCTGGCTGCTCTTGTGCTCACTGCCTGTTCCGTTACCACGCCCAAAGGTCCTGGCAAAAGCCCGGATTCGCCACAATGGCGTCAGCATCAGCAAGACGTGCGCAATCTTAATCAGTATCAGACTCGCGGCGCGTTCGCTTATATTTCTGACCAACAAAAAGTGTACGCCCGCTTTTTCTGGCAGCAAACCGGCCAGGATCGCTACCGTCTGCTGCTCACTAACCCATTGGGCAGCACGGAACTGGAGCTGAATGCTCAACCGGGTAACGTGCAGTTAGTCGACAATAAAGGTCAGCGTTATACCGCCGATGACGCCGAAGAGATGATTGGCAAATTGACCGGAATGCCAATTCCGCTCAACAGCTTGCGCCAGTGGATTTTAGGTTTACCGGGTGATGCAACCGACTACAAACTGGACGACCAGTACCGCCTGAGCGAAATTACCTACAGCCAGAATGGCAAAAACTGGAAGGTTGTTTATGGTGGTTATGACACCAAAACGCAACCTGCGATGCCAGCCAATATGGAACTCACCGACGGTGGTCAACGCATCAAGTTAAAAATGGATAACTGGATAGTGAAATAATGCGGACACAGTGGCCCTCTCCGGCAAAACTTAATCTGTTTTTATACATTACCGGTCAGCGTGCGGATGGTTACCACACGCTGCAAACGCTGTTTCAGTTTCTTGATTACGGCGACACCATCAGCATTGAGCTTCGTGACGATGGGGATATTCGTCTGTTAACGCCCGTTGAAGGCGTGGAACATGAAGATAACCTGATCGTTCGCGCAGCGCGATTGTTGATGAAAACTGCGGCAGACAGCGGGCGTCTTCCGACGGGAAGCGGTGCGAATATCAGCATTGACAAGCGTTTGCCGATGGGCGGCGGTCTCGGCGGTGGTTCATCCAATGCCGCGACGGTCCTGGTGGCATTAAATCATCTCTGGCAATGCGGGCTAAGCATGGATGAGCTGGCGGAAATGGGGCTGACGCTGGGCGCAGATGTTCCTGTCTTTGTTCGGGGGCATGCCGCGTTTGCCGAAGGCGTTGGTGAAATACTAACGCCGGTGGATCCGCCAGAGAAGTGGTATCTGGTGGCGCACCCTGGTGTAAGTATTCCGACTCCGGTGATTTTTAAAGATCCTGAACTCCCGCGCAATACGCCAAAAAGGTCAATAGAAACGTTGCTAAAATGTGAATTCAGCAATGATTGCGAGGTTATCGCAAGAAAACGTTTTCGCGAGGTTGATGCGGTGCTTTCCTGGCTGTTAGAATACGCCCCGTCGCGCCTGACTGGGACAGGGGCCTGTGTCTTTGCTGAATTTGATACAGAGTCTGAAGCCCGCCAGGTGCTAGAGCAAGCCCCGGAATGGCTCAATGGCTTTGTGGCGAAAGGCGTTAATCTTTCCCCATTGCACAGAGCCATGCTTTAAGCCGGGCAAGCTGAGTTTCGGTGACAACGTCACCTTGTTCCAGACGTTGCATCGCGCTCTTTAATACACCGCCTGGAAAGGATCATGCCTGGCCCGCACAGTTTTCGGCAGATTCTTTCCACCAATGGACGCATGCCTGAGGTTCTTCTCGTGCCTGATATGAAGCTTTTTGCTGGTAACGCCACCCCGGAACTAGCACAACGTATTGCCAACCGCCTGTACACTTCACTCGGCGACGCCGCTGTAGGTCGCTTTAGCGATGGCGAAGTCAGCGTACAAATTAATGAAAATGTACGCGGTGGTGATATTTTCATCATCCAGTCCACTTGTGCCCCTACTAACGACAACCTGATGGAATTAGTCGTTATGGTTGATGCCCTGCGTCGTGCTTCCGCAGGTCGTATCACCGCTGTTATCCCCTACTTTGGCTATGCGCGCCAGGACCGTCGCGTCCGTTCCGCTCGTGTACCAATCACTGCGAAAGTGGTTGCAGACTTCCTCTCCAGCGTCGGTGTTGACCGTGTGCTGACAGTGGATCTGCACGCTGAACAGATTCAGGGTTTCTTCGACGTTCCGGTTGATAACGTATTTGGTAGCCCGATCCTGCTGGAAGACATGCTGCAGCTGAATCTGGATAACCCAATTGTGGTTTCTCCGGACATCGGCGGCGTTGTGCGTGCCCGCGCTATCGCTAAGCTGCTGAACGATACCGATATGGCAATCATCGACAAACGTCGTCCGCGTGCGAACGTTTCCCAGGTGATGCATATCATCGGTGACGTTGCAGGTCGTGACTGCGTACTGGTCGATGATATGATCGACACTGGCGGTACGCTGTGTAAAGCTGCTGAAGCTCTGAAAGAACGTGGTGCTAAACGTGTATTTGCGTACGCGACTCACCCGATCTTCTCTGGCAACGCGGCGAACAACCTGCGTAACTCTGTAATTGATGAAGTCGTTGTCTGCGATACCATTCCGCTGAGCGATGAAATCAAATCACTGCCGAACGTGCGTACTCTGACCCTGTCAGGTATGCTGGCCGAAGCGATTCGTCGTATCAGCAACGAAGAATCGATCTCTGCCATGTTCGAACACTAATCGAACCCGGCTCAAAGACCCGCTGCGGCGGGTTTTTTTGTCTGTAATATCCATTTGTATGACCTATGCCTCCTTCACCTGCCATTTAGTTGACAGATGATGCGCTCACGGATGAAACATTATTGTGAACAAAATATTTTCCTCACATGTGATGCCTTTCCGCGCTCTGATCGACGCTTGCTGGAAAGAAAAATATACTGCCGCACGGTTTACCCGTGACCTGATTGCCGGGATAACCGTCGGGATTATTGCTATCCCGCTGGCGATGGCGTTGGCTATTGGTAGTGGTGTGGCACCCCAGTACGGTTTATATACCGCAGCTGTTGCGGGGATTGTCATTGCTCTGACGGGTGGGTCACGCTTTAGCGTTTCCGGTCCGACTGCGGCATTTGTGGTAATTCTCTATCCCGTGTCGCAACAGTTTGGACTGGCAGGACTGCTGGTTGCGACCTTGCTGTCGGGGATTTTTTTGATTCTGATGGGTCTGGCACGCTTTGGTCGCCTGATTGAGTATATTCCGGTTTCCGTCACCTTAGGTTTCACCTCGGGTATCGGGATCACCATCGGTACCATGCAGATTAAAGATTTTCTCGGTCTGCAAATGGCCCATGTCCCGGAACATTATCTACAAAAAGTCGGCGCATTATTTATGGCGCTGCCGACCATTAATGTGGGTGATGCTGCCATTGGCATTGTGACGCTAGGTATTCTTGTTTTCTGGCCGCGTCTGGGCATTCGTTTACCCGGTCACCTTCCGGCCTTGCTGGCTGGTTGCGCGGTGATGGGGATTGTTAACCTGCTCGGCGGACATGTTGCTACCATCGGTTCGCAATTCCACTACGTCCTGGCCGATGGTTCTCAGGGTAACGGTATTCCGCAACTGCTGCCGCAACTGGTGCTGCCGTGGGATCTGCCTAATTCAGAATTCACGCTAACCTGGGATTCTATTCGCACACTGCTGCCTGCGGCATTCTCAATGGCAATGCTCGGCGCAATCGAATCTCTGCTCTGCGCCGTGGTGCTGGATGGTATGACCGGGACGAAACACAAGGCGAATAGCGAACTGGTTGGACAGGGACTGGGGAATATCATCGCTCCGTTCTTTGGTGGCATTACCGCTACAGCTGCCATCGCGCGTTCTGCCGCTAACGTCCGTGCCGGGGCAACTTCCCCTATCTCGGCGGTGATCCACTCTATTCTGGTTATTCTTGCCCTGCTGGTACTGGCACCGCTGCTCTCCTGGCTGCCGCTTTCCGCCATGGCTGCCCTGCTGTTGATGGTGGCGTGGAACATGAGTGAAGCGCACAAAGTGGTCGACTTGCTGCGTCATGCGCCGAAAGATGACATCATTGTCATGCTGCTGTGCATGTCGCTGACCGTGCTGTTTGATATGGTTATTGCCATCAGCGTGGGGATCGTGCTGGCATCGCTGCTGTTTATGCGTCGTATCGCACGTATGACTCGCCTGGCACCGGTAGTCGTAGATGTTCCAGACGATGTCCTGGTTCTGCGCGTTATTGGCCCGCTGTTTTTTGCTGCTGCTGAAGGCTTGTTCACGGACCTGGAGTCACGTCTTGAAGGCAAACGGATTGTGATTCTGAAGTGGGATGCGGTTCCGGTACTTGATGCTGGTGGTCTTGATGCGTTCCAGCGTTTTGTGAAGCGTCTGCCCGAGGGATGTGAACTGCGCGTGTGCAACGTGGAATTCCAGCCACTGCGCACTATGGCTCGCGCTGGCATTCAACCGATCCCGGGACGCCTGGCGTTCTTCCCGAATCGTCGCGCGGCGATGGCGGATTTATAAGTACGAGATTGACCAGTCAGCGCAAACTGACTGGTCAGCAAACTGCATTATTTGTTAGCTATGACGGCGATTATCGCTACGGCGGCAACGTTTGTCATAGTGGCGAACCCACCAGTAACGGTCGCACACCTGTTCATGCCCGCCAACACGGGCACCCGCCAGCCAGAGAATGGCACCGACGAAAATACTTAGCACTGCACCATGTGCGAAATACTGGGGCATATTAAACTGTGGTAACTGGTTGAGGATTGAATACCCCACGCCGACCACCATTACCACCAGACCCAACCCCATGAGCACGTTACCGAGTAACGAAGCGTTTTTGCGTTTCATATGTCACCTCCGGAACTTTCTGGGTTGTAACAGGGAATACCCCTCTTCCTTATGTGTAAAGTATAGACAACACCCTGTGGGTTATGTGCGGGCGTGATCACAATTACAACCCTTATTTCAACAAAACTTTACAAATAAACGCCTGAACACCTTGACTTTCTAATAGTCCACTCATGCAATTATTACGTTATCTGCATTTGATACGCAGTTTTTTGTCAAGCGGGGCCGCAACCAGTAAACTACGCGCCAGTTATGTACACACTCAGGACAAAAAAACGTGACGATTAAATTGATTGTCGGCCTGGCGAACCCCGGTGCTGAATACGCCGCAACGCGACATAATGCTGGTGCCTGGTTCGTTGACTTACTGGCAGAGCGTTTGCGCGCTCCGCTGCGCGAAGAGGCTAAATTCTTTGGTTATACTTCGCGAGTCACTCTTGGAGGCGAAGATGTCCGCCTGTTAGTCCCGACTACATTTATGAATCTCAGCGGCAAAGCCGTTGCGGCGATGGCCAGTTTTTTCCGCATTAATCCGGACGAAATTCTGGTGGCCCACGACGAACTGGATCTGCCTCCTGGCGTCGCCAAATTTAAATTGGGCGGTGGCCATGGTGGTCACAATGGACTGAAAGACATCATCAGTAAATTGGGTAATAACCCTAACTTTCACCGTTTACGCATCGGAATCGGTCATCCGGGCGATAAAAATAAAGTTGTCGGTTTTGTGTTAGGCAAACCGCCTGTTAGTGAACAGAAGTTAATTGATGAAGCCATCGACGAAGCGGCGCGTTGTACTGAAATGTGGTTTACAGATGGCTTGACCAAAGCAACGAACCGATTGCACGCCTTTAAAGCGCAATAAGTCGTTGTCTGCGGCATTTTTGCCGAGTGCCGTGTATAATAGGCAAAGTTATTTCCATTTCTGCAATCTGTTAGCAATAACAGGTTGATTATTAAGATATTAAGGTGATTTAAATCATGGGATTCAAATGCGGTATCGTCGGTTTGCCCAACGTCGGGAAATCTACCCTGTTCAACGCGCTGACCAAAGCCGGTATTGAAGCGGCCAACTTTCCATTCTGCACCATTGAGCCGAACACAGGCGTCGTACCAATGCCTGACCCTCGCCTGGATCAACTGGCTGAAATCGTAAAACCGCAACGTACGCTTCCCACGACCATGGAATTTGTCGATATCGCCGGTCTGGTAAAAGGCGCATCGAAAGGCGAAGGTCTGGGTAACCAGTTCCTGACCAACATCCGTGAAACCGAAGCGATCGGTCACGTTGTTCGCTGCTTTGAAAATGACAACATCATTCACGTTTCCGGCAAAGTTAACCCGGCTGACGATATTGAAGTTATCAACACCGAACTGGCGCTGGCAGACCTCGACACCTGCGAACGTGCGATTCATCGCGTACAGAAGAAAGCCAAAGGTGGCGATAAAGACGCGAAAGCTGAGCTGGCGGTCCTGGAAAAATGCCTGCCCCAGTTGGAAAATGCAGGTATGCTGCGCGCGCTGGATTTAAGCGCTGAAGAGAAAGCGGCTATTCGTTACCTGAGCTTCCTGACGCTGAAACCAACAATGTACATCGCCAACGTCAACGAAGACGGTTTTGAAAACAACCCATATCTTGACCAGGTGCGTGAAATCGCGGCGAAAGAAGGTTCTGTTGTGGTTCCGGTTTGTGCTGCTGTTGAAGCAGACATTGCCGAACTGGACGACGAAGAACGTGACGAGTTTATGCAGGAGCTTGGGCTGGAAGAGCCGGGCCTGAACCGTGTGATCCGTGCCGGTTATAAGCTGCTGAACCTGCAAACTTACTTCACCGCTGGGGTGAAAGAAGTGCGTGCATGGACCATTCCGGTTGGAGCAACCGCGCCGCAGGCAGCGGGCAAAATCCATACTGATTTTGAAAAAGGCTTTATCCGTGCACAAACCATCTCGTTTGAAGATTTCATCACTTACAAAGGTGAACAAGGCGCGAAAGAAGCAGGCAAAATGCGTGCAGAAGGTAAAGATTACATCGTTAAAGATGGCGATGTGATGAACTTCCTTTTCAACGTCTAATTAATTTGTTGTCTCATGAGGTTTCGCTAAATCTCATGAAGAGCGCAAAAGTATATATAATCCACGCAATTGCGTGGATTTTTCATTTCACCGAGTCCTAATCATTCTTGTAACATCCTACACTTTTGTGCTTATTGCCTACAGTGAACCACGAGAATAATTAAAGACATCAGTGTCAGATGACGGATATCTCATTAGTAGTGATATAACGTAAGTTTTGGTCCACTACACATCACCCCCTTCACAGCTGATCAATATTGATCACGCTCCAATATGCTGGCGAGAAAAGGACTTACCTGAAGGGTAATATCCCGCAGATAAAGTCCCCGAATAACGTGATTACGTGCGATCCTGGCAAGATGAAAATGATAACCAGTAGCACAATAACAACGATAGGCCAGAAAACCCATTGACCAAAAATGAATATCGATGTTTTTTGCTTTTTCTTATTAGTAATGCAAAAATGGCGCATATTGTTTTTGTTATGCAGATACATCAAGCGAAATTCCCATAACTAATTAGGATTATTACAAAAAATCTTCACCAAATTTTTTAACCGCTGTTTGTTGTAATATTTTTGCCATATTTATAGTAACGAATTGGAATAAGCAACGACAACTTAGGGAATAACTCGATATAAACCCACCTTTGTAAGGGGGATGTTAAATATATATTAATTCCTGTGTTCCTGATTTTGCCCGGTAATAGAGAATTATTCTCTGAGAAGCTCATCATGATTGCACCATACAAATATCATGATGATAAGAGGATATTATTCATTGATTTAAACAAAATGACAAAATCCATAGACCCATAGTCTGGGTACTATATAGGAGTGGTATGGGCATCAAACAACACAATGGGAATACCAAAGCAGATCGTCTCGCTGAATTAAAAATCCGTTCGCCCTCAATTCAACTGATAAAATTTGGCGCTATTGGTTTGAATGCAATTATCTTTTCCCCCCTGCTGATAGCTGCTGATACAGGAAGTCAATATGGCACCAATATTACTATTAATGATGGTGACAGAATTACAGGAGATACCGCCGATCCATCAGGAAACCTCTATGGTGTAATGACCCCAGCAGGAAACACGCCTGGCAATATCAACCTGGGTAATGATGTCACCGTCAATGTCAACGACGCCTCTGGATATGCAAAAGGAATCATTATTCAGGGCAAAAACAGCTCCCTGACAGCTAACCGACTCACAGTAGATGTTGTTGGTCAAACCTCTGCCATCGGCATTAACTTAATTGGTGACTATACCCATGCTGACTTAGGCACAGGCAGCACCATTAAGAGTAACGATGACGGCATCATTATTGGGCATAGCTCAACACTAACAGCCACTCAATTCACCATTGAAAACTCGAACGGTATAGGCCTAACCATCAATGACTATGGCACCAGTGTCGATCTTGGAAGCGGAAGTAAAATCACGACCGATGGAAGTACAGGTGTTTATATCGGTGGTCTCAACGGCAATAACGCCAATGGTGCTGCGCGTTTTACGGCGACAGACCTGACAATCGATGTTCAGGGCTACAGCGCCATGGGGATAAACGTACAGAAAAACTCTGTTGTCGATCTCGGAACAAACAGTACCATTAAAACCAATGGCGATAATGCACACGGCCTCTGGAGCTTTGGCCAGGTTAGCGCGAATGCACTCACTGTTGATGTAACTGGAGCCGCGGCCAATGGCGTCGAAGTTCGTGGTGGTACAACCACTATCGGTGCAGATAGCCATATTTCTTCCGCGCAGGGCGGTGGCCTCGTCACCAGTGGTTCAGACGCGACAATCAATTTTTCTGGCACGGCAGCGCAACGAAACAGCATCTTTTCCGGCGGTTCTTATGGTGCCTCGGCCCAGACGGCAACGGCTGTTGTCAACATGCAAAATACCGATATTACAGTTGATCGTAATGGCAGTCTGGCGCTGGGTTTGTGGGCGCTCAGCGGCGGTAGAATAACCGGAGACAGTTTGGCTATCACCGGCGCGGCAGGAGCCAGGGGAATTTATGCCATGACCAACAGCCAGATCGACCTCACGAGCGATCTGGTTATTGATATGAGTACACCCGACCAGATGGCCATTGCAACGCAACATGACGATGGTTATGCCGCCAGCCGCATCAACGCCTCGGGTCGTATGCTTATCAACGGTAGCGTTCTTTCCAAAGGTGGGCTAATCAATCTAGATATGCACCCAGGGTCGGTTTGGACAGGTTCCTCCCTCAGCGATAATGTCAATGGCGGGAAACTGGACGTTGCAATGAATAACAGCGTCTGGAACGTAACAAGTAATTCTAATCTCGACACGCTGGCGCTGAGCCATTCAACTGTCGATTTTGCCAGCCACGGGTCAACTGCCGGCACATTTGCCACATTAAACGTAGAGAACCTGAGCGGTAACAGTACCTTTATTATGCGTGCTGATGTTGTTGGCGAGGGTAATGGCGTTAATAATAAAGGGGATTTATTGAATATCAGCGGAAGTAGTGCTGGTAATCACGTATTGGCTATCCGCAACCAGGGCAGCGAGGCCACTACGGGAAATGAAGTTCTGACAGTGGTAAAAACCACTGACGGTGCGGCCTCGTTCAGCGCGTCTTCTCAGGTTGAGTTGGGGGGATATCTGTACGATGTGCGTAAAAATGGCACTAACTGGGAGCTTTACGCTTCCGGGACAGTTCCGGAACCGACTCCTAATCCTGAACCAACACCGGCTCCCGCTCAGCCTCCCATAGTCAACCCCGATCCTACGCCTGAACCCGATCCTACGCCTAACCCCACTCCCACACCTAAACCCACCACGACCGCAGATGCTGGCGGCAATTATCTCAATGTCGGTTACTTATTAAACTATGTTGAAAACCGTACGCTGATGCAACGAATGGGTGACCTGCGAAATCAGAGTAAAGACGGTAATATCTGGCTGCGCAGTTATGGGGGAAGCCTGGACTCCTTCGCCAGTGGCAAACTGAGCGGCTTTGACATGGGTTACAGCGGTATCCAGTTTGGTGGGGATAAACGTCTCTCTGATGTAATGCCGTTGTATGTCGGTCTGTATATTGGCTCAACACATGCATCGCCGGACTATAGCGGAGGCGACGGTACCGCACGTTCAGACTACATGGGAATGTATGCCAGTTACATGGCACACAACGGTTTTTACAGCGATCTCGTTGTAAAAGCATCGCGCCAGAAAAATAGTTTTCACGTACTGGACAGTCAGAACAACGGCGTTAACGCCAACGGCACTGCGAATGGATTGAGCATCTCCCTGGAAGCCGGGCAGAGGTTCAACCTGACCCCTACTGGTTATGGGTTCTATATAGAGCCGCAAACCCAGCTCACATACAGCCACCAGAATGAGATGGCTATGAAGGCGAGTAATGGTCTCAATATACATCTGAATCACTACGAATCGCTGCTGGGGCGTGCCAGCATGATACTGGGATATGACATCACCGCAGGCAACAGCCAGCTGAATATGTATGTGAAGACTGGAGCTATCCGCGAGTTTTCAGGGGATACAGACTATCTGTTGAACAACTCCCGGGAGAAGTACAGTTTCAAAGGTAATGGCTGGAATAACGGCGTGGGAGTCAGTGCACAGTATAACAAACAGCACACATTCTACCTCGAAGCGGATTACACGCAGAGTAACCTCTTTGATCAGAAGCAAGTCAACGGAGGATATCGCTTCAGCTTTTAAGTGCGGGATAGACCAGCCCTTAAACGATGCTGAAAAATGTTAGCGTGCGCCGGAATGAAATATAGATCACTCTGATGTATCAGAAATCGTCTCTGTCTTTCATACCCGGCGCTTAAACTGCCCTGCATCAATGCCATGTTGCTTCATTTTCCGCCACAGCGTAGTGCGGCCGATCCCAAGTAAAGCCGACATTTCCTGAATGCGACCGCCTGTGACCTGGGCTGCGTTAATAATTGCCTCTTTTTCAACTTCCGCAAATGACAGACTGGTGGAAAGGCGTGTGGCGCTGACATCATCTGTTGCCTGCTCGGTAAACAGATGTTCCGGCAAATCACTGACGCGAATGCGCCCATTATCACTACTCAGAGCAAGATTCTCGATGACGCTGTAAAGTTCAAAATCGTTGCCAGGCCATGCACAGGAAACCAGGCGAGCGAGGGCATCGTCATCAATTTTCAGCCGCGTAGAGAAGCGTTTTTCAAGACTGCGTAATTTGTTATTCACCAGCGCCGGAATGCTGCCACGCCGCATACGCAGAGGCGGGATGGTAATTTCAAATGCATGCAACGCGTAATACAGCTGGCGACTAAAACGATTTTGTTCCACCAGCATTGCGAGGTCCGCGGTCGTTGTGGCAATCACTTTGACATCAATTGGTATTAAGCGCCGCGCATCCAGTCGCGTGATAACACCCTGCTTGATAACCTGAAGCAAAGCAGACTGTAACTCCACCGCCAGATATTCAATCTTTTCAAGAAACAGCGTGCCGCCGTGCGCCAGTTCCAGCCGACTCAGACGGCCATTTTCATTGTCCGTGCGATCGCCACCAATAAATTCTTCCGCCAGTGCCGCATCACCATATAACTCACAATTGACGGCGATATAAGGACCTGCAGCACGCTCGCTTTCATTATGAATTGCCTGACTTAGCAGTGCCTTGCCCACGCCCTCTTCTCCACAAAGCAGGACAGGAAAGCTACTGCGCGCCGCCTGGCGACCAAAATGAATCAAGCGGCGGGTTTGCGGATCGTCCTGTGGCATATGAGCGAAGGTATGGCTGACTTTTCCTAATTGACTGGTCATCAACTGCCGCATCTGTTCCACAGGATGGAGCAACAAAATAAAACTGGTTCCCTGCGTTTCTATTATCGGTTTAAGGGTTATCACCGCATCAATAAACTGGTGCTGACTTTCAAAGGTTGCTTCTACGTGTTTGAGCGGATGTGCCTGTTTTATTGCTTGTTGCAATACGGCGGGTAACGTTAAGAGTTCAGTGATTGCCCTTCCCTGACTTGCCGTCGCGTCAAGGCGCAAGACCCGCGCCGCCTGGGCATTAATAAATTGCAAATTACCCTGCTCGTCCCAGCTAATCACGCCATCATCCATACTTTCTAACAGGGCATTAAGTTGATTTAAATGACGGTTAGTTTCAGCGAGCAAACTGTCCGTCAGCAGCAAATTACCGACCTCGCGGGCGATTGCTAACGTCAACGGCAAATCAGCTGCGGTAGTTTGCTCAACCGGACACGCCAGCGCTATTGTTCCCGTCAATCGGCCCTTGCTGTCAAACAACGGCGTTGCACAAAAGGCCCAGTTCCAGAGTGCCTGTTTGAAATGTTGATCGGCCATCGTTTTCACGGCCTGACCAGAGATAGCCGCTAACGATAGTGCACAAGTACCAATAATTCCCTCGGCGCAATACGTGCCGTCATTGAATCCCAGTGCACTTAGCTGCTGCAAGGTTTGCGGATCGCCATTACGGCTGAGAATGCAGGCGGTTTCATCGAGGATAAACAGCGCACACTCTCGCGGTGCCATATATTCCCAGGCATCTTCCAGCGCAGCCTGCCCGAGCGTCAGCATCGCTTTCTTACGCCGATAAATAGAAGCAAATGTCACGCCCTGGGCCTGATGTGGTACGTTCCATGTCTCCCGTTTCATCAGCTTATTGCATCGCTCCCAGGAGGTTGCAATTAAGGGAGATATGCCCCGACCATCGTTGTTAAAAGCGCCACTCATATCCCGCATCCCTTATGACAAAAGGTGTTCCGGCTCGCAATTTTAAGTATTAATACACGTAAAAGTTTCAATATGGAACATTCATTAAAGCATATGTTTCACTATGAAACATAATTTGGGCTAATTTTCTTTTCCCTTGCCTGATGCACAATGGATTCATCGGCAGTCAGTGGTCGCCGTGTCGTTGAACATCATCCATGCCCTACCGTAATTGCTGGAGCAAAATAATGAAAAAATTGATCAATGATGTGCAAGACGTACTGGACGAACAACTGGCAGGACTGGCGAAAGCGCATCCATCGCTGACACTGCATCAGGATCCGGTGTATGTCACCCGAGCTGATGCCCCTGTTGCAGGAAAAGTCGCCCTGCTGTCGGGTGGCGGCAGCGGACACGAGCCGATGCACTGTGGTTATATCGGTCAGGGGATGCTTTCGGGGGCCTGTCCGGGCGAAATTTTCACCTCACCGACGCCCGATAAAATCTTTGAATGCTCCATGCAAATTGATGGCGGCGAAGGTGTACTGTTGATTATCAAAAATTACACCGGCGATATTCTTAACTTTGAAACAGCGACCGAGTTACTGCACGATAGCGGCGTAAAAGTGACCACTGTGGTCATTGATGACGACGTTGCGGTAAAAGACAGTCTTTATACCGCCGGGCGACGCGGCGTTGCCAACACCGTATTAATTGAAAAACTCGTAGGCGCAGCGGCGGAGCGTGGCGACTCACTGGACGCCTGTGCGGAACTGGGGCGTAAGTTGAATAATCAAGGCCACTCAATAGGTATCGCTCTCGGTGCCTGTACCGTTCCTGCCGCGGGCAAACCTTCTTTTACCCTGGCGGATAATGAGATGGAGTTTGGCGTCGGCATTCATGGTGAGCCGGGTATTGACCGCCGCTCCTTCTCTTCCCTTGATCAAACCGTCGATGAAATGTTCGACACCCTGCTGGAAAATGGCTCATACCATCGCACTTTGCGTTTCTGGGATTATCAACAAGGCAGTTGGCAGGAAGAACAACAAACCAAACAACCGCTCCAGTCTGGCGATCGGGTGATTGCGCTGGTTAACAATCTTGGCGCAACTCCGCTTTCTGAGCTGTACGGCGTCTATAACCGCCTGACCACACGTTGCCAGCAAGCGGGATTGACTATCGAACGTAATTTAATTGGCGCGTACTGCACCTCACTGGATATGACCGGTTTCTCAATCACCTTACTGAAAGTTGATGACGAAACGCTGGCACTCTGGGACGCCCCGGTCCACACCCCGGCCCTTAACTGGGGTAAATAAGGAGAAAGCAATGTCACTGAGCAGAACTCAAATTGTTAACTGGCTCACTCGTTGTGGCGATATTTTCAGCACCGAGAGCGAGTATCTTACCGGACTGGATCGCGAAATTGGCGACGCTGACCACGGGCTAAATATGAACCGAGGCTTTAGCAAAGTGGTGGAAAAACTCCCTGCTATCGCAGATAAAGATATCGGTTTCATTCTCAAGAATACCGGTATGACGCTGCTTTCCAGCGTCGGTGGTGCCAGTGGTCCGCTGTTCGGTACCTTCTTTATCCGCGCCGCACAGGCGACCCAGGCACGGCAAAGCCTGACACTGGAAGAGCTTTATCAGATGTTCCGCGATGGCGTGGACGGCGTAATCAGTCGCGGGAAAGCCGAACCTGGCGATAAAACCATGTGTGATGTGTGGGTGCCGGTGGTGGAATCGTTACGTCAGTCCAGCGAGCAAAATCTCTCTGTTCCGGTGGCGCTCGAAGCTGCCAGTAGAATCGCCGAATCCGCTGCACAAAGTACGATTACGATGCAAGCCCGCAAAGGCCGCGCCAGTTATCTCGGTGAACGCAGTATTGGTCACCAGGATCCCGGCGCGACCTCGGTGATGTTTATGATGCAAATGTTGGCGTTAGCCGCAAAAGAGTAAGGAATTGGTGATGGTAAACCTGGTCATAGTTTCACATAGCAGCCGACTGGGAGAAGGTGTCGGTGAATTAGCCCGTCAGATGTTAATGAGTGATAGTTGTAAAATCGCCATTGCCGCGGGAATTGACGATCCACAAAATCCTATTGGTACCGATGCCGTCAAAGTGATGGAGGCCATCGAATCTGTTGCTGATGCCGACCATGTGCTGGTCATGATGGATATGGGTAGCGCATTATTGAGTGCTGAAACTGCGCTGGAATTGCTGGCTCCCAAGATCGCCGCAAAAGTACGTTTGTGTGCTGCGCCGTTGGTCGAAGGTACACTGGCAGCAACGGTCAGCGCGGCCTCGGGAGCGGATATCGACAAAGTTATCTTTGACGCTATGCATGCGCTGGAAGCCAAACGTGAACAACTGGGTTTACCGTCCTCCGACACTAAAATCTCTGACACATGTCCTGCGTACGATGAAGAAGCCCGTTCTCTGGCGGTGGTCATAAAAAACCGTAACGGCCTGCATGTACGTCCGGCCTCCCGGCTGGTTTATACCTTATCGACATTTAATGCCGATATGTTGCTGGAAAAAAACGGCAAATGCGTCACACCAGAGAGTATTAACCAGATTGCGTTACTACAAGTTCGCTATAACGATACGCTGCGCCTGATTGCGAAAGGGCCAGAAGCTGAAGAGGCACTGATCGCTTTCCGTCAGCTGGCTGAAGATAACTTTGGTGAAACGGAGGAAGTCGCTCCACCTACTCTGCGTCCCGTTCCGCCTGTTTCGGGTAAAGCCTTTTATTATCAACCAGTTTTATGTACGGTACAGGCAAAATCAACCCTGACCGTGGAAGAAGAACAAGATCGATTACGCCAGGCTATTGACTTCACGTTATTAGATCTGATGACGTTAACAGCAAAAGCAGAAGCCAGCGGGCTTGACGATATTGCCGCAATCTTTTCTGGTCACCATACACTGTTAGATGATCCGGAACTGCTGGCGGCGGCAAGCGAACTCCTTCAGCATGAACATTGCACGGCAGAATATGCCTGGCAGCAAGTTCTTAAAGAACTTAGCCAGCAATACCAGCAACTGGATGATGAATATCTACAAGCTCGCTATATTGATGTGGACGATCTTCTGCATCGCACCCTGGTCCACCTGACCCAAACGAAAGAAGAACTCCCGCAGTTTAACTCGCCAACTATTCTACTGGCGGAGAACATTTATCCTTCCACAGTACTGCAACTGGATCCGGCGGTTGTAAAAGGTATCTGCCTTAGCGCCGGAAGTCCGGTATCCCACAGCGCCCTAATCGCCCGTGAACTGGGGATTGGCTGGATTTGCCAGCAGGGTGAGAAACTGTATGCGATACAACCAGAAGAAACGCTAACGCTGGACGTTAAAACGCAACGTTTCAACCGTCAGGGTTAAGCCACCGTTCGGATGGCATCGTTCTGATGTCATCCGGCAATTTACCCAGCACTGATGTTTTTTAACTACCTGTTATATTTTTTACCAATTTATGATGATTTTTCTTCGCTAATCGCGAACCCAACGTCGCTGACTGGCTAATAAACAGACGTTATTTGATCACTCTATTTCACCGTTATTTATCCCTTTAATTCCCTTTTCTAAAATGCCTGACAGTTCGCAGAATGAGATTTCGATCATGCAGCTAGTGCGATCCTGAACTAAGGTTTTCTGATACTTGAATACCGTTTTATTCGGTTTCGCCAAAGGAGAATGATTGATGAAATCCCCCGCACCTTCTCGCCCGCAAAAAATGGCGTTAATTCCAGCCTGTATCTTTTTGTGTTTCGCTGCGCTATCGGTGCAGGCAGAAGAAACACCGGTAACACCACAGCCGCCTGATATTTTATTAGGGCCGCTGTTTAATGATGTGCAAAACGCCAAACTTTTTCCGGACCAAAAAACCTTTGCCGATGCCGTGCCGAACAGCGATCCGCTGATGATCCTTGCTGATTATCGGATGCAGCAAAACCAGAGCGGATTTGATCTGCGCCATTTCGTTAACGTCAATTTCACCCTGCCGAAAGAGGGCGAGAAATATGTTCCGCCAGAGGGGCAGTCACTGCGCGAACATATTGACGGACTTTGGCCGGTATTAACGCGTTCTACCGAAAACACCGAAAAATGGGATTCTCTGTTACCGCTGCCGGAACCTTATGTCGTGCCGGGCGGACGTTTTCGCGAGGTATATTACTGGGACAGTTACTTCACCATGTTAGGACTTGCCGAAAGCGGTCACTGGGATAAAGTCGCGGATATGGTGGCCAATTTTGCTCATGAAATAGACACTTACGGTCATATTCCCAACGGCAACCGCAGTTACTATTTAAGCCGCTCGCAACCGCCCTTCTTTGCCCTGATGGTAGAGTTACTGGCGCAGCATGAAGGCGATGCCGCGTTGAAGCAATACCTGCCGCAAATGCAAAAAGAATATGCTTACTGGATGGACGGTGTTGAAAACCTGCAAGCCGGACAACAGGAAAAACGCGTTGTAAAACTTCAGGATGGTACCCTTC
Source organism: Escherichia sp. WS33 (assembly GCF_046486385.1). Lineage (NCBI taxonomy): Bacteria > Pseudomonadati > Pseudomonadota > Gammaproteobacteria > Enterobacterales > Enterobacteriaceae > Escherichia > Escherichia sp. WS33. Next base: position 217,213 of record NZ_JBJQLJ010000001.1, on the reverse strand, counting down.
TCAACCGCTACTGGGACGATCGCGATACGCCACGACCAGAGTCATGGGTGGAAGATATTGCCACCGCCAAAAGCAATCCGAATCGACCTGCCACTGAAATTTACCGCGACCTGCGCTCTGCCGCTGCGTCTGGCTGGGATTTCAGCTCGCGCTGGATGGACAACCCGCATCAACTAAATACCTTACGCACCACCAGCATCGTACCGGTCGATCTGAACAGCCTGATGTTTAAAATGGAAAAAATCCTCGCCCGCGCCAGCAAAGCTGCCGGAGATAACGCGATGGCAAACCAGTACGAAACGCTGGCAAATGCCCGTCAAAAAGGGATCGAAAAATACATGTGGAACGATCAACAAGGCTGGTATGCCGATTACGACCTGAAAAGTCATAAAGTGCGCAATCAGTTAACCGCGGCCGCCCTGTTCCCGCTGTACGTCAATGCGGCAGCGAAAGATCGCGCCAACAAAATGGCGACGGCGACGAAAACACATCTGCTGCAACCCGGCGGCCTGAACACCACGTCGGTGAAAAGTGGGCAACAATGGGATGCGCCAAATGGCTGGGCACCGTTACAGTGGGTCGCGACAGAAGGATTACAAAACTACGGGCAAAAAGAGGTGGCGATGGACATTAGCTGGCACTTCCTGACCAATGTTCAGCACACCTATGACCGGGAGAAAAAGCTGGTGGAAAAATATGATGTCAGCACCACCGGAACGGGGGGCGGCGGTGGCGAATATCCATTACAGGATGGCTTTGGCTGGACCAATGGCGTGACGCTGAAAATGCTGGATTTGATCTGCCCGAAAGAGCAACCGTGTGACAATGTTCCGGCGACGCGTCCGACCGTTAAGTCAGCAACGACGCAACCCTCAACCAAAGAGGCACAACCCACACCTTAACCAGCGCTTACTCCGACAACGTCATTCGGCTTCTCCGGATGGCGTTGTCGGCAGATAACACCATAGCTATGGTTTTTTCTACACAGACGGTTTTTCAAGTCCTGGCGGGAAGTATTGCGCAAATGTTTGCCATACGTGGTTGCCGAAGATAGCGTCATTTCTACGGGTAAGTGTTTCACTTTCATCACCCGGCGATTTACGCCGACGTTGGCTATATAAAGCATCAATTGCTACCTGAATATTGTTACGGTGTTCACTCATCAACGTTTTTTTGCTTTCTGGAGTTAAATTAATAATCACATAATCCAGACACTCCAGAGAATTTAGCAACCAAAAAAAGAATTCAGACCATTCCTCTTCGCGTAACTGAAGCATTGCCGAACGGGTATTTTGGCTTAATCTGCCAGAAGGATTGATCAATTCTAAATGTTCAATAAGCGCAGCCAAAACCGCCTCACTATCCGCCCCATTTTTAACGCCTGACTGGCTACTGTCTAAAATATTTATTTTCTGAATCACACCAAAAACAACGAAACAATAATTAAAAAAGGATTCTGTTGTTGTTACCGGGAACCGACTTTATCGGATATCGAAGTGCTATATTGATTTTTTTCACCCGTAAAGCAGGTGTCGAGTATACGTTCTGATGTGAAAGCGGATAGCGGCATCTGTATCGCTATCCGCCTTATGAAAATCTTATTCTCTTCGCAGGAGGCGGAATATGCCCAGAACGAGAATAGCTCCCACCACCGCCACCAAGAAGCTGTGCAGATTAAAACCACTGATGGAGCCGCCAATGCCAAACATGGTCGCCAGCCAGCCGCCGACCACCGCACCGACTATCCCGAGAATACAGGTCAGGAAAAATCCACCACCATCACGCCCCGGCATGATTAGCTTGGCGATAATGCCGGCTATCAGGCCAAAAATAATCCAGGCAATAATTCCCATGTTCAGGCCCTCGTTTCGATGAATCGGACGCAAGAAATGCTTACGTCAACGCTCTAAGTATAGGCAAGGGCGGGATCGATGCTGGGCGTATGTCGGCTGATTTAAGAACAACATGTAAAAAATATTCACGCATTTGTATTAAGTTTTGTTAACTGTGACCGATAAACCAAAGACAGTTTGTCAGTCAGGAGTTTTTCCGCGTGAGTCATTACCATGAGCAGTTCCTGAAACAAAATCCGTTAGCCGTCCTGGGCGTGTTACGCGATTTGCACAAAGCCGCAATTCCTTTGCGTCTCAGTTGGAATGGCGGGCAGCTGATCAGCAAAATACTGGCAATAACCCCGGATAAACTGGTGCTGGATTTCGGCAGTCAAGCCGAAGACAACATCGCCGTGCTAAAGGCACAGCACATTACCATTACCGCCGAAACTCAGGGTGCGAAAGTCGAGTTTACTGTTGAACAACTACAGCAGAGTGAATACTTGCAGCTTCCGGCATTTATCACCGTACCGCCTCCCACCTTATGGTTTGTACAACGACGCCGATATTTCCGCATCTCCGCCCCACTCCATCCGCCTTATTTTTGCCAGACCAAACTGGCGGATAACAGTACGTTACGTTTCCGCCTGTATGATTTGTCGTTAGGCGGCATGGGCGCATTACTGGAAACAGCAAAGCCTGCCGAATTACAAGAAGGCATGCGCTTCGCTCAGATTGAAGTCAACATGGGGCAATGGGGTGTTTTTCACTTTGACGCCCAGTTAATCTCCATCAGCGAGCGCAAAGTGATTGATGGCAAGAATGAAACCATCACCACTCCCCGTCTGAGCTTCCGTTTTCTTAACGTCAGCCCGACGGTGGAGCGGCAATTACAGCGGATTATTTTCTCTCTCGAGCGAGAAGCCCGGGAAAAAGCGGACAAAGTGCGCGACTGATTTACATCGCGTCCAGTGCCTGCTCAAGTTTGTAGATATAGCGCGGAGCCTGCGGCGCAGGATGATTTCGCGCTACGTGATCGAGGAACTCGTCAGCATCCAAATCGTTGATTTTGCTGATCGCCTTTTTCCGATCTGACGAGAAAGTCCGTAGCAGCGCACCTGCCCCGTTAGCGTATGACACCACCAGCGCATATTGCAGTACCTTCGGATCTTCAATGCCTGCCAGCGGGCCGGTTTCCAGAATATTCAGGTAAGCCGCCCCCATTGAAATATTACGCTCTGGATTTTTCAGCTCGCTGGTCGTCGGCTCACCACTCCAGCCCATACGGCGATAAACATCACGTCCGGAGGTTGAAGCTTTTAACTGCATCAAACCAATGGCATTCGATTTACTCACCGCATTCGGATTACCACCCGATTCGATAGCGATAATCGCCGTGATCAATTGTGGATCGACGCCCCAGGCTGCACCGGCTTTCTGGCTTATTGGCATCCACTGCATCGCACGTTGCACCGGAACTTTCGCGTTCCACGGCGGGTTCGTATAGTCATGCTTTGATGAACAACCCGCTAATAACACAATCAAAAAGGCAAACCATCTCAATTTCACTTCTTCTATCCTTATAGCCTGGAATCGCCGTTGAGGTGACAACGGCACACCTAAGCGGCATGATATACATTTCGTTTCTGTTGTCAGCAAGGAATTGCCATGTCTCTGTTTCACTTAATTGCCCCATCGGGTTACTGCATTAAACAGCACGCCGCGCTGCGTGGTATCCATCGCCTTACCGACGAGGGGCATCAGGTCAATAACGTCGAGGTTATTGCCCGTCGTTGTGAGCGTTTTGCGGGTACGGAAACGGAGCGCCTGGAAGATCTCAATTCCCTTGCCAGACTGACTACCCCCAACACCATCGTGCTGGCTGTACGCGGCGGTTACGGTGCCAGTCGTTTACTGGCAGATATTGACTGGCAGGCACTGGTTGCTCGCCAACAACATGACCCGTTACTCATTTGCGGACATAGCGATTTTACCGCCATTCAGTGCGGTCTTCTGGCGCAAGGCAATGTCATCACCTTTAGCGGCCCCATGCTGGTAGCAAACTTTGGTGCGGATGAACTGAACGCCTTTACCGAGCACCATTTCTGGCTGGCGTTACGCAATAAAACCTTCACCATTGAATGGCAAGGGGAAGGCCCGACATGTCAGACCGAAGGCACGTTGTGGGGAGGCAATCTTGCGATGCTGATTTCACTGATTGGTACACCGTGGATGCCAAAAATTGAGAACGGTATTCTGGTGCTGGAAGATATTAACGAGCACCCTTTCCGCGTCGAACGTATGCTGTTGCAGCTCTATCATGCGGGAATTTTGCCACGTCAGAAGGCGATTATTCTCGGTAGCTTTAGCGGCAGCACGCCCAATGATTATGACGCAGGTTACAACCTGGAGTCAGTGTACGCGTTTTTGCGTTCCCGCCTGTCGATTCCACTCATTACCGGCCTCGATTTTGGTCATGAACAACGCACGGTTACGCTGCCGTTGGGCGCACATGCCATTCTGAATAACACCCGGGAAGGCACTCAGTTGACGATTAGCGGTCATCCTGTTCTTAAAATGTAAAAAAATCACGCTTCAGGGCTAAGTAAAACGCTGTCTCTGCCGCTAATATGGTAGGGTTTATATAAGAGACAGCGTAATCAGGAGTAACCGACCGTTGGATGCCACAACAATAATTAGCCTTTTCATCTTAGGATCCATCCTTGTCACCAGCAGTATATTACTTAGTTCATTTTCTTCCCGTCTTGGCATTCCTATTCTGGTTATTTTTCTGGCGATCGGCATGCTGGCAGGAGTCGATGGCGTCGGCGGTATCCCGTTTGATAATTACCCCTTCGCCTACATGGTAAGTAACCTGGCACTGGCGATTATTTTGCTCGACGGCGGGATGCGCACTCAGGCCAGTTCCTTTCGTGTGGCGTTAGGACCGGCACTGTCGCTGGCGACGCTGGGCGTGCTTATCACCTCTGGTTTAACCGGCATGATGGCGGCGTGGCTGTTTAATCTTGATTTGATTGAAGGCTTATTAATCGGCGCTATCGTCGGCTCTACCGATGCTGCAGCGGTCTTTTCTCTGCTGGGTGGTAAGGGGCTTAACGAACGTGTTGGCTCGACGCTGGAAATTGAATCCGGCAGTAATGATCCAATGGCGGTCTTTCTGACGATTACCCTGATTGCGATGATCCAGCAACATGAAAGCAGTGTCAGTTGGATGTTCGTGGTCGATATTCTGCAGCAATTTGGCCTCGGGATTGTCATCGGACTTGGCGGTGGTTATTTACTGCTGCAAATGATTAATCGCATCGCCCTGCCTGCCGGATTATATCCATTGCTGGCATTAAGCGGCGGTATTTTAATTTTTGCTTTAACCACGGCGCTGGAAGGCAGCGGTATTCTGGCTGTTTATCTGTGCGGTTTTCTGCTGGGTAATCGGCCGATTCGCAACCGCTACGGCATCCTGCAAAATTTCGACGGCCTCGCCTGGCTGGCGCAAATCGCCATGTTCCTGGTGCTGGGGCTATTGGTTAACCCAAGCGATCTGCTGCCTATTGCCATTCCGGCGCTCATTTTGTCGGCATGGATGATATTCTTCGCCCGTCCCCTTTCGGTATTTGCTGGATTGCTCCCCTTCCGCGGTTTCAATCTGCGTGAGCGCGTGTTTATCAGCTGGGTAGGATTACGCGGCGCGGTGCCAATCATCCTGGCCGTGTTCCCGATGATGGCGGGGCTGGAGAATGCACGTCTGTTCTTTAATGTCGCCTTCTTTGTGGTTCTGGTTTCACTGCTCTTGCAGGGAACATCACTCTCGTGGGCGGCTAAAAAAGCCAAAGTGGTGGTTCCGCCAGTGGGACGTCCGGTGTCACGCGTTGGCCTGGATATTCATCCGGAAAATCCGTGGGAGCAGTTTGTTTATCAATTGAGTGCCGATAAATGGTGCGTGGGCGCGGCACTGCGCGATTTGCATATGCCAAAAGAGACGCGTATTGCGGCACTGTTTCGTGATAACCAGTTGCTTCATCCTACCGGCAGCACCCGACTGCGCGAAGGCGATGTGTTGTGTGTAATTGGTCGGGAACGCGATCTTCCGGCGCTCGGTAAACTGTTCAGCCAGTCGCCGCCGGTCGCGCTGGATCAACGCTTCTTTGGTGACTTCATTCTCGAAGCCAGCGCCAAATATGCTGATGTTGCGCTCATATATGGCCTGGAAGACGGGCGAGAATATCGTGATAAGCAGCAAACGCTGGGTGAAATTGTCCAGCAGTTGTTAGGCGCGGCACCGGTTGTCGGTGACCAGGTAGAGTTTGCCGGGATGATCTGGACGGTGGCCGAGAAAGAAGATAATGAAGTGTTGAAGATTGGCGTACGGGTGGCTGAAGAGGAAGCTGAATCTTAAATTTAATGAAGCATCTATCGCCGGTTGCGATGCTTTGCTGAACGCAGCCTGAGCCTGCAATTGTTTGTCGTCCATAATTTAACCTTCATTTGATGTTGAATTGAACATATCAAAATCAGGCAATTACACAAATCTATGTACAGGCTCCATCAAGGGTAAAGCGTGATTTATCTGAAGTCGAGTTCGAGTCAACAATGAAGCGTAAGCGTTTTATGTAGAACGCCTGTGCGGTGAGTTCAGGTTCCGGGGAAATAGTGTCCATTCTTTTAATGGACACTATCATGGGCAATGGCTCTGTCACATTAACAACTACAGTTGCTGACCAGCCGGATTGATGATTTTTTCGCAACCAGAAGACGCTGTCTCCGATCCGGCTTACAACAAGTTACACTGTCACAACCGGGACGCGTAACGCCAGCGCGCACATCAACTCATAGCCCACCGTTCCGGCAGCGGCGGCGACATCATCAATTTTGATCTCCTTGCCCCACAGCTCAACCGGCGTACCAATCCCCGCCTGCGGGCAAGGCGTTAAATCGACCGCTAGCATATCCATCGAGACGGTCCCCACCGTCATGGTGCGCACGCCGTCCACTAAAACAGGGGTACCGGTAGGCGCGTGGCGCGGATAACCGTCGGCGTACCCTGCGGCGACAATGCCGATTCGCTGTTCATCGCGCGCAGTATAGCGACCGCCGTAGCCCACACGCTCACCCGCTTTTAGCGTCTGGACACCAATAATCTCACTGCTTAGCGTCATCACCGGACGTAATCCGGTATTGGCGATATCACGCCACTGACCGGACGGCGAAGCGCCATACAAAATAATGCCAGGCCGAACCCAGTCAAAATGCGCTTCCGGGTGCCACAGAGTCGCCGCCGAATTGGACAACGAACGCCGACACTCCAGCCCTTCCGCCGCCTGCTCAATACGCGCCATCGCGCTGGAAATTCCATCAGGATGTTCCGCTTCGGCAAAATGCGACATCAGGGTCATCTCGCCAACATTCGCCATTGCCCGCAACTGCTGCCAGACGGTAAGCACGCGATCGGGCTGGAAGCCCAACCGATTCATCCCACTGTTCACTTTAAGATAAATATCCAACGGTGCTTTTAGCCGCGCATTTTGCAGTGCTTTGAGCTGCCAGTTGCTGTGTACGCAGGTGGTCAGGCGGTGCTGGTCATAAATCTCCAGATCCTGAGCATGGAAAAATCCTTCCAGCATCAGGATCGGCCCCTTCCAGCCGCGCTCACGTAACGTTATTGCCTCTTCCAGGTTAAGTAATGCAAAGCCATCGGTGGCCCCGAGCGCGCTCCAGATACGCTCAATACCATGCCCGTAAGCGTTCGCTTTTACCACCGACCAGACGCGCGCGTGCGGCGCGGCCTGGCGGACAATGGACAGATTCTGTTTTAATGCCTGCAGATCGAGGCTGGCCTGTATCGGACGGGTCATCTCGTTTCCTTAGCTGTGTGCGCCATGTAAATGGCCCGGACGTGATGGCGTAAATCCACGGCTGTAGCGCGCTACGCTTAGATCCTCATATGGGATCGCTGGCGTGCGACCAGAGAGCAGATCGCTTAACAACTGACCGGAACCGCAAGCCATCGTCCAGCCGAGCGTGCCGTGACCGGTATTCAGCCACAGATTTTTAAAGCGTGTACGCCCGACAACCGGCGTACCGTCTGGCGTCATCGGGCGCAAACCCGTCCAGAAAGTCGCCTGCTCGACATGACCGCCGCGTGGATAGAGATCGCGAACCACCATTTCCAGCGTTTCACGACGCGGTTGCAACAGCTCGGTGTTAAAACCAACAATTTCCGCCATTCCGCCAACACGAATGCGGTTATCGAAACGGGTAATGGCGATTTTGTAGGTTTCATCAAGAATAGTGGATACTGGCGCACCATCTTCCTGCGCAATTGGAATAGTCAGCGAGTAGCCTTTCAGCGGATACACCGGAATATCAACAATGCCTTTGAGCATCGCCGTCGAGTAAGAACCAAACGCCATCACATACGCATCGGCCTTAATCACTTCATCGCCACACTTCACGCCGTAGATTTGCTCGCCGTCGCAAAGCAGTTGGTCAACGGGCGTATTAAAGCGGAATTTAACCCCCGCCTGCTCCGCCATCCGCGCCAGATTCTGGGTAAATAGCTGACAGTCTCCGGTTTCATCATTGGGTAACTGCAGGCCGCCCGTCAGTTTGTGCGCCACTTCTGCCAGCGCGGGCTCCACTTCCGCCAGGCGGCTGGATTCCAGCAGCTGATACGGTACGCCGGCATCTTCCAGCACGGCGATATCGCGGGTCGCATTTTCATACTGTTGTTCGGTACGGAACAGTTGCAGCGTCCCACCCTGACGCCCTTCATACTGAATATTGGTTTCGGCGCGCAATGCTTTCAGGCAATCACGGCTGTATTCCGCCAGACGCACCATCCGCCCTTTGTTTTCCATGTAGTGGCTGGTGTCGCAGTTACGTAACATTTGCCACATCCATTTCAACTGGAACTGCGTACCGTCGAGACGAACCGCCAGCGGCGCATGGCGCTGGAACATCCATTTAATCGCTTTTAAAGGCACACCTGGTGCCGCCCACGGTGCAGCATATCCGGGGGAGATTTGCCCGGCATTCGCGGCACTGGTTTCCAGGGCGGCCCCCGGCTCCCGATCAATGACGGTGACCTCATGTCCTGCCTGATTTAAGTACCAGGCGCTGGCAACGCCTACCACACCACTTCCCAGTATGACAACTCGCATAGCCACTCCGATAACGGTAGATACAGTAAAAGAATAATAATCTAATTACATCTTGATAACTCAGTTAAAAATATTATTCAACATACGGCTTTTTTATGGTGAGCTGGCTCACATCTCCCTGACTCTGCGGCAATATGGCGTCTTTAGTATCTCCTGCTGAACGCCCTTTTTATCCAGCATAAAATTCCGTTCAGAAGCGGATTAGTGGCACTCTGATAATAAGAAATCGCAAAGAAAAAAATTCTCCGGCGACGCGGTTTTTAACAGGTGTTCTATGCTTGAAATGAGGTGCTCCACACAGAGAGCGCCGACAACAATGAGGTGCGCGTATGGCGACGATCGATTCTATGAATAAGGACACCACACGTTTGAGCGATGGACCCGACTGGACGTTCGACCTGCTGGATGTTTATCTGGCAGAGATAGACCGGGTGGCGAAACTCTACCGGCTGGATACCTACCCGCACCAGATTGAAGTGATAACCTCAGAACAGATGATGGATGCCTACTCCAGCGTCGGCATGCCAATTAACTATCCGCACTGGTCATTCGGTAAAAAGTTTATCGAGACTGAACGGCTGTATAAGCACGGTCAGCAAGGACTGGCCTATGAAATCGTCATTAACTCTAACCCGTGTATCGCTTACCTGATGGAAGAGAACACCATTACCATGCAGGCGCTGGTGATGGCACACGCCTGCTATGGGCATAACTCTTTCTTTAAAAACAATTACTTATTCCGCAGTTGGACCGACGCCAGTTCGATTGTCGATTATCTGATTTTTGCCCGTAAATATATTACCGAGTGCGAAGAACGTTATGGCGTTGATGAAGTAGAACGGCTTCTGGACTCGTGCCACGCGCTGATGAACTACGGCGTGGACCGGTACAAACGCCCGCAAAAAATCTCGCTGCAAGAAGAGAAAGCCCGGCAGAAAAGTCGCGAAGAGTATCTACAAAGTCAGGTCAATATGCTCTGGCGTACCCTGCCGAAGCGCGAGGAAGAGAAAACGGTTGCTGAAGCGCGCCGCTATCCGTCCGAACCACAAGAAAACCTGCTCTATTTTATGGAGAAAAATGCGCCACTGCTGGAATCATGGCAGCGTGAAATCCTGCGTATTGTGCGTAAGGTGAGCCAGTATTTTTATCCGCAAAAACAGACTCAGGTGATGAACGAAGGCTGGGCGACCTTCTGGCACTATACCATCCTTAACCATCTGTATGATGAAGGGAAAGTAACGGAACGTTTTATGCTGGAGTTTTTGCACAGCCACACCAATGTGGTCTTCCAGCCCCCCTATAACAGCCCGTGGTACAGCGGCATCAACCCGTATGCCCTCGGGTTCGCCATGTTCCAGGATATTAAACGGATTTGTCAGTCGCCAACGGAAGAAGACAAATACTGGTTCCCGGATATCGCCGGTTCCGACTGGCTGGAAACGCTGCATTTCGCGATGCGTGATTTCAAAGATGAGAGTTTTATCAGCCAGTTTCTGTCACCGAAAGTGATGCGTGATTTCCGCTTCTTCACCGTGCTGGATGATGATCGGCATAATTATCTGGAGATTTCCGCTATTCATAATGAAGAAGGTTATCGGGAGATCCGTAACCGGTTATCGTCGCAATATAACTTAAGTAATCTGGAGCCGAATATTCAGATCTGGAACGTGGATTTGCGCGGCGACCGTTCGCTGACGCTGCGTTACATTCCACATAATCGCGCACCGCTGGATCGGGGGCGCAAAGAAGTGCTGAAGCATGTGCATCGCCTGTGGGGATTTGATGTGATGCTCGAACAGCAAAACGAAGACGGCAGCATCGAGTTGCTGGAACGTTGCCCGCCAAGAATGGGAAATCTGTAAAAACAACAAAAAACCCCTCGTTTGAGGGGTTTGCTCTTTAAACGGAAGGGATTATCGCCCCTGAATGGCTAAATCACCCGGCAGATTTTTCTGCATCCGGTGCCAAATCTCGCCACTCTCATGCCCATAGCGACGCACTGTTTCGTACACCTGATCGTGCGCGCCTTCACTGCACAACGCCGACAGTTTGTGGTAGAAGCCCAGCGCCAGACTGCGCGCTTCCGGATTGGCGAAATAGTGACGACCAATACGCGTATACAGCCCTTTCATCCCGTTAAGAATCAGACCGTAAATCGGGTTGCCGGAAGCAAACGCCAGGCCGCGGAATATGTTGTAATCCAGCTCGGCAAAGGCGTCGGCGTGATCGGCCACTTCATTAGCGGTAGCCAGCACTTCCTGCGCTTTATCGGGATGCTGACGAAACGCGGTGCGAATAAAAATAGTTGAAATATTGGTACGCACCGACAGCAAATTATCAATAAGCTGCGGCACACTTTCGTGATCCAGTCGCGCCAGTGTTTCAAGGATATTTAAACCAGAGGTTTCCCAGAAATTATTCACCTTCGTCGGCTTGCCATGTTGAATGGTCAACCAGCCATCTCGTGCCAGACGCTGTAACACTTCACGTAACGTAGTACGCGTTACGCCAATTAATTCTGAAAGTTCACGTTCTGCGGGCAAAATAGTCCCGGGAGGGAAGCGGTTATTCCAGATACTTTCAATAATGTACTCTTCCGCGAAACCCGCCGGGCTTTGCGCCTTAATGACCATAGTGAGATTTCCATAACACAGCAAAACAAAGTTGGACTCATCATACCAGAGGGCTAACTACGCTGATAGCAGACAAAAAGAAGAAAAAAGGGATCAAGGCTTCATTTTCCGCATCTCTTTCCCCTTGACTATCAAGACTTGCCTCACTCCTGCCTGACCGTTAAGCTTTGCGTTTAAACATAAAAACATCATTGATTATTTGTAAGGTAAGGGAAACCATCATGGAGATCTCCTGGGGCCGCGCGCTATGGCGCAATTTTTTGGGCCAGTCCCCCGACTGGTACAAACTCGCCCTCATCATTTTCTTAATCGTAAACCCGTTAATTTTCCTCATCAGCCCTTTCGTCGCGGGCTGGTTGCTGGTAGCGGAATTTATTTTCACTCTGGCGATGGCCCTGAAATGCTACCCGCTGCTCCCCGGTGGTCTGTTGGCTATCGAAGCGGTATTCATCGGCATGACCAGCGCGGAACACGTCCGTGAAGAGGTGGCGGCAAATCTTGAAGTCTTGCTGTTACTGATGTTTATGGTGGCGGGTATCTATTTTATGAAACAGCTATTGCTGTTCATATTTACCCGTTTGCTGTTAAGCATTCGCTCCAAAATGCTGCTGTCGCTCTCTTTTTGCGTGGCGGCGGCGTTCCTCTCCGCGTTCCTCGATGCCTTAACCGTCGTGGCGGTGGTGATCAGCGTTGCAGTCGGTTTTTATGGTATTTATCACCGCGTAGCCTCTTCCCGTACTGAAGATACCGACCTGCAAGACGATAGTCATATCGACAAGCATTACAAAGTGGTTCTGGAACAGTTCCGTGGCTTTCTGCGTAGCCTGATGATGCATGCCGGTGTCGGCACTGCATTAGGCGGCGTGATGACCATGGTGGGCGAACCACAGAACCTGATCATCGCTAAAGCGGCTGGCTGGCATTTTGGCGATTTCTTCCTGCGCATGTCGCCGGTGACCGTTCCGGTTCTGATTTGTGGCCTGTTAACCTGCCTGCTGGTAGAGAAGCTGCGTTGGTTTGGCTACGGTGAAACGCTGCCGGAGAAAGTCCGCGAAGTGTTGCAACAGTTTGACGATCAAAGCCGCCACCAGCGTACCCGTCAGGATAAAATCCGTCTGATTGTCCAGGCGATTATTGGCGTCTGGCTGGTGACTGCGCTGGCGTTGCATCTGGCGGAAGTTGGCTTGATTGGTTTGTCAGTCATTATTCTGGCGACATCATTGACCGGTGTCACCGATGAACATGCTATCGGTAAAGCCTTCACCGAATCTCTGCCATTCACCGCACTGTTGACGGTGTTTTTCTCGGTAGTCGCGGTGATTATCGACCAACAACTGTTTTCGCCAATTATTCAGTTTGTGTTGCAGGCATCGGAACATGCTCAGCTGTCGCTGTTCTATATTTTCAACGGTCTGCTGTCATCCATTTCGGATAACGTCTTCGTGGGGACGATTTATATCAACGAAGCGAAAGCGGCAATGGAAAGTGGCGCTATCACGTTGAAGCAATACGAGCTGCTGGCGGTCGCCATTAATACCGGTACCAATCTGCCCTCCGTCGCTACGCCGAACGGTCAGGCTGCGTTCCTGTTCCTGCTGACCTCTGCACTCGCGCCATTGATTCGCCTCTCTTATGGCCGCATGGTGTGGATGGCCCTGCCTTACACCCTCGTACTGACACTCGTCGGCTTGCTCTGCGTCGAGTTTACGCTTGCCCCTGTAACCGAATGGTTTATGCAAATGGGCTGGATAGCAACGCTTTGATAACAACTTACCGGGCATATAAATGCCCGGTTTGCCTTTTCGCCCGATAATTGTCCAATTGCTTCCTATTTTTGCTGCCTCCTGGTGGCGCAGCGAATGAATTGGTTTAAACTGCGCACTCTATGCATATTGCAGGGAAATGATTATGTTGCGATTTTTGAACCAATGTTCACAAGGCCGGGGCGCGTGGCTGTTGATGGCGTTTACTGCTCTGGCACTGGAACTGACGGCGCTGTGGTTCCAGCATGTGATGTTACTGAAACCTTGCGTGCTCTGTATTTATGAACGTTGTGCGTTATTCGGCGTTCTGGGTGCTGCGCTGATTGGCGCGATCGCCCCGAAAACTCCGCTGCGTTATGTAGCGATGGTTATCTGGTTGTATAGTGCGTTCCGCGGTGTGCAGTTAACTTACGAGCACACCATGCTTCAGCTCTATCCTTCGCCGTTTGCCACCTGTGATTTTATGGTTCGTTTCCCGGAATGGCTGCCGCTGGATAAATGGGTGCCGCAAGTGTTTGTCGCCTCTGGCGATTGTGCCGAGCGTCAGTGGGATTTTTTAGGTCTGGAAATGCCGCAGTGGCTGCTCGGTATTTTTATCGCTTACCTGATTGTCGCGGTGCTGGTGGTGATTTCCCAGCCGTTTAAAGCGAAAAAACGTGACCTGTTCGGTCGCTAATCCCTTCGGCGCTCCTGCGGGAGCGCTTTTTTCCTGCCGCTATATTTATTTGACCCGCAGTAAATCAGAACTTCGCGTTGTATAACGTGGTGAAAGCATGGCACGCTTCATCTGCCATTGTTGCTGGATCCCCTGCCCGGCAAAATAGAGTGTTCCTCTGCCCTCTTTAGCATTCAGTGTATCCATTACCGTCATCAATTGCTCACTCCCGGGGCGCGGTGCGTTGTCATCGAATAAATTGAGCTGCGCGACTCCCTGACTGAAGAAATCCCCCAGCATCACGCCCGCTTTTTGGTAGCGATGGCCCGCTTGCCAGATGGCATCCAGAGATCGCGTAGCAGCGTTAATGATATCCCTGCTGTCCTGAGTGGGCGTCAGCAGTTTTACCGACGCGCTATTGCCGTAATAAGGTTCATTGAGCGCAAATGGTGACGTCTTAATAAACGTGGAGATAAACCGACAATATTGATGCTCGCTGCGAAGTTTTTCCGCCGCCCGGGCAGCGTAACTACAAATGGCCTGCCGCATCGATGGATAATCCGTGATGCGTTCACCAAACGAGCGGGAACAGATAATTTCCTGCTTCGTCGGTGCAAACTCTTCCAGTTGCAAACAGGGTTCGCCGCGCAGTTCACGCACCGTTCTTTCGAGCACGACATTAAAATGTTTACGGATAAACCGGATATCTGTATCCGCCAAATCAAGAACGGTTTTGATCCCCATCGCGTCCAGTTTTTTGCTGATCCGCCGTCCAATCCCCCAGACGTCATCCACGGGGAGAGCAGACATTAATTTACGCTGGCGTTCCAGATTTGATAAATCCACCACCCCACCCGTCTGCCGCTGCCATTTTTTTGCCGCATGATTGGCAAGCTTAGCCAACGTTTTGGTCTGGGCGATCCCCACACCAACAGTAAGATGGGTACGTTGTAGCACCGTTGCGCGAATTTCTCTGCCAAAATCAGTCAGATCGCGACAATTACGCACACCTGTCAGATCGCAGAATGCCTCATCAATACTGTAAATCTCGACGCGGGGCGATAGTTCTTCCAGCGTCGACATCACCCGATTGCTCATGTCTGCGTAAAGCTCATAATTGCTGCTAAAGCAAACCACGCCACAGCGACGAAACAGATCTTTTTGTTTGAACCAGGGATCGCCCATTTTAACACCCAGCGCCTTTGCCTCAGCGTTTCGGGCGATAACGCAACCGTCATTATTCGATAGCACAACCACCGGTTTACCCCATAAATCAGGGCGAAACACCGTCTCACAGCTGGCATAAAACGCGTTTACATCACAGAGAGCAAACATCAGCGCATCGCCTTAACGACGTGGATCACCACACCAAAGACATCCAGCGTATCTTCGCTACTGATGGTAATGGGCGAGTACGCACTGTTCATGGGAATAAGCTGTACCGTCGGGCGTAGTTGCAATTTTTTCACCGTAAACTCGCCGTCAACAGCAGCGATGACAATATCACCATGGCTGGCGGTAATAGCGCTATCGACAATCAGTAAATCACCGTCACTAATTCCACCATCAATCATAGAATCACCACTTGCTTTGACGAAGTAAGTCGCGCTGGGATGCTGGATCAACAGTTGATTCAGATCGATGCGCTGTTCAACGTAATCTGCTGCCGGTGAAGGAAAGCCACACTGAACAAGATCGCTAAATAGCGGAAAAGTCACAATTTCGCGGAGATCCGCAGGCTTGATAAACAACATAATAATCTGCCTGAAGTTATACTGTTTTTATATACAGTAGTCTGTTCTTGCCAGCAGATCAATACTGATTCAGGCTATCAATATTTGTCGCTGCATAGACTGCTGATTTTTCGTTCTCTTATCCTGTGCTCACGTGGCCTTCTGGCGACGACGCTCATCCAGCAGAAATGAAAAATATCACCCGGCAAAAAAATAGAATAGAAGCATTCGCCATAATGACATTAAACATTGTTTGATATTTATCATATTAATAGAAATAAAGACATTGACGCATCCCGCCCGGCTAACTATGAATTAGATGAAGTAAAATTTATTAATAGTTGTAAAACAGGAGTTTCATTACAATTTATATATTTAAAGAGGCGAATGATTATGACTGAAATCGTTGCAGATAAAACGGTAGAAGTAGTTAAAAACGCAATCGAAACTGCAGATGGAGCATTAGATCTTTATAATAAATATCTCGATCAGGTCATCCCCTGGCAGACCTTTGATGAAACCATAAAAGAGTTAAGTCGCTTTAAACAGGAGTATTCACAGGCAGCCTCCGTTTTAGTCGGCGATATTAAAACCTTACTTATGGATAGCCAGGATAAGTATTTTGAAGCAACCCAAACAGTGTATGAATGGTGTGGTGTTGCGACGCAATTGCTCGCAGCGTATATTTTTCTATTTGATGAGTACAATGAGAAGAAAGCATCCGCCCAGAAAGACATTCTCATTAAGGTACTGGATGACGGCATCACGAAGCTGAATGAAGCGCAAAAATCCCTGCTGGTAAGCTCACAAAGTTTCAACAACGCTTCCGGGAAACTGCTGGCGTTAGATAGCCAGTTAACCAATGATTTTTCAGAAAAAAGCAGCTATTTCCAGTCACAGGTAGATAAAATCAGGAAGGAAGCGTATGCCGGTGCCGCAGCCGGTGTCGTCGCCGGTCCATTTGGATTAATCATTTCCTATTCTATTGCTGCGGGCGTAGTTGAAGGGAAACTGATCCCAGAATTGAAGAACAAGTTAAAATCTGTGCAGAGTTTCTTTACCACCCTGTCTAACACGGTTAAACAAGCGAATAAAGATATCGATGCCGCCAAATTGAAATTAACCACCGAAATAGCCGCCATCGGGGAGATAAAAACGGAAACTGAAACAACCAGATTCTATGTTGATTATGATGATTTAATGCTTTCTTTGCTAAAAGAAGCGGCCAAAAAAATGATTAACACCTGTAATGAGTATCAGAAAAGACACGGTAAAAAGACACTCTTTGAGGTACCTGAAGTCTGATAAGCGATTATTCTCTCCATGTACTCAAGGTATAAGGTTTATCACATTTAAAAACACAGACGTTTTTTAAAGATTGAGAGTTACCTGTTGATAATAAGGTATCGGGTAACTCTCATTATGACAGAGCGCTTTCAAAAACAGGGCTACGAAATGGCGAGCATCCAGACGTATATTAAGAAAGCCCCCATCAACATCTATTAAATTTATCACTGCGCCCAGTCAGGTTTATTTAAGATATGATCCTGCCAGTCAATCACTTCTGATTCTTTCACTGCGATATGACGCACAGAGATACGTTCACCATGCATTGCCGCTTTCGAACCAGTAAGTAGCGGATGCCACGCAGGTAAATCTTTACCTTCCGCCAGCAAACGATAAGCGCAGGTCATTGGCAGCCATTCGAATGTTGGCAGATTTTCACGGGTTAATTTAATGCAGTCGGGTTCAAACTCGAAACGACGTTCGTAGTTCCGACATTGACAAGTTTTAATATTGAGCTGGCGACAGGCGACGTTAGTGAAGTAGATTTCGTCGGTGTCTTCATCCATCAGTTTATGCAGGCAACACTGACCGCAACCATCACACAACGACTCCCATTCCGCATCGCTCATTTCGTCCAGGGTTTTACTTTGCCAGAAAGGTACATCGCTCATCAGGTGTTCCGCCATTACGTTAAAACGCACCTTATAACCAGTCTGGCACAGCGATGCAAGTTTTGCCGCCGCTTTCAGGCGGCAAAAAGTATTACAAAACGCGAGTTGTCAAAGAATGCCCATCGAAAGTGACTGTCAGCTCATCACCGCTTTGCAACGGGCCGACGCCATCAGGCGTGCCTGTCAACACAACGTCACCGGCCTTGAGGGTAAAAAACTTGCTCATATAAGCGATCAACGGAACGATTTTATGGATCATGTCCGCAGTCGTACCTTGCTGGCGTTGTTCGCCGTTTACGCTCAGGCCCAGCGTTGTATTTTGTGGATCGCCGGTAAATTCCGCCGCGGGGATAAACCCGGAAAGCGGACAAGAGTTATCAAACGCTTTAGCCTTTTCCCACGGCTGCCCGGCTTTCTTCATTTTTCCCTGAACATCACGCAATGTCAGATCAAGCGCCACGCCGTAACCGGCAATGGCTTTGCGGACATGCTCTTCCGTTGCCTGACGCAGCGTCGCGCCAATCAACACCGCCAGTTCGACTTCATGATGAACTGAACCGAAATCGGATGGGATCGCCAATGGCTGCCGCAGATCGCACAGTGCCGTTTCTGGTTTAATAAACAGCACTGGCTCTTCGGGCACTGCGCTGCCCATCTCTTTAATATGTTTGGCATAGTTACTGCCAACACAGACTACTTTACTCACCGGATAATCCAGCAGCGCACCTTGCCAGTTATGATGTTGATACATAACGTTCCCCTCACCTTATCGTGGATATGAAAACCCGCGCCGACAAAGATAATGCCACCGCCGGATATCGGTTATTTGTTAGTGTCGTCTGTTTTCTGCCCCATGACGGAAAGATGTTGCTTCAGCAAATCTTCGGGTGGTGGCGGTAACTGCAAATAGTAACCTTGCTCGGTTAATGCCAGTTTAACCTTTTCAATATCAGCATTGACCAGTTTCTTGCGCCCATCCAGCGGCAGAATCATCGCTAACTGAGGCTGACCAAAACCTTTCATCAGTTCCTCAGGAACACGCGAAAAATCGTCTTTTTTTTCGACATATAAATAGGTCTGGTCACGCTTGCTGCTTCGATAAATCACACAAAACATACTTTTACTCTTTAAGATGCCAGGTTTTGGCATAAGCTAACATCAATGAAACCCGCGCCACAAGCCAGCCAGCTGTAGATTTCTGCGGTTTGTTGAGTCCATGCCCCTTTATAAGTAATCCCCCCGGCAAAAAATGCCGCGCCGGGATTTTACCGAACGCAGAAAAGCCACTGGAATTCTCCCGTAAGGAATTGTTATATTATAACAGTTCATCGTACTCATTCTGAACAGGAGACTACCAATGAAAATCAAGAGCATCAGTAAGGCTGTATTGCTGCTTGCACTGCTAACCTCCACGAGCTTTGCTGCGGGTAAGAATGTCAATGTTGAGTTCAGCAAAGGCCATAGCAGCGCTCAGTACTCCGGCGAAATAAAGGGATACGATTACGATACATATACCTTCTATGCCAAAAAAGGTCAGAAAGTGCATGTGAGTATCTCTAATGAAGGCGCTGATACTTACCTCTTCGGGCCAGGAATCGATGATTCAGTTGATTTATCCAGATATTCACCAGAACTCGATAGTCACGGACAATACTCACTCCCTGCTTCTGGCAAATATGAGCTGCGAGTGCTGCAAACCCGAAACGACGCCCGTAAAAACAAAACTAAAAAATATAACGTCGATATTCAAATTAAGTAAATGTCAACCGACGGGGACTCTCCCCGTCATAAACGTTAACGCCCCACTCCTCTCTGTCGCTCAAGAGGTTAATGACGAATAGCAGACAATGCCGAATAGAACATAATGTAAACAAGGCATCACTCACGACACATAAATAACATCTTTGTGGTGATTTGATTGATTTTTCCACTCCGCTTACCATCCACACCAAAATAACGATCATCACGACATAATTTTTCTTTAACATCGCAAAATACACCGTTAGCGAATGTAAATTCGCTGGGATCGTAGCCTTGTAATGATTGTAAGTTTTCAGCGGCTTTTTCGCCGAGATATTTCCTTGTTAACTCTGGGGAAATACCATCTGAGTTCACACAAATATACGGGTCGCAAACAACGCCGCACGCCGGAGATTGAAGTCCGCCAGCGTCATGTCCAGACGCCATTGATGAGAACATCATCCCCACACCTGACAATCCGATATAAAAAATACGCATCATATTCATAGCACATCCTGATAATCCAACCGTACAACACTTATGCTCATTTCATCATCAATCCGTAATCAAAACCGCTGACCTGGACGAGTTACGATGACCTGACAGAAGTATCAGACGTCTTCTGCGGTTTCTATGATAGAGCAATTCTGTGGCGGATATTAAGATAACGGGTATCTGTTCTTTAATGATGCCGCAAAAAATGGAAAGTTAAGAAAGCCTGGCGTGGTGAAAAAATACACTTGCCTCAATACTGGATATTTAAACAGGTCTGGAGATGCTGTCACGATTAGGGTGCGGAAAAAGGAAGCGTAAATAAGAACAATCAAAAGTACGACGGCAATGGGTTGATTGACAAGGGTATTTTTTAAGCTATGAATCAGCGCCATTTATCACAGAATAGACTTTTACTCTGAATAAATGGGAGGGTGACTTGCCTCAATATAATCCAGACTATAACATGCCTTATAGTCTTCGGAACATCATCGCGCGCTGGCGATGATTAATAGCTAATTGAGTAAGGCCAGGATGTCAAACACGCCAATCGAGCTTAAAGGCAGTAGCTTCACTTTATCTGTGGTTCATCTGCATGAGGCAGAACCTAAGGTTATCCATCAGGCGCTGGAAGACAAAATCGCTCAGGCCCCCGCATTTTTAAAACATGCCCCCGTTGTACTCAACGTCAGTGCACTGGAAGACCCGGTAAACTGGTCAGCGATGCATAAGGCGGTTTCGGCAACCGGTTTGCGGGTTATTGGCGTAAGTGGCTGCAAAGATGCGCAACTTAAAGCCGAAATTGAAAAGATGGGGCTGCCTATCCTGACGGAAGGAAAGGAAAAAGCGCCGCGTCCAGCTCCCGCACCACAGGCTCCAGCGCAAAATACAACGCCGGTCACAAAAACGCGTTTAATAGATACCCCGGTGCGTTCCGGTCAGCGTATTTATGCTCCACAATGTGATCTGATTGTTACAAGCCACGTTAGCGCTGGGGCCGAATTGATTGCCGATGGGAACATTCATGTCTATGGCATGATGCGCGGTCGTGCGCTTGCAGGGGCAAGTGGTGACCGGGAAACGCAAATATTTTGTACGAACCTGATGGCGGAACTGGTGTCCATCGCAGGTGAATACTGGCTGAGTGATCAAATCCCAGCAGAATTTTATGGCAAAGCGGCGCGACTGCAGTTAGTCGAAAACGCTTTGACCGTTCAACCGTTAAATTGATCCCTTTTTAACAAGGAATTTCTATGGCACGCATTATTGTTGTTACTTCGGGCAAAGGGGGTGTTGGTAAGACAACCTCCAGCGCGGCCATCGCCACTGGTTTGGCCCAGAAGGGAAAGAAAACTGTCGTGATAGATTTTGATATCGGCCTGCGTAATCTCGACCTGATTATGGGTTGCGAACGCCGGGTCGTTTACGATTTCGTCAACGTCATTCAGGGCGATGCAACGCTAAATCAGGCGTTAATTAAAGATAAGCGTACTGAAAATCTCTATATTCTTCCGGCATCGCAAACACGCGATAAAGATGCCCTCACCCGTGAAGGGGTCGCCAAAGTTCTTGATGATCTGAAAGCGATGGATTTTGAATTTATCGTTTGTGACTCCCCGGCAGGGATTGAAACCGGTGCGTTAATGGCACTCTATTTTGCAGACGAAGCCATTATTACCACCAACCCGGAAGTCTCCTCAGTACGCGACTCTGACCGTATTTTAGGCATTCTGGCGTCGAAATCACGCCGCGCAGAAAATGGCGAAGAGCCTATTAAAGAGCACCTGCTGTTAACGCGCTATAACCCAGGCCGCGTAAGCAGAGGTGACATGCTGAGCATGGAAGATGTGCTGGAGATCCTGCGCATCAAACTCGTCGGCGTGATCCCAGAGGATCAATCAGTATTGCGCGCCTCTAACCAGGGTGAACCGGTCATTCTCGACATTAACGCCGATGCGGGTAAAGCCTACGCAGATACCGTAGAACGTCTGTTGGGAGAAGAACGTCCTTTCCGCTTCATTGAAGAAGAGAAGAAAGGCTTCCTCAAACGCTTGTTCGGAGGATAAGTTATGGCATTACTCGATTTCTTTCTCTCGCGGAAGAAAAACACAGCCAACATTGCAAAAGAACGGCTGCAGATTATTGTTGCTGAACGCCGTCGCAGCGATGCAGAACCGCATTATCTGCCGCAGTTGCGTAAAGATATTCTTGAGGTCATTTGTAAATACGTACAAATTGATCCTGAGATGGTAACCGTACAGCTTGAGCAAAAAGATGGCGATATTTCTATTCTTGAGCTGAACGTGACCTTACCGGAAGCAGAAGAGCTGAAATAAGCCCGCTGTAAAAACGCATTTATCTTCAAGGCAGAGTCATTTCTGCCTTGAGTTTTTCATCCCTCTCATCCACGTTGTGGTAAAGCGGCGAGTATTCTTGCTGATACTCCTCATTGCTATTTCCACCTCCCCCTTTACACCTTAAGGCTGTTCCCACGCACAGAACAAAATGTTTATGCCTGGTTGAGTAAATAACCTCATTGTTAGTGTGGATACACTGGGGGATGATAACCCCGCAATTTCATTATTCATTGTTCTCCCATAGGATGAGGTTTCCCGCCGTAACTGGCGGGCTTTTTTTGCCCCAGAATTTTCCCTTTTAGCCCCCTGTAAACGAAAACTGCGCCGAAGCGCAGTTTAATCGTTGATGGTCAGAACGACCAGTTCACACCAGCCACCGCGTTCCACGGGGACTCCACACCGGCACCATGGCTATACCCCACCCCGAAATGCCCGCTTAACGTACTGCTGAATGAGGCTTTAATACCTGCCTGGTATATTCCACGTCTGCCCGACAAATCATTGACAAAATTACCGTCACTATTCACTTTCACCCGATTATCATCGACAAATTCTTTGCGCACAGCCGCCTTCAGGCAGGGTTCAATTTCCATACCGTTCCCCAGACGCATGTTGTAACTCAGCGTTGCACCCAGTTCACGATATATACTGCGGGTATCGACTGATTTCGATTCCATGCCATTGGATAAATGATAGTAGCGTCTAAGTGACCTAAGCTCTGCTGCAACATCAGCCCGCAGGCACCAGACCAGGGGATTCATCCTGAAGAGACAGCGCAGGTGTATTGTGTTCACCGCTCACCAAAGACATCATGATGAAATGATGATATCCCGCATAAGAAAGAGGCATTTTTTACACGCAGTGCGCTGAAGTGTAGTTGGATAAAAAATCACTCTTTTCAGATAATACTGTCGTACGCTTATCTTTCGACAATGAGGCCGTCGGCAAAATAAAATGACTAATGTAATCGTTGCTGATGAATATCTTCTGCTCACATAAAAATCACACAATAATATTGATAAATCAGATTATCTTACCTTTACAACATTGCGTTAACAGTCAATGACACTTCTTGAATAAAAATATTGTCAATCAATGAGTTATTCCTCATTTAAGATTATTCTCATTCACGTAAAAAACATAATTCCTATCATCACAGCCACGCTCATTTTGAATTATCTGAATAATAGCGAGCGTTCTTTAGTTAAGCAGATCTTAATTGAAGACGAAATTATTGTGTGTGCAACTTACTTAATACCGGACATCTAAGTTGAAGAAAAAAATACTTGCCTTCGGGCTTATCTCAGCATTGTTCTGCTCCACGCCAGCGATGGCGGATATGAACCGCACCACGAAAGGTGCATTGCTAGGCGCAGGCGTTGGTTTACTTACTGGCAATGGTGTTAATGGCGTACTGAAAGGTGCAGCTGTTGGCGCTGGTGTTGGTGCAGTAACAGAAAAAGGCCGCGACGGTAAAAATGCGCGTAAAGGTGCAAAAGTGGGTGCCGCCGTTGGTGCTGTCACTGGCGTTCTGACCGGCAATGGCCTCGAAGGGGCGATTAAAGGTGCCGTGATTGGCGGTACGGGTGGTGCAATTCTGGGTAAAATGAAATAAGGAATGATGATGAAAAAATTTGCTTTACTGGCGGGCCTGTTTGTTTTCGCACCAATGACCTGGGCGCAGGACTACAATATTAAAAACGGTTTGCCGTCAGAAACCTATATTACTTGCGCAGAAGCCAACGAAATGGCAAAAACTGACAGCGCACAGGTTGCAGAAATTGTTGCGGTAATGGGTAATGCCAGCGTTGCCAGCCGTGATTTAAAAATTGAGCAATCTCCGGAACTGAGCGCCAAAGTGGTAGAAAAACTGAATCAGGTTTGCGCTAAAGACCCGCAAATGCTGTTGATCACGGCAATTGATGACACCATGCGTGCTATCGGCAAAAAATAATATTTCATATGTACCGCGTCGATGAATACGACGCGGTTTTTTAGCTAACGGCGGGATCAGAACTTATATTTCAGGCCCACCATCACTGCGGTGTCATTGTAGCCATTATCACCCAGCTGCACGCCCACATTCCCCCAGACGCTGGCCGCTGGATTCAGGTTGCCATTTACGCCAAGTTTAATTTCCCCCAAATTACTCGCCCCATCTTGTTCGACTTTCACACCGTTCATTGAGACAGCAAAATCTTTACTGTTATGGATCCAGTTCATTTCAACAAAAGGTTCAAAGTCGTCACCGTGCGAACCGCTGTTTTTCTCCTGAGTACGAATAAAGGTGCGGAAACCAAGTCGGGTCTGGATGTTGTTATTTGCGTCATTCTCAATACGTGAGCCATTGGCTTCGGTGTGCGCATTATGATCGACGCCCATCCAGATAGCCTGTGGCTGGAATATCCACGTGTATTTCGCCGCTTCCAGACCAAAGGATTTATTCAGGGCAAAGCCGTAACCCGCTTCCAGCGAGACGGTTGCGCCTTTCGCACTATAGGATTCATAGGCTAATTCATCCCCTTTCACCGAGTTTTTAAACCAGCTATATTGCGCCCAGGCGTCAATGTATGCGCCTTTTTTACTGATGTCATCGGCAAACCAGGTGGCATACAGCCCTGCGCAATAGCCTCTGACACTCCCTTTCGAACGATAATCCGACACGCTGGAATGAGTTGAGTTGTAGTCGCGGGCATAACCAGCCATCACTCCCAAACGCCAACTGTCACTGTCGGTAAAACCACCGGTTAACAGATCGGCCCCTAACTGCGAGACGTAGCGATGCGAGGTCGTTCTCAACTGTCCGTTGCTGTCACGCCAGGCATTATGCCCGCCAATTTGACGTAGCCAAAGTCGGCTTGAACGCTCCTGTTCAGTTACAGGATCGATGTAGCGCATTTCACCCGCACGGTCGTTCAGACGCATAACAAAAAGAGTGTTAGCGGCTGCCAGGTTGGCGACGTAACTTCCAGCTTCGAGGCGCAGGACGGGGGTAGGCGCAACAGTAGGCGCTGAACTTCCTCCGGAGTTTGTTTCACCGCCGCTCGTTGCCTGGAAGTTAGTCAGATACCAGTTTTTATTGGTCGCTTCGGTATTACCTCGGGTTAATGAATATTCGTAGGCACCGGCGAAAATCCTCGAATCCTTAATAAATTCCCCATTTGATTCCCCCTCAACGCTGATAATCTCTATCCCATTTAACGTGTAAGCTCCGCTGCCTCCTGCATTGGTAACTTTAACTCGGGTTGTTCCAGAGGTATTTCCATTAATAACGACTTTATCCGTAGCTGAATTATCATCACCCAATTCAGTTCTGAGATGCAATACGCCATTATTACCAACGTAATTTTCAGTTATTGTTAATCTTGTTGGTTCGACATCCCGTCCATCTGCCCGGGAAATATAGACCGTACTATTATCAACCGTGAGGTTGCTCACCGTTGAGTCAGCTTTAATATCCCAGGTACTATTATCTGAAAGCGACAGATAGGTATGAGTGTTATCATCTGTTGAAATATTAGCTGAACCCGTTATTTTTGAATTAGTTGCATCGACGGTCAAATGACCTTTAATATTATTGATAAAAACATCTGCAGCCGATGATACCTCACTATCCGTAATGGTCACGTTACTCGTCTCATTTTTATGGTAGAGGATTTCATTTGCTGACCGTAGTGAGCTACCAGATAAAATATCTACCGTTGCTTCCTGACCATTTATGGAAGACTCCAGCACAATTCCAGCCCCCTGATGCGCGACTGCAGATGTATTTTTCAGCGTCACCGTGCCGCCATTATAAATTTTAGCAATCGCGGCGTCAGGACCCGTTGTATAAATTTCTCCCTGGTTAAATGAAACTGTCCCCTGGCGGGCAGCGATGGCATGAGCATTGTCCCCATGCGTGGTGATATTAACATCGGTTAATGTAACGCTGGCATTGGTATAATCAAGCGTGTCACCAGCCTTGACGACAGTGCCATTAGCGTACGCGGCATAACTTTCTGTTCCGTGGGTTGTGATCTCCCCTTTTGCCATATCCAGTTTTGCTATGGCATTATTTTCATTACTTCCTGTATCGGTAGTACTTTCTTCATCAAGAGAAGATACACACGCACGCGCGCTTCCGGGAGATGCACACGCAAGAACGCCGACTGCGTGATTACCCGCAGTAACAATAAATGTATCATCTCCGTCAGAAAAAGAGGGGGTAACCGAACCGTCAGAGTTGACTCTTATTATGGTGTCAGTATTCAGGTTTCCACTCGTTTGACTTAGCAAACCAATTGAGTAATCCCCCGTTGTGACAATCGTGTTTTTACCCTGCAAAATAACAGCACCGCCAAATTCACTTACGATTGCGCTAGCTGTTAATGCTGTGCTTAGAGGACTATTGTCAGAAGGATATAAACCGCCCGTTGTTACAATGACGCCATTGTTAATGGTTAACTTGCTACCCTCTCCTGCAACGGATACCCGTAACTTCCATTACCCGTTGTTATAACTAGCGCATTATCAATATCTTTTACTTTTCCATCTTTTATTGCCACAGCATGTTTATATTCATCGTGCTGAATAAACTGTTCAGCATATGCATTACCCACCGCCAGAGCAATAAGTCCCAAACTAAACCCGGAGAGTTTTTTCAGTTTCATAGATTAACCATCCATTCATTGGATTAACAAACATTCCTGGTCAAATAACCTATGCGTTCAGATTACCAAAACGGAGGGTAAAGACAAAAACAAAAGCACAAAAAATTTAAATAGATAAACAGCGACAATATATAAATGATAAATAAGTCGGCATTATCATTTTTCACCTTATTTTCATGACATTGATCACTTTAGGGTGACGATTTTGTTTAACAAATAACTCTTCGACATCAAAATTGTTAATAGTTGCGATGAGGATTATTTCGGTGATATATAAAAATAACCGTGATAACACCAGGGTTGACAACTATTTGCGCAATAATGCCTTTCCTTCAATGATCCAGGCGTTCACTGCCAGCAACCCATTCAGCCGCATACTGACAGTGAGAAACTGAAAGATTATTGCTGATCCCTGTGGTTGACGAGTCTTTCTCTTAATCGATTAACCAGATTGATCGCCAGCCAAACAAGGGCATTAAGCAAATTTATCGTCACAAGCACTTCTCCCAGCCCGGTACTGGGTTTTGCAATAAGGATGACCAGGAGGGTGATCAGCATAAATGCAATGGAAAAGATGATATAGAGAGTGAAATAATCCAGATTATTACTATTGTTCATGCTACTAATGGCAATCCTGTCAAAACTTTCAAACAATTATAGCAAACAAAATAATGAACAATAGTAACAAGAGGCAACGAGCTAATTAGCTGTCTATAATTACACCGCACTATGGCCTTACTGATCAATTTTCACTCAACCACAACCTTCACCTTCGGTTTAGAAAGGATAATTTTGACCAGGTCGATGTATGTAACAGGTTTATAGAAATAATAACCCTGCTGAAATGTGATATTATTTTGGTTCAGATAGTCAAGTTGTTCTTTCGTTTCGACACCTTCAGCGACGATACTGATCGAAAGTTTACGCGCCAGATCCAATACACAATCCAGAATTCGGGTTGATTCTGGGTCTGCGTTTACGCGGCCAACGAAACTGTGATCAATTTTGATATAATCAATATGCAGGTCATGAAGATAAGAAAGCCCTGAGTAGCCAGTACCGAAATCATCCAGCGCGATGACAAAACCATTTTCATGCAGAATGTTCAACCGCTGAACCAGACTTTCATCAACATTCAATGGCTCACGCTCGGTGACTTCCAGAACAAGGTTTAAATCGCGGCGGGTAAAACTGTCACGGAAATTTAAACACTCGTCGACAAACGTCGGCGAAATAATATGCGAAGCGCTAAAATTAATTCCAATATGAAAACCTTCCGGCAATTTACTCGCGATAGCGTTCATCTGTCTGGCAACCTGATTCATCAGGCTTTGCGTAAGCGGAACGATTAATCCGGATTTTTCAGCAAGTGGAATAAATGCCGCGGGTGATATATATCCACCGTGAGGTTGTTTCCAGCGGGCTAACACCTCAACTCCCCGCAATGTCCCTTCCCGACCATTTACCACAGGTTGGTAAAAAGGGACAATCTCCCCATTATTTATTGCCCGTCGCAGGATCTCTTCAGGCGTTGCGCTTTTATTGAAATATCTATCAAGCAGGAAGGCAGCGGCGCAGGCGATTAACAGAATAAATATTAAAATCCCAAAGCCTTTATCGATAAGTCTGTAGAAGCTAAAGAGTGGCGGCGGGTTAAAGATAATAGTGAAATGATATTTTGTGGAGTGAACCTTCTCGGTATAGGGATAATGTCCATTAAGCGTCATCACATCACCCGTTGGTCCAATAATGTCATCCGCCACGCGTAATACATACCTTACCCCTTTCAAGGGTACATTAAGTGCCCCACGAATATGCTGATCGCTTATCGTAACCAAAATGCGCGTATCTGCAAATTGGTTCTGATAGAGCAGGATAGGTAATCTATTAACGGTGTCGATTGCTGGAGCCAACAGTAAATTACTGTCCGGGAAAACAGGAATACGAGACAACAGGACCCGATTCCCAGGCAGGGATGTACACCAGACTATTCCCTGTTTGAGAATGATGATTGTGCGCAGGTGAGGTTTCAGAGCTGCTTCAGTGCCAAGCTGATATTGCTCCTCGAGGTTGCATTCCTTCCCGGCAATGTTAACCGCTGTTTGAGTCGCTTGTGACGCTTCTTCAAGTATATGATTGATATTGTTGGCGGCATATCTCGCTCCCGCCAGGTACTCTGCTTTTGCGGAATACCAGAGCTGGATGTTCAAAATAGCGACACCGGTAATAAACAAGCATATCGCAACGAGGATGGGTATGAGTGTATTGCGCATTTGCTTGTCCCGGCCAAAGGGTTTAATACATGAAAATGCCATTCATTCGCTCGCGCTGGCATCTACAGAGAGCATGGTAGAGAGCATAAGAAATATCCACGCCGAAGATAAAATTTTCTCCATCTTGATCTAACCCATTAATTATTGAGCATAATGTAGGCAGTACAAAATAAGTTAGGCGGGATATCAGGCGTCAAGAATGGAGAGCGAGAACTCTCCATTCTTGACACCTGATATTGCGGACATAATAAGAAAGCATAACGCCTGAAATGCTCACTTTGCATCAGCATGGTGATACAGCTGATGTTTATTCTAAAACCTTACTCAAGTTCTAAGAGAGCACGGATTCCCTGTCATTAATAATGATATCCGTTAGTGTAGTCTTATGCATTTCAATGTACTGCAATATTTGCAGATAGAGATCAGAAAGAATCACACTGGTTTCATCTTTTAAACGCAAGCGTAAAGCCTGATCAATAATATGACTATCAACATACCCATGCGTCATGAACACCTCCCTCTCGAGATTTTTAAACAAAGCACATTGAAAAATAAATCTCTCTGGGATTGAATTATTCATGTCAGCCTCGTAGAAATATTAACCCAATAAAATTATGCTGTGTATAGTCTAAAGCGACAGACAAAAATAAGATGAATGAGTTTTCTATAAACTTATACTTAATAATTAGAAGTTACATATCATCAGCTGTGTATCGCAACACGATTTCCAGTGTTTTTCTAATCACATCAGCTTTGAGAATATCACTTGTTGTTTCCAGGGAGTGTATCAGACTTAAGATAATATTTTTATTATTAACATTATCGCCTGAAAGCATTAAATTGGTGACAGCCTGCCCTAACACTGCTGACTCTTCTTCTAACAAATTACCCGAACTGCGAAAGTAACTTGCTAACGCTTTATCAGTTATTGCATTATGAATTGTAGTATCTTCAAGCATGGTAACCTCTCATCTTACTTATGAAATTTTAATGTATTCTGTTTATTTTCTTACCATTGAACATACTTTTATTGTCAGCTGTCGCTGTTCTTCGGTTTGGCCCTCCTGAATCACTATTGCTAAAATCACGAATTATGCTGTCAATTAAATCGCGTCGGAAAGCATCTTCCTCAGCCGATTTCATTACGAGTAATTGCTTAATAAGAGTCTGCAATGAAAAATTTATCTTCATGCGCAGTATCTGGATCACCGCCTGGCCAGTAATTTCATATTTTATACGTTCATTATCAGATGTCTTCATAACGACTTCATAGCTAACCTGTTAAATAATCAGGCTGTTGCATTATTCAAAAAGCAACCCAATTAGTGCATTATAATGTTTCTGTTCCTCTTCCCCAGTCGCGTGTTCCAGTCGGCAAAGAAGTTTGGCACAAAGCGACTTTCGACTCAGATTACGTCCATCTTTCAAAATCTCAGTCACAATTTCCCCGAGAGTTTCCTGCTGAGTAGGCAAGTTAGCTTTTGCAAAGTAACGAGTGATTGCTCCCGCAGAATCTAAAGTCACTGAATTTTGATGCATGCTACGCCTCTGTTAAAAATGTTAATCAATGTTAAGTGAGGTAACAATAGCAAACTTGTACGAAATATGTGTACAGAATGATAAATTAATTTTTTGCAATTAGTGCTAATGCATATAAAACAATGTGTTATGATAAAACATATTGCATCATTTAACTGACAATCTATACAAGATTTTTCGCCAACTAGTGTTCAACTTTTTCCATTTTTTATCAATGTAAAGAAACGGTTATGTTTTGGTATTAAAAGAAAGACACAAGAAGATATGTCTGTTACCGTCTTACTCTCGCCTCACCCATTACCCTGGATTGTTAATGCTTACCACCCTTATTTATCGTAGCCATATACGTGACGACGAACCTGTCAAAAAAATCGAAGAAATGGTTTCGATAGCAAATCGCAGGAACATGCAGTCTGACGTAACAGGGATCTTACTGTTTAATGGTTCTCATTTTTTCCAGCTTCTGGAAGGTCCGGAAGAACAGGTTAAAATGATATATCGGGCTATATGCCAGGATCCACGGCACTATAATATTGTTGAGCTGCTGTGCGATTACGCGCCTGCTCGCCGTTTTGGCAAAGCGGGAATGGAATTATTTGATTTGCGCCTGCACGAGCGAGATGACGTTTTACAGGCCGTATTCGACAAAGGCACATCAAAATTTCAGCTAACTTATGATGACAGAGCGCTACAATTTTTTCGTACTTTTGTCCTTGCAACCGAACAATCAACCTATTTCGAGATCCCTGCCGAAGACTCCTGGCTTTTTATCGCTGACGGATCTGATAAAGAACTTGATTCCTGTGCCCTTTCACCAACTATAAACGACCACTTTGCCTTTCATCCTATTGTCGATCCCTTATCGCGGCGGATAATCGCTTTTGAAGCCATTGTGCAAAAAAATGAAGATAGCCCATCAGCCATAGCGGTTGGGCAGCGTAAAGACGGGGAAATCTACACAGCGGATCTCAAAAGTAAGGCGCTTGCATTCACGATGGCACACGCACTTGAGCTCGGTGATAAAATGATTTCAATCAATCTATTACCTATGACCCTGGTTAACGAACCTGACGCAGTCTCTTTTTTACTTAATGAAATAAAGGCCAATGCTCTGGTGCCTGAACAAATCATCGTTGAATTTACTGAAAGTGAAGTCATATCTCGGTTTGATGAGTTTGCCGAAGCGATTAAATCGCTAAAGGCTGCTGGTATCAGTGTAGCAATTGATCATTTTGGCGCAGGTTTTGCTGGTTTGTTACTCCTGTCACGCTTCCAGCCTGACAGAATTAAAATCAGTCAGGAATTGATTACCAATGTTCATAAAAGTGGGCCACGGCAGGCAATTATTCAGGCGATCATAAAATGCTGTACATCACTTGAAATTCAAGTCAGTGCTATGGGCGTGGCAACACCAGAAGAGTGGATGTGGCTTGAATCCGCAGGAATTGAGATGTTTCAGGGAGATCTGTTTGCTAAAGCTAAATTGAATGGTATCCCTTCCATAGCGTGGCCAGAGAAAAAATAATTTTCAGCACATTCTTTCACATGATTTCAGTAAATCATCGTGAAAATGAATACGTTACGTTTAAATTTAATCCACATTAAAAATAATGTTTCATCCAATTTAGCTGAAATCTTATTTATACTTTGTACAATTTTAGCGTATATTGTACAAAGTATTATTGGGTCGTGTACAGGCGACGGAGATTTGTGACCGCAAGGAGGAATTGTGGCTTATTACAGCATTGGTGATGTTGCTGAACGTTGCGGGATTAATCCTGTCACTCTCCGGGCCTGGCAACGCCGCTACGGTTTGTTAAAACCACAGCGCAGTGAAGGCGGACACCGACTCTTTGATGAAGAAGACATACAACGCATCGAAGAGATCAAGCGTTGGATAAGTAATGGCGTCCCTGTAGGCAAAGTTAAAGCATTACTGGAAACCACCAGCCAGGATACGGAAGATGACTGGAGCCGCCTGCAAGAAGAGATGATGTCAATTCTTCGCATGGCTAATCCTGCCAAACTACGCGCGAGAATTATTTCACTGGGTCGAGAGTACCCAGTAGATCAATTGATTAATCATGTTTACCTTCCTGTTCGCCAGCGTCTCGTGCTTGATCACAACACCTCCCGCATTATGAGCAGTATGTTTGACGGCGCATTAATTGAATACGCAGCAACCTCGCTTTTCGAAATGCGCCGTAAGCCCGGTAAAGAAGCCATTCTGATGGCGTGGAATGTTGAAGAGAGAGCACGATTGTGGCTGGAAGCATGGCGTTTATCATTGTCAGGATGGCACATTTCTGTTCTTGCTGATCCCATTGAATCGCCGCGCCCGGAACTGTTCCCGACGCAAACATTGATTGTCTGGACAGGCATGGCACCAACGAGAAGGCAAAACGAACTTTTACAACATTGGGGTGAGCAAGGTTATAAAGTCATCTTTCATGCCCCCTAATTTCACCTTTATCCCGCCCCTTAGACAGAATGTTATAATCTGAACCCACAACAGCGTTTGTACCGGAGCTGGTCCGTTGCAAAATGCTCACCGGGAGAATTCAGATATTCCCTCTATCACACTCTGTACATATCACAGCCAAAGGACAGACCAGATTGAAGTGGTAAAACCGATCGTGCACACTACGCAGTCTCACAACTAACAAGAGGTTATTATCCTGATGGATCAGGTCGTTGTTTTTCAAAAGATGTTTGAGCAAGTGAGAAAAGAGCAAAACTTCTCCTGGTTTTATTCAGAATTAAAACATCACCGTATTGCACATTACATTTATTATCTGGCTACGGATAACATCAGAATTATTACTCACGATGACACGGTTTTGTTATTAAGAGGAACCAGGAACCTGTTAAAAGTTAGTACGACCAAGAACCCTGCTAAAATAAAAGAGGCCGCATTGCTTCATATTTGCGGAAAATCTACATTTCGGGAATACTGTTCAACACTAGCAGGCGCGGGCGTTTTCCGGTGGGTTACTGATGTTAATCATAACAAACGCAGTTACTACGCCATTGATAATACGCTTTTATATATTGAAGATGTAGAAAATAATAAACCATTAATCTAGCTAAAGTTGGATGCTTAAGAAATGCTTCATAATTCAGTAAGGCATTAGCATAATGGGAATAAAAGTACAGAGACTATCCCTATGGATGATAAATACTGTCCTTTTATTGCTACCCATAAATAATCACCATGCCAATACTATCAAATTGATATTTGAAATGTGATCACTTGACTTTCTATACGTTATTTTATAACGGTTAATATATTTATAAAAACAACGGGTGTGCCATACGCCCGTTTCAATACTTAACGCACATGTGTTTTGGTTTAGTCATCATCCAGTTATATGTATTTTAGCCAGGAACAGGTTAAACCTTTCCTATATAACTCAAAAATTGAAACCTTATTCTCATGTCATGCTTATATTCATTATTATCGTTATATAAAAAGGCAACCATAATGTTTAGCAAATTGGCACAAAGTAGCATAAAGGCTATGTTTTAATTACAGGATGTTCAGTCATTTGAATGTATAACATTATAGCTAAACAAATCTAAAACGAAGTGAATAATTTATTGTTTTCACTAAATCTCATTTTGTTTAACATCCATTGAGATTCCTTGCTTTAAATTTTGTTTTATATAAGCAATCGTTTTAATTAATTTATTTTTTGAAGGGGTAATATACTCATATGCAAAATAAAGAAATGAACATCCAAATGAACTATATTAAATACCGTGGGATAAGACATAACAAATGAAGTGGATAGTAATTGACACGATAATTCAACCTTCATGCGGCATATCTTTTTCAGCCATATGGGGTAATATGAAAATGATCATCTGGTATCAATCTACTATATTTCTCCCTCCTGGCAGTATATTTACACCGGTTAAATCTGGAATTATCCTTAAAGATAAAGAATATCCTATTACTATTTATAACATCGCACCATTCAACAAGGATTTATGGAGTCTACTCAAAAGCAGTCAAGAGTGTCCTCCAGGAGAAAGCAAAATAACAAATAAATGTTTGCATAATAGTTGCATTATAAAAATATGCCCATATGGGCTCAAGTAAAGGGTTTTATATAAATATGCTCGATATGCTATTAATAATACCTACATAAATAAAACAACGGGCGTGTTATACGCCCGTTGCAATATTAAACACATGTAGTGATTACATGTTCTTGATGATCGCATCACCAAATTCTGAACATTTCAGCAGTTTAGCGCCTTCCATCAGACGCTCGAAGTCATAGGTTACGGTCTTCGCATTGATTGCGCCTTCCATACCTTTAACAATCAGGTCTGCGGCTTCAGTCCAGCCCATATGGCGTAACATCATCTCAGCGGAGAGAATAATAGAGCCAGGGTTTACTTTGTCCTGACCGGCGTATTTCGGCGCAGTACCGTGGGTGGCTTCAAACAGGGCGCATTCGTCACCGATGTTTGCTCCAGGGGCGATACCGATACCGCCAACCTGCGCTGCCAGAGCGTCAGAAATGTAGTCACCATTCAGGTTCATACAGGCGATAACATCATATTCAGCCGGACGCAGCAGGATCTGTTGCAGGAATGCATCAGCAATCACGTCTTTAATGACGATCTCTTTGCCGGTGTTCGGGTTTTTAACTTTCAGCCACGGGCCGCCGTCGATCAGTTCACCGCCAAACTCTTCACGCGCCAGCTGGTAGCCCCAATCTTTAAACGCGCCTTCGGTGAACTTCATGATGTTGCCTTTGTGCACCAGAGTCACAGAGTCACGATCGTTAGCAATTGCGTATTCGATCGCTGCACGAACCAGACGTTTGGTGCCTTCTTCCGAACACGGCTTAATACCGATACCACAATGTTCCGGGAAGCGAATTTTCTTCACCCCCATCTCTTCACGCAGGAATTTAATCACTTTCTCGGCGTCGGCAGAGTCTGCTTTCCATTCGATACCCGCATAAATGTCTTCCGAGTTTTCACGGAAGATAACCATATCGGTCAGTTCAGGGTGTTTAACCGGGCTTGGAGTGCCTTGATAGTAACGTACCGGACGCAGGCAGATGTAGAGATCCAGTTCCTGGCGCAGGGCAACGTTCAGAGAGCGAATACCGCCACCAACAGGAGTGGTCAGCGGACCTTTAATGGCAACGCGATATTCACGAATCAGATCAAGAGTTTCAGCAGGCAGCCAGACGTCCTGACCATAAACCTGTGTGGATTTTTCACCGGTGTAAATTTCCATCCAGGAGATTTTACGCTCGCCTTTATAGGCTTTCTCGACTGCAGCGTCGACCACTTTCAGCATGGCTGGGGTTACATCTACACCGATTCCATCACCTTCAATGTAAGGGATAATCGGATTTTCAGGAACGTTGAGTTTGCCGTTTTGCAGGGTGATCTTCTTGCCTTGTGCCGGAACAACTACTTTACTTTCCATTCACCTCTCCTTCGAGCGCTACTGGTTTGCTCGTCTGCCACCACGTTGCATATGCGTTTGCGTCCTGCGATACGGATGCTTTAGAGCAATTTTTTGTTAATGATTTGTAATTGGCTTGTCAATACTACCCTATTGTTTGCCGTCATGAAAGATGCGCGTTATTAGGCTATAATGCGGCAATTCATAATCTCTGAAAATACCATGCAAAAAACTTCTTTTAGAAATCACCAGGTTAAGCGATTCAGCTCGCAACGTTCTACCAGGCGTAAACCTGAAAACCAGCCCACGCGTGTGATCCTGTTCAATAAACCCTACGATGTTCTTCCGCAGTTCACCGATGAAGCCGGACGCAAAACATTAAAAGAATTCATCCCGGTTCAGGGCGTTTATGCAGCAGGTCGTCTTGACCGCGATAGCGAAGGGTTACTGGTGCTGACCAATAACGGCGCGTTGCAGGCGCGTTTAACCCAGCCGGGCAAACGCACCGGGAAAATCTATTATGTGCAGGTGGAAGGTATTCCCACACAAGACGCACTTGAAGCCTTGCGCAATGGCGTAACCTTAAATGATGGCCCTACCCTGCCCGCAGGCGCGGAGCTGGTTGACGAACCCGCGTGGTTATGGCCGCGGAATCCACCAATTCGTGAACGCAAAAGTATTCCCACCAGCTGGCTGAAGATCACCTTATATGAAGGACGTAATCGCCAGGTGCGCCGCATGACCGCCCATGTTGGTTTCCCCACGCTGCGACTGATTCGCTATGCGATGGGAGATTACTCTTTGGATAATCTTGCCAATGGCGAATGGCGAGAAGTGACAGATTAAGGATGCAAAATGTTTAAACCGCACGTTACCGTTGCTTGCGTGGTGCACGCAGAAGGCAAATTTTTAGTCGTTAAAGAGACGATTAATGGTAAAGCGTTATGGAACCAACCTGCCGGGCATCTGGAAGCCGATGAAACCTTAGTGGAAGCCGCCGCCCGTGAACTGTGGGAAGAAACCGGCATCAGCGCGCAGCCGCAACACTTTATTCGTATGCATCAGTGGATTGCGCCAGATAAAACGCCGTTTTTGCGTTTCCTCTTTGCCATTGAGCTTGAGCAAATATGCCCGACCCAGCCTCATGACAGCGATATCGACTGCTGTCGTTGGGTCAGCGCCGAAGAAATTTTACAGGCGTCAAATCTTCGTTCGCCGCTGGTGGCGGAAAGTATCCGTTGTTATCAAAGCGGGCAACGCTATCCGCTGGAGATGATTGGCGATTTTAACTGGCCTTTTACAAAGGGTGTCATCTAAAAGGCTGCGTGATAGAATACGCCGCCTTGAAGTTCAATGTCGTGAGTGATCCAATGTCTGAAACCGCAAAAAAAGTAATCGTCGGCATGTCCGGCGGTGTCGATTCCTCCGTTTCTGCCTGGCTGTTGCAACAACAGGGATATCAGGTCGAAGGCCTGTTTATGAAGAACTGGGAAGAAGACGACGGTGAGGAATATTGCACAGCGGCAGCGGATCTGGCTGATGCCCAGGCTGTCTGCGACAAGCTCGGCATTGAACTGCACACCGTTAACTTTGCTGCCGAGTACTGGGACAACGTCTTCGAACTGTTCCTTGCCGAATATAAAGCCGGTCGCACGCCGAATCCGGATATTCTGTGCAACAAAGAGATCAAATTTAAAGCCTTCCTCGAATTTGCCGCCGAAGATTTAGGTGCCGATTATATCGCTACCGGTCATTACGTACGTCGGGCCGATGTCGATGGCAAGAGCCGCCTGCTGCGTGGTCTGGACAGCAATAAAGACCAGAGCTACTTCCTTTATACGCTCAGCCATGAGCAGATTGCGCAAAGCCTGTTCCCGGTCGGCGAACTGGAAAAACCGCAGGTGCGTAAGATTGCTGAAGATCTTGGTCTGGTCACCGCGAAGAAAAAAGACTCTACCGGCATTTGCTTCATTGGCGAACGTAAATTCCGCGAGTTCCTGGGCCGTTATCTCCCGGCGCAACCGGGCAAAATCATTACCGTCGATGGCGATGAAATTGGTGAGCACCAGGGGCTGATGTATCACACTCTCGGTCAGCGTAAAGGTCTGGGTATCGGTGGCACCAAAGAAGGTACCGAAGAACCGTGGTATGTGGTGGACAAAGACGTCGAAAACAACATTCTGGTTGTCGCTCAGGGCCATGAACACCCGCGGCTGATGTCTGTCGGGTTGATTGCCCAGCAGTTGCACTGGGTCGATCGCGAACCATTCACCGGCACTATGCGTTGCACGGTAAAAACCCGCTATCGCCAG
Organism: Escherichia sp. WS33; assembly: GCF_046486385.1. Taxonomy (NCBI): domain Bacteria; kingdom Pseudomonadati; phylum Pseudomonadota; class Gammaproteobacteria; order Enterobacterales; family Enterobacteriaceae; genus Escherichia; species Escherichia sp. WS33. The sequence continues at coordinate 178,659 of NZ_JBJQLJ010000001.1, read as the reverse complement.
ACCGATATCCCTTGCACCGTCAAGGCGCTGGACGATGATCGCATTGAAGTGATTTTCGATGAACCGGTTGCCGCCGTGACGCCGGGCCAGTCTGCCGTCTTCTATAACGGTGAAGTGTGCCTCGGTGGCGGTATTATTGAGCAGCGTCTGCCGCTGCCGGTCTGATTATTATCTTTACTTAAAACAAGGAAGCAGTGAACGTGGCAAAGAATTACTATGACATCACCCTCGCCCTGGCCGGTATTTGTCAGTCGGCACGCCTGGTGCAACAACTCGCTCACCAGGGGCATTGTGATGCCGATGCGCTACACGTCTCACTCAACAGTATTATTGATATGAACCCCAGCTCGACGCTGGCGGTTTTTGGCGGTAGCGAAGCCAACCTGCGCGTCGGGCTGGAAACCCTGCTCGGCGTGCTCAATGCCAGCAGTCGCCAGGGCTTAAACGCCGAATTAACCCGCTACACACTCAGCTTGATGGTGCTTGAGCGCAAACTCTCCTCAGCGAAAGGCGCGCTCGACACTCTGGGCAACCGGATCAACGGCCTGCAACGCCAGCTCGAACACTTCGATTTACAGTCCGAAACGCTGATGAGCGCGATGGCTGCTATCTATGTTGATGTGATCAGCCCGCTTGGCCCGCGCATTCAGGTCACCGGTTCCCCTGCTGTACTGCAAAGCCCACAAGTGCAGGCGAAAGTTCGCGCAACCCTGCTGGCAGGCATTCGCGCCGCCGTGCTCTGGCACCAGGTCGGCGGCGGACGTCTGCAACTGATGTTTTCTCGTAATCGCCTGACCACTCAGGCAAAACAAATTCTTGCTCATTTAACCCCGGAGTTGTGATCTATGGAATTATCCTCACTGACCGCCGTTTCCCCTGTCGATGGACGCTACGGCGATAAAGTCAGCGCGCTGCGCGGGATTTTCAGCGAATATGGTTTGCTGAAATTCCGTGTACAAGTTGAAGTACGTTGGCTGCAAAAACTGGCCGCGCACGCAGCGATCAAGGAAGTTCCTGCTTTTGCTGCCGACGCAATCGGTTACCTTGATGCAATTGTCGCCAATTTCAGCGAAGAAGATGCCGCACGCATCAAAACCATCGAGCGTACCACTAACCACGACGTTAAAGCGGTTGAGTATTTCCTGAAAGAAAAAGTGGCGGAGATCCCGGAACTGCACGCGGTTTCTGAATTCATCCACTTTGCCTGTACTTCGGAAGATATCAATAACCTCTCCCACGCATTAATGCTGAAAACCGCGCGTGATGAAGTGATCCTGCCGTACTGGCTTCAACTGATTGATGGCATTAAAGATCTCGCCGTTCAGTACCGCGATATCCCGCTGCTGTCTCGTACCCACGGTCAGCCAGCCACGCCGTCAACCATCGGTAAAGAGATGGCAAACGTCGCCTACCGTATGGAGCGCCAGTACCGCCAGCTTAATCAGGTGGAGATCCTCGGCAAAATCAACGGCGCGGTCGGTAACTATAACGCCCATATCGCCGCTTACCCGGAAGTTGACTGGCATCAGTTCAGCGAAGAGTTCGTCACCTCGCTGGGTATTCAGTGGAACCCGTACACCACCCAGATCGAACCGCACGACTACATTGCCGAATTGTTTGATTGCGTTGCGCGCTTCAACACCATTCTGATCGACTTTGACCGTGACGTCTGGGGTTATATCGCCCTTAACCACTTCAAACAGAAAACCATTGCTGGTGAGATTGGTTCTTCCACCATGCCGCATAAAGTTAACCCGATTGACTTCGAAAACTCCGAAGGGAATCTGGGCCTTTCCAACGCGGTATTGCAGCATCTGGCAAGCAAACTGCCGGTTTCCCGCTGGCAGCGTGACCTGACCGACTCCACCGTGCTGCGTAACCTCGGCGTGGGTATCGGTTATGCGCTGATTGCGTATCAATCCACCCTGAAAGGCGTGAGCAAACTGGAAGTAAACCGTGACCATCTGCTGGATGAGCTGGATCACAACTGGGAAGTGCTGGCTGAGCCAATCCAGACAGTTATGCGTCGCTATGGCATCGAAAAACCGTACGAGAAGCTGAAAGAGCTGACTCGCGGTAAGCGCGTTGACGCCGAAGGCATGAAGCAGTTTATCGATGGTCTGGCGTTGCCAGAAGAAGAGAAAGCCCGCCTGAAAGCGATGACGCCGGCTAACTATATTGGTCGAGCTATCACCATGGTTGATGAGCTGAAATAAACTCGTATCAGTGCCGGATGGCGATGCTGTCCGGCCTGTTTATTAAAATTATCCACTTTTTCTTTTTTCACTTTACCTCCCCTCCCCGCTGGTTTATTTAATGTTTACCCCCATAAACACATAATCGCGTTACACTATTTTAATAATTAAGACAGGGAGAAATAAAAATGCGCGTACTGGTTGTTGAAGACAATGCGTTGTTACGTCACCACCTTAAAGTTCAGATTCAGGATGCTGGTCATCAGGTCGATGACGCAGAAGATGCCAAAGAAGCCGATTATTATCTCAATGAACATTTACCGGATATTGCGATTGTCGATCTCGGATTGCCTGACGAGGACGGTCTGTCACTGATTCGCCGCTGGCGTAGCAATGATGTTTCACTGCCGATTCTGGTATTAACCGCCCGTGAAAGCTGGCAGGACAAAGTCGAAGTATTAAGTGCCGGTGCTGATGATTACGTGACTAAACCGTTTCATATTGAAGAGGTGATGGCGCGAATGCAGGCATTAATGCGGCGTAATAGCGGCCTGGCTTCACAGGTCATTTCGCTACCCCCGTTTCAGGTTGATCTCTCTCGCCGTGAATTATCTATTAATGACGAAGTGATCAAACTGACCGCGTTCGAATACACCATTATGGAAACGTTGATACGCAATAATGGCAAAGTGGTGAGCAAAGATTCGTTAATGCTCCAACTCTATCCGGATGCGGAGCTGCGGGAAAGCCATACCATTGATGTACTGATGGGACGTCTGCGCAAAAAAATTCAGGCACAATATCCGCAAGAAGTGATTACTACCGTTCGCGGCCAGGGCTATTTGTTCGAATTGCGCTGATGAAAAAATTACTGCGTCTTTTTTTCCCGCTCTCACTGCGGGTACGTTTTCTGTTGGCAACGGCTGCGGTAGTACTGGTGCTTTCGCTTGCCTACGGAATGGTCGCGCTGATCGGTTATAGCGTCAGTTTCGATAAAACTACGTTTCGGCTGTTACGTGGCGAGAGCAATCTGTTCTATACCCTTGCGAAGTGGGAAAACAATAAGTTGCATGTCGAGTTACCCGAAAATATCGACAAGCAAAGCCCCACCATGACGCTAATTTATGATGAGAACGGGCAGCTTTTATGGGCGCAACGTGACGTGCCCTGGCTGATGAAGATGATCCAGCCTGACTGGCTGAAATCGAATGGTTTTCATGAAATTGAAGCGGATGTTAACGATACCAGCCTCTTGCTGAGTGGAGATCATTCGATACAGCAACAGTTGCAGGAAGTGCGGGAAGATGATGACGACGCGGAGATGACCCACTCGGTGGCAGTAAACGTCTACCCGGCAACATCGCGGATGCCAAAATTAACCATTGTGGTGGTGGATACCATTCCGGTGGAGCTAAAAAGTTCCTATATGGTCTGGAGCTGGTTTATCTATGTGCTCTCAGCCAATCTGCTGTTAGTGATCCCGCTGCTGTGGGTCGCCGCCTGGTGGAGTTTACGCCCCATCGAAGCCCTGGCAAAAGAAGTCCGCGAACTGGAAGAACATAACCGCGAATTGCTCAATCCAGCCACAACGCGAGAACTGACCAGTCTGGTACGAAACCTGAACCGATTGTTAAAAAGTGAACGCGAACGTTACGACAAATACCGTACGACGCTCACCGACCTGACCCATAGTCTGAAAACGCCACTGGCGGTGCTGCAAAGTACGCTGCGTTCTCTGCGTAGTGAAAAGATGAGCGTCAGTGATGCTGAGCCGGTAATGCTGGAGCAAATCAGCCGCATTTCACAGCAAATTGGCTACTACCTGCATCGTGCCAGTATGCGCGGCGGGACATTGCTCAGCCGCGAGCTGCATCCGGTCGCCCCACTGCTGGACAATCTCACCTCAGCGCTGAACAAAGTGTATCAACGCAAAGGGGTCAATATCTCTCTCGATATTTCGCCAGAGATCAGCTTTGTCGGTGAGCAGAACGATTTTGTCGAGGTGATGGGCAACGTGCTGGATAATGCCTGTAAATATTGCCTCGAGTTTGTCGAAATTTCTGCAAGGCAAACCGACGAGCATCTCTATATTGTGGTCGAGGATGATGGCCCCGGTATTCCATTAAGCAAGCGAGAGGTCATTTTCGACCGTGGTCAACGGGTTGATACTTTACGCCCTGGGCAAGGTGTAGGGCTGGCGGTAGCCCGCGAAATCACCGAGCAATATGAGGGTAAAATCGTCGCCGGAGAGAGCATGCTGGGCGGTGCGCGGATGGAGGTGATTTTTGGTCGCCAGCATTCTGCGCCGAAAGATGAATAAATATGTCCATACTTCACGCATTACGTTAAGCATCCGTTATAATCGGTTGCAGATACCAGCCTGTGGATGCTTAACATGGAATACCAACTCACTCTTAACTGGCCCGATTTTCTTGAACGTCACTGGCAGAAACGCCCGGTGGTGTTAAAACGCGGCTTTAATAATTTTATTGACCCGATCTCTCCAGACGAGTTGGCGGGTCTGGCGATGGAAAGCGAAGTTGACAGTCGACTGGTCAGTCACCAGGATGGCAAATGGCAGGTCAGCCACGGCCCGTTCGAAAGCTACGATCATCTCGGTGAAACCAACTGGTCATTACTGGTACAGGCAGTGAACCACTGGCATGAGCCGACCGCCGCGCTGATGCGACCGTTCCGTGAACTACCGGACTGGCGTATTGATGATCTGATGATCTCTTTTTCTGTACCGGGCGGCGGCGTCGGCCCGCATCTCGATCAGTACGACGTGTTTATCATTCAGGGTACCGGTCGTCGTCGCTGGCGAGTGGGCGAAAAGCTGCAAATGAAACAGCACTGTCCGCACCCGGATCTGTTACAGGTCGATCCGTTCGAAGCCATCATCGATGAAGAGCTGGAGCCTGGCGATATTCTTTATATTCCGCCAGGATTCCCGCATGAAGGCTACGCGCTGGAAAATGCGATGAACTATTCCGTGGGTTTTCGCGCGCCGAATACGCGGGAACTGATTAGCGGATTTGCCGATTATGTGCTGCAACGTGAACTGGGCGGCAACTACTACAGCGATCCGGATGTTCCACCTCGCGCTCATCCTGCGGATGTTCTGCCGCAAGAGATGGATAAACTGCGTGAGATGATGCTCGAATTGATCAACCAGCCGGAACACTTTAAGCAATGGTTTGGCGAGTTTATATCCCAGTCACGTCATGAACTGGATATCGCGCCGCCGGAACCGCCTTATCAGCCAGATGAAATCTACGATGCGCTGAAACAAGGTGATGTGCTGGTGCGCCTGGGTGGTCTGCGCGTATTGCGCATTGGCGACGACGTGTATGCCAATGGTGAGAAGATCGATTCCCCGCACCGTCCGGCACTGGATGCACTCGCCAGCAACATTGCGCTGACTGCGGAGAATTTTGGCGATGCGCTGGAAGATCCGTCATTCCTCGCAATGCTCGCGGCGCTGGTAAATAGCGGGTATTGGTTCTTCGAAGGGTAAGTTTGGATTTAAGCCGGATGTGGTGCTGATTGCGCCTTATCGTGCCTACATGCACTGAACGCCTGTAGGCACGATAAGTATGTGGACCAGTGTCAATATAACGGTTTCATCCCGGTAATTGGCAGTCCACATACGCATCGGGCAATCACGACTTCCGTTGCGCCGTTAACTCGGCAATACGGACGATCACCTGCACCGCTTTTTCCATACCTTCCAGAGTCACAAACTCATGCTTACCATGATAGTTGTAACCGCCAGTGAACAGGTTCGGGCAAGGTAATCCCATAAACGACAACTGCGCGCCGTCGGTACCGCCGCGGATCGGTTTCAGTTCCGGTTCAATATCGCAGTCACGCATCGCCTGCTGGGCGATATCGAGAATATGCGGATGCTCAACCACTTTCTCGCGCATATTGTAGTAACTGTCTTCAATCACCAATTCAATGTAGCAATCAGGATGTAACCCTTTGCCCACTTTTTTGGCGATCTCCATCATTTTACGTTTACGCGCTTCAAACTGTTTACGGTCGAAATCACGGATGATGTAATGCATATCGGCCCGTTCAACGGTGCCTTTCATGCTCGCCAGGTGATAGAAACCTTCATAGCCTTCTGTCATTTCCGGGCTTTCATCCGCCGGAACTTCCGCATGAATACGTGCCGCCAGCGACAGCGCATTTACCATCACTCCTTTCGCCGTGCCCGGGTGAACATTGTTACCGACAATTTTGATATTGACCGACGCGGCGTTGAAGTTTTCAAACTCCAGTTCGCCTACGCCACCACCATCAACAGTGTAAGCCCAGCGGGCATCGAAGGCGTCAACATCAAAATGTTTCGCCCCTTTGCCCACTTCTTCATCCGGGGTAAAGGCGACGCGAATATCACCATGCGGAATGTTTTTCTGTTGCAATACCGCCAGCGCGGTCATGATTTCTGCAATACCTGCTTTGTCATCGGCACCTAACAAGGTTTTACCATCGGTAGTAATCAGCGTCTGACCCAGTAGCTGATGCAGCACCGGGAACATAACCGGTGATAAAACTTCATCGCCGATACCCAGCGCAATATCGCCACCGCGATAGTTTTCAACAATTTGCGGATTCACATTTTTGCCGCTGCAATCCGGTGAGGTATCCACATGAGAAATAAAGCCAATCGCCGGGATATTGCCAGGGACGTTAGCCGGTAACGTCGCCATCAAAGTGCCCTTCTCACTTAAGGTCACATTGATAAGCCCCATCTCTTCGAGCTGCTCTTTCAGTAGATGCAATAACTTCCATTGGCCTTCCGTGCTGGGAACCTGTCTCACCCCTGCTTTTGATTGGGTATCCAGAGACACGTAGTTCAAAAATCGCTCAAGTAGTTTATCCATGTAGTCACCCTCACTTTTTGTGACAACATTATTAAGAAGCAAGAAAAGACAAATATTGCGTCAGGTCACTTTTACCCCTGCAAGCGGGAATATTTATCAGCATTACCTTAATGAATATAAAGCTAAGCCAGTAATTCACAACAAAGATTGGCGATTCAAGCGGTTTGCCGTAGAATTACCGCCCTCATTAAGAGTCACCAAGGTGGTTAACCACAAACCCCGCATCGGTAAGCCATCCGTTGCGTTTACATGGGACAGAGTAAAAAATTGAATAAACAACCGAGTTCGCTTTCACCGCTGGTGCAATTGGCGGGAATTCGCAAATGCTTTGATGGTAAAGAGGTCATTCCCCAGCTGGATCTGACTATCAACAATGGCGAGTTCCTCACGCTGCTTGGCCCTTCTGGCTGCGGTAAAACAACCGTTCTTCGCCTGATTGCAGGTCTGGAAACTGTTGATTCCGGACGCATCATGCTGGATAACGAGGACATCACCCACGTTCCGGCGGAAAACCGCTATGTGAACACTGTTTTCCAAAGCTACGCACTTTTCCCCCACATGACCGTGTTCGAAAATGTGGCCTTTGGGTTGCGCATGCAAAAAACCCCCGCTGCTGAAATTACGCCCCGCGTTATGGAAGCCCTGCGGATGGTGCAGCTGGAAACCTTCGCTCAACGTAAACCGCATCAGCTCTCTGGTGGTCAACAGCAACGCGTCGCCATTGCCCGTGCGGTGGTTAACAAGCCTCGTCTTTTGTTGCTGGATGAGTCGCTCTCAGCGCTGGATTACAAACTGCGTAAGCAAATGCAGAACGAGCTGAAAGCGTTACAGCGTAAGCTTGGCATTACATTCGTCTTCGTGACTCACGACCAGGAAGAAGCACTCACCATGTCAGACAGGATTGTGGTGATGCGCGATGGTCGCATCGAGCAAGACGGCACGCCGCGTGAAATCTACGAAGAGCCGAAAAACCTGTTTGTTGCCGGGTTCATTGGCGAAATCAATATGTTTAACGCAACGGTCATCGAACGTCTCGACGAGCAGCGCGTACGCGCCAACGTTGAAGGCCGCGAATGTAATATCTACGTTAACTTCGCCGTTGAACCGGGGCAAAAACTGCATGTTCTGCTGCGCCCGGAAGACTTACGTGTTGAAGAGATTAACGACGACAACCACGCTGAAGGGCTAATTGGTTACGTTCGCGAGCGTAACTACAAAGGCATGACGCTGGAGTCGGTTGTTGAACTGGAAAATGGCAAGATGGTGATGGTCAGCGAATTCTTCAATGAAGACGATCCTGACTTTGACCACTCTCTCGACCAAAAAATGGCCATTAATTGGGTAGAAAGCTGGGAGGTCGTACTGGCTGATGAAGAACACAAGTAAGTTCCAGAATGTAGTGATTGTCACTATTGTCGGTTGGCTTGTGTTGTTTGTCTTTCTGCCCAACCTGATGATCATTGGCACCAGCTTTTTGACCCGCGACGACGCCAGTTTCGTCAAAATGGTCTTTACGCTGGATAACTATACGCGTCTGCTCGATCCGCTCTATTTTGAAGTGCTATTGCACTCGCTGAATATGGCGCTGATCGCCACCCTCGCCTGCCTGGTGCTGGGCTACCCGTTTGCCTGGTTTCTGGCGAAGCTGCCACACAAGGTGCGTCCGCTGCTGCTGTTTCTGCTGATTGTTCCCTTCTGGACCAACTCATTGATTCGTATCTACGGGCTGAAAATTTTCCTCAGCACCAAAGGCTATCTCAACGAGTTTTTGCTCTGGCTGGGCGTTATAGATACACCAATTCGCATCATGTTCACGCCCAGTGCGGTGATTATCGGTCTGGTTTACATTCTGCTGCCGTTTATGGTGATGCCGCTGTATTCCAGTATCGAAAAACTGGATAAGCCGTTGCTTGAGGCAGCGCGCGATCTCGGTGCCAGCAAGTTACAGACTTTTATCCGTATCATTATTCCACTGACGATGCCGGGAATTATTGCCGGATGTCTGCTGGTGATGCTGCCAGCGATGGGCCTGTTCTATGTGTCCGACCTGATGGGCGGTGCGAAAAACCTGCTGATCGGTAACGTCATCAAGGTACAGTTCCTCAATATTCGTGACTGGCCGTTTGGTGCAGCCACCAGCATTACGCTGACTATCGTAATGGGCCTGATGTTGCTGGTTTACTGGCGCGCTTCTCGTCTGCTGAATAAAAAGGTGGAACTCGAATGATCGGTCGACTGCTTCGCGGCGGTTTTATGACCGCTATCTACGCGTACCTGTATATCCCAATCATTATTTTGATTGTGAACTCCTTTAACAGCTCGCGCTTTGGCATCAACTGGCAGGGTTTTACCACCAAATGGTATAGCCTGCTGATGAACAACGACAGCCTGTTACAGGCAGCGCAGCATTCACTAACAATGGCGGTGTTTTCGGCGACATTTGCTACGCTTATCGGTTCACTGACGGCAGTTGCGCTGTACCGTTATCGCTTTCGTGGTAAGCCGTTCGTTAGCGGAATGCTGTTTGTGGTGATGATGTCACCAGATATCGTGATGGCGATTTCTCTGCTGGTGCTGTTTATGCTGCTGGGTATTCAGCTTGGCTTCTGGTCGCTGCTGTTCTCGCATATCACCTTCTGCCTGCCGTTTGTGGTGGTGACGGTGTATTCGCGCCTGAAAGGTTTTGACGTGCGGATGCTGGAAGCGGCGAAAGATCTCGGTGCCAGTGAATTTACCATTCTGCGAAAAATCATTCTGCCACTGGCAATGCCTGCGGTGGCGGCGGGCTGGGTGTTAAGCTTTACCCTGTCGATGGACGATGTGGTAGTTTCTTCGTTCGTCACCGGACCAAGTTATGAAATTCTGCCGTTAAAAATTTATTCGATGGTCAAAGTCGGCGTATCGCCGGAAGTTAACGCGCTGGCAACCATATTACTGGTGCTGTCGCTGGTGATGGTTATTGCCAGCCAGCTTATTGCTCGTGATAAAACGAAAGGTAACACAGGGGACGTTAAATGAAAAAATGGTCACGCCACCTGCTCGCGGCGGGTGCTCTGGCACTGGGCATGAGCGCCGCTCACGCCGATGACAACAACACGCTGTATTTCTACAACTGGACCGAGTACGTGCCGCCAGGACTGCTTGAACAGTTCACCAAAGAAACCGGTATTAAGGTTATCTATTCGACTTACGAGTCGAACGAAACCATGTACGCCAAGCTGAAAACGTACAAAGACGGTGCCTATGACCTGGTGGTTCCTTCAACCTATTACGTCGATAAAATGCGTAAAGAAGGGATGATCCAGAAGATCGACAAGTCGAAGTTAACGAACTTCAGCAATCTCGATCCAGACATGCTCAACAAGCCGTTTGACCCGAATAACGATTACTCCATTCCGTATATCTGGGGTGCGACGGCGATTGGTGTTAACGGTGATGCGGTGGATCCGAAATCTGTCACCAGCTGGGCCGATCTGTGGAAGCCTGAGTACAAAGGCAGCCTGCTGTTGACCGACGATGCCCGTGAAGTGTTCCAGATGGCGCTGCGTAAGCTGGGCTACTCCGGTAACACCACCGATCCGAAAGAGATTGAAGCTGCATATAACGAGCTGAAAAAACTGATGCCAAACGTCGCAGCGTTTAACTCCGATAACCCAGCTAACCCGTACATGGAAGGCGAAGTTAACCTCGGCATGATCTGGAACGGTTCTGCTTTCGTTGCACGGCAGGCGGGTACGCCAATTGACGTGGTGTGGCCGAAAGAAGGCGGCATTTTCTGGATGGACAGCCTGGCGATCCCGGCAAATGCCAAAAACAAAGAAGGCGCGCTGAAATTGATCAACTTCCTGCTGCGCCCGGATGTGGCAAAACAGGTTGCTGAAACTATCGGTTATCCAACGCCAAACCTTGCGGCGCGTAAGCTGTTAAGCCCGGAAGTGGCGAACGATAAAACGCTCTACCCGGATGCTGAAACCATTAAAAATGGTGAATGGCAGAATGACGTTGGCGCAGCCAGCAGCATTTATGAAGAGTATTATCAGAAGCTGAAAGCAGGACGTTAATTCAGCAAGCGGGCGGTGGCATTACCGCCCGTTTTTTATTTAGCAAGGATGTGGCTAATGAGTCAGGACAGTAAAGTGTTATCCCGCGCTTTTCTCGGTATCGGTCTGATATTGCTCGTTATTTCTGCAATCATCTTTTATTACCATTTTACTTTTACCAAAAGCGCGGTTCATACAGAAGGAATCATTGTTGATGCCGTTTGGTACAACAATCACTCAAACGACGTCGATGATAATGGTTCCTGGTATCCAGTGGTTGCCTTTCGCCCTACGCCAGATTACACGCTAATTTTCAATTCGAATATCGGTAGTGATTTTTATGAAGATAGCGAAGGTGACAGAGTCAATGTCTATTATCCGCCAGGGCATCCAGAACAAGCCGAAATAAACAATCCCTGGGTTAATTTTTTTAAATGGGGCTTTGTTGGCATAGCAGGCATTATTTTCGGTAGTGTCGGTCTGATAATCACGCTCCCCTCCACCAAAAAATCTCGCAGGAAACGGAAGTCCCGCCCATGAAAAAATTCATTATACTGCTCAGTTTACTGATACTCCTGCCTCTGGTAGCAACCAGTAAACCATTGATTCCAATAATGAAGACACTTTTTACGGATGTTACCGGTACTGTACCGGATGCTGAAGAGATCGCACGTAAAGCCGAGCTTTTTCGCCAACAAACGGGAATTGCACCGTTTATTGTGATTTTACCCGACATTAATAATGAAGCCAGTCTCAGACAAAATGGTAAAGCGATGCTGGCGCATGCGTCATCTTCATTGAGTAATGTAAAAGGAAGTGTTCTGTTACTATTTACTACCCGCGAACCACGGTTAATTATGATCACCAACGGCTAGGTTGAAAGTGGTCTGGACGATAAACATCTCGGCCTTCTGATAGAAAATCACACGCTGGCTTATTTAAATGCAGATCTCTGGTATCAGGGAATCAATAATGCATTGGCTGTTCTACAAGCACAGATATTAAAACAACCGACGCCGCCACTGACGTATTATCCGCATCCAGGACAACAGCATGAAAATGCTCCCCCCGGCAGCACCAACACATTAGGTTTTATCGCCTGGGCTGCGACGTTTATCTTATTTTCCTGGATCTTTTGCTACACGACTCGTTTTATTTATGCGTTAAAATTTGCAGTGGCGATGACTATTGCCAATATGGGTTATCAGGCTTTATGTTTGTATATCGATAATAGCTTTGCGATTACCAGAATATCGCCACTCTGGGCAGGGCTAATTGGTGTCTGTACGTTTATTGCCGCATTGTTATTGACGAGTAAACGATAAAAGAGGCCGGAAAAGTGCGCGTGTATTATGCCGGATGGGGCGCGAACGCCTTATCCGGCCCACAAAACCCGCAAATTCAATTAATTGCGTCCCCTTGTAGGCCTGATAAGCGTAGCGCATCAGGCAATGCTTCCTGCTTTATAATCCCTTCAGCAACTTTTCAACAAACTCAGGCACCACCTGGCTTGCCGGGCCGTAATATTTCTCGGCAAATTCATTACCGACCTGACTTGGTTCGAGATTCAGTTCCACGGTGTGCGCGCCATGCAGTTTCGCTTCGTGAACAAACCCAGCCGCCGGATAAACATGCCCGGAAGTACCAATGGCAATGAAAATATCAGCCATCGACAACGCCATATAAATTTCATCCATGCCGAGTGGCATTTCGCCAAACCAAACGACGTGCGGGCGCAAGGGTGCCGGGAACTGGCAACAATGGCATTTATCTTCTGGCGTAACGTCTCCGGTCCAGTCGAGAACCTGACCACTTTGCGAACAACGAACTTTCAGCAATTCCCCATGCATATGAATGACATTGGTATTACCTGCGCGTTCATGCAGGTTGTCTATATTCTGCGTTACCAGCAAAAAGCGATCGCCGAGGGCGTCTTGCAGTTTAGCCAGCGCAAGATGCGCGGCGTTAGGCTGAATTTCTGGCTGCTGCAGCTGTCGACGACGGGCGTTATAAAACGCTTGCACCAGTTCAGGATCGCGATCGAAACCTTCCGGCGTTGCCACATCTTCAACCCGATGTTCTTCCCACAGGCCATCTGCGGCGCGAAAGGTACGAATACCTGATTCCGCAGAAATCCCTGCCCCTGTCAGTACGAGTACTCTTGGTTTTTCCATTGCTTCCGGCACCACTTTATCTCTGAAAAAAATACGCTGACGCAAACGCTCGCGCAGGCGGCGTTTATTTTTACGAAAACGACTTAACCGATGACCCCGACGCGACAGCATAGCAACCTCTGTTGTTTAATCGGTTAGATGTAGGAAGGCCGCACCACGCATTCCTCCCGCATCACCGTGGCGCGCGCGTTCAATGCGCGGAACACGAGCTACAGGTAAGAGATGACGAGGCAGCCTGTCCGCCAGTTGCGTTGTGATTGCCGGGAAATTCGATAAGCCACCACCAATGACGACCAGGTCAGGGTCAACAATGGTCAGGATATTTCCCAGACAAACCGCTAATAAATCCAGATAACGCTCAACGTGCGCCCTTGCCTGCTCATCGCCTTGATCATAAAGCGCAATAATTTCGGGAGCCTGCAACGGTTGATGATAATAGTGTTGATACAGCCACGCAAAACCGCGACCAGACAGATAATTTTCAATGCAGCCATGCTGACCACAGCCGCAGCGGCGTAACGGGAAATCCAACCCCATCATGGTTAACGCATCAACCGGCAGACGCATATGGCCAAACTCGCCGGTAATGTAGCTTTTACCGGTAATCGGTTTGCCGTTGAAAATCAGCCCGCCGCCAACGCCGGTGCCGAGAATCAACCCCATCACCAGTGGATATTGAGTAAATTCATCATCCCAGGCTTCTGAAAGGGCAAAACAGTTGGCATCGTTATCAAGGCGTACATCGCGATCAAGACGTGCGCTCAGGTCGGCACGCAGCGGTTTACCGCTGGCAGCGGGGACATTGGCGGCATACAGCGTACCATCTTCTGTTTCCGGCATTCCCGGAATACCGATGCCGACAGAACCTTTACAGCCAAAACGTTGGTCAGCTTCAGCTACCAGCTCACACACTGCATCTAAAAATGCGTCATAGCTGTCACGCGGTGTCGGCACCCGCTTTTCCCACTGCAACTGCCGACCGCTATCAAACACGCCAAGCGCAATTTTTGTTCCACCAATATCAAACCCGTAATACATTGCCGCTCCTTGTTTTAATGTACTGCCTTTACTGGCCGCTAAGGACTCGCGCAGGGTCAATATTACTGGCGCGCCGCGCCGGATACCAACTTGCCAAAAGACTCAGCAACAATGCTGTGACCAGTACGTAGAAGACGTCCAGCCAGTGCAATTCCGATGGCAGGAAATCAATAAAATAGATATCGCTGGAGAGGAACTGATGACCGATCAACTTTTCAATCCACTCAATAATCGGGGTAAGTTGCAGTGAAACCACCACACCGATAATCACCCCACACAGGCTGCCGAACAGCCCTGCCAGCAATCCATACCAGACAAAGATGGCGCGAATTAAACCATCTTTCGCCCCCAGCGTTCTTAATACTGCGATATCGCCACTCTTGTCTTTCACCGCCATCACTAAGGTGGAGACGATGTTGAAACAGGCCACGCCAATCACCAGTACCATCGCCAGATACATAATGGCGCGGATCATCTGGATATCGCGATACATATAGCCGTAAGTACCAATCCAACTTTTAATATAAACATAGCTGTTGGTCACTTCACCCGCATCGCGTACCAGCTTATTGGCGTTGAAAACATCCGTCATTTTAAGGGCAATACCTGACACGCTGGAACCCATATCAAGATATTGTTGGGCATCCGCCAGCGGGATCATGGCAAAACTGTGATCGAGTTGACCACTCAACTGCAAAATACCGGCAACGTGCAAACGCACACGTTTTGGCTGCATCAGTTTATGCTCGGGATTCGAGTTGGGGATCATAATCGACACCCAATCCCCCTGCTTCACTTTCAGCGCATCCGCCACGCCTTTGCCGATGATAATTTGCTGTTCGCCCGCTTTAAAATTGCGCCACGCATCGCCCTGGACAAACGAGGGTAATGCGCTCAGACGCTGTTCCTGTTGCGGGTTAACGCCCTTCACCTGGATTGCGCGAAGATTCACGCCACTTTCCACCAGCCCGGTGAAATTGATATACGGCGCGGCAGCGGCAATACCCGGCACTTTTTGCACGTGATCCAGTGCTTCCTGCCAGTTAGTCCACGGCTGATCCACCGCCTCGATTTCACCATGCGGCACCACCGCCAGAATACGGTTGTTCAGTTCGCGTTCAAAGCCGTTCATCGCGCTTAAGCCGACGATCAATACCGCCACGCCGAGGGCAATGCCAATGGTAGAAATAACGGAGATCAGCGACACCATGCCGCCGCGCCGCCGTCCGCGACTAAAACGCAGGCCAATTAATAACGATAAAGGCATCGCCATTACTCCGCCCCCATCAGGCTCAGTTCCGCCGTCAGACGACCATCACGCATTTCTAACTGGCGGCTCATACGTTTCGCCAGTTGCAGGTCGTGAGTAACCACCAGGAAGGCGGTGCCCTGCAAGCGATTCAATTCCCCAAGCAACTGGAAGATGCTGTCGGCGTTACGCGCATCGAGGTTACCGGTAGGTTCATCCGCCAGTACCAGGCGCGGGTTATTCACCAGCGCACGGGCAATCGCCACACGCTGGCGTTCGCCGCCAGAAAGTTCAGATGGGCGGTGATTCGCACGATGATCCAGCCCCACCGCTTTTAACATCTCAAGTGCACGGCTGTTGATTTCAGCGGGCTTTTTCTTGCCAATCAGCAGCGGCATAGCCACGTTTTCCAGGGCGGTAAAATCCGGCAGCAGGTGGTGAAACTGATAAATAAAGCCCAGCTTCTGGTTGCGCAGCTCTGCTTTCGCCGCCGAAGACAGTTTGCTCATCGGTTGACCGTTAAAGATCACATCGCCGGAGGTTGGCGTATCCAGCCCGCCCAACAAGTGCAGCAAGGTGCTTTTACCGGAACCAGAGCTACCGACGATCGCCATCATTTCACCTTCGCCGACGCTGAAACTGACATTGTGCAGCACATCGGTTTGCACACTGCCTTCCTGATAGCGTTTGCACAGGTTGTCGCATTGCAACAGGATCTTATTCATAACGTAAAGCCTCAGCGGGTTGAGTGGCGGCAGCGCGCCATGAAGGGTAAAGCGTAGACAGCAGCGCGATAGCCATCGCCACCAGCGCAATAACAATGACCTGTAAAGGTTCGATAGCGACCGGCAGCGCCGCGCCATCAAGCAGGACGCCGATTATCGGCATCAGATTATTTAACTGGCTGGCAAGCAGGGCGCCAAGCGCCGCTCCGAGGATCGCACCGATAATCCCGGCGCTGGCCCCTTGCACCATAAAGACCATCATGATTTGTCGCGGAGTTAAGCCTTGCGTTTGCAGGATCGCTACTTCGCCCTGCTTCTCCATTACCATCAGCCCTAGTGAGGTAATAATGTTAAACGCCGCAACGGCGACAATCAGGCTCAGCAGTAAACCCATCATATTTTTTTCCATGCGTACGGCCTGGAACAACTCGCCTTTACGATCACGCCAGTCCTGCCATTTGCTGCCTTCAGGCAGTTTTTGCTGACTTAATGAGTCGACTTTCAGCGGCTCATCCAGCCACAAACGCCAGCCGGTAATATTGCCTGCCGGATAACGCATCAGACGCGAGGCATCCTCAATATTCACCAGCATTTCATAGCCATCGACTTCACTGTTGGCGGCGAAAGTGCCAATCACATTGAACAGGCGCTGGCTTGGAATACGCCCCATCGGCGTGAACTGGCTGGCAGATGGTACCATCACGCGGATTTGATCACCGCGATTAACGCCTAGCTGTGAGGCAAGTTGTTCGCCGAGGATGACATTATATTTCCCCGGCTCGAGGTCAGTTTGTTTCACATTGACCAGATACGGTGTAAGTGGATCTTTTTGCGCCGGGTCGATACCGAGCATCACCCCGACCGCCACGCTGCGCGCGCTTTGCAGTACCACATCACCGGTAGTAATAGGTGCGACGCGATTAACGCCGTCCAGTTTGACTGCCGTTTCCGGGAGTTGCTGCGGGTTAAGAGAGCCATGCTCAGAAGAGAGAATTGCCTGTGGCATCAGGCCAAGGATGTTGTTTTGCAGCTCGCGCTCAAAGCCGTTCATCACTGACAATACTGTGACCAGCGCCATCACCCCGAGGGTAATGCCGATGGTAGAAAGCCAGGAGACGAAACGACCGAAGCGATCCGCTGCACGCCCACGCATGTAACGCAGGCCAATAAATAGAGCGACAGGTTGGTACATGAAATCCGTCTGGTTGCTGTAGCAAAGACACGAGTATATAAGCGAAAGCAAGATGGGTAAACGTCTGAACTGTAAGTGATCGTCAGGGCTAATCTGAAAAGCCCCCGTGAATCAATCGGCTAAATTGCCATGTTTTATCATCAATCTTGCCGCCTGATCTTAATCTGAAAAATCATCCAATACAGACAGATACCCATTACACATAGGGTCATAACCCGCAGGATCAACCGCATGTAAATTAAAAAAGAGCGTGTTGTCCTGATGAAACAAAAAGAGCTATGGATTAACCAGATCAAAGGGTTATGTATTTGTCTGGTGGTGATTTATCACTCGGTCATTACCTTTTATCCGCATCTGACCACTTTTCAGCATCCGTTATCGGAAGTCCTGAGCAAATGCTGGATCTATTTCAATCTTTACCTTGCACCCTTTCGTATGCCGGTTTTTTTCTTTATTTCCGGCTATTTGATTCGCCGCTATATCGACAGCGTACCGTGGGGAAATTGTCTCGATAAACGCATCTGGAGCATCTTTTGGGTGCTGGCGCTTTGGGGCGTGGTGCAGTGGCTGGCGTTAAGTGCGCTTAACCAGTGGCTGGCACCTGAGCGCGATTTAAGCAACGCTTCCAATGCCGCGTATGCCGATTCCACCGGTGAGTTCCTGCACGGGATGATCACAGCCAGCACCAGCTTGTGGTATCTGTATGCGTTAATTGTCTATTTCGTGGTATGTAAAATTTTTAGCCGTCTGGCGCTGCCACTATTCGCCTTGTTTGTACTGCTGAGTGTGGCGGTTAATTTCGTTCCCACGCCGTGGTGGGGAATGAACAGTGTGATCCGCAATTTGCCTTATTACAGCCTTGGCGCATGGTTTGGCGCAACATTAATGACCTGTGTTAAAGAGGTGCCGTTGCGCCGCCATCTGCTGATGGCTTCTTTGCTTACCGTTCTGGCGGTCGGTGCCTGGTTGTTTACTATCTCGCTGCTGTTGTCGCTGGTATCGATTGTGGTGATCATGAAGCTGTTTTATCAATACGAGCAACAATTCGGTATGCGCTCCACCAGCCTGCTGAATGTGATTGGCTCCAACACCATTGCTATCTACACCACCCATCGCATTCTGGTTGAAATATTCAGCTTAACTCTGCTTGCGCAAATGAACGCAGCACGCTGGTCGCCGCAAGTCGAACTGACACTCCTGCTGGTTTATCCCTTTGTCAGTTTGTTCATCTGTACTGTTGCGGGCTTGCTGGTAAGAAAACTTTCACAGCGTGCATTCAGCGATCTGTTGTTCTCCCCGCCTTCACTGCCCGCTGCCGTCAGTTACTCCCGCTAAGCCATCGCCCCAGCCGGGGCGATTCAATTTGCTAAACCATGTCGATTACGGATAATGAACAGCATTGCTTATCAGAGATATGCCCCCATATGTTGAGGCATATCCTAACGAGAATCTGACAACCGTTATGCCTGAACAATATCGTTATACGCTGCCCGTCAAAGCGGGTGAGCAGCGTCTGCTGGGCGAGTTAACCGGCGCAGCCTGTGCAACGCTGGTAGCGGAAATTGCCGAACGTCACGCCGGTCCGGTGGTACTCATTGCACCAGATATGCAAAATGCTCTGCGTTTGCATGATGAAATCAGCCAGTTCACCGATCAGATGGTGATGAATCTGGCGGACTGGGAAACTCTTCCCTACGACAGTTTTTCGCCTCATCAGGACATTATCTCCTCGCGCCTTTCCACCCTTTACCAGCTACCGACGATGCAGCGTGGCGTACTGATTGTTCCGGTGAATACGCTTATGCAGCGCGTTTGCCCACACAGTTTTCTCCACGGTCATGCGCTGGTGATGAAAAAAGGTCAGCGCCTGTCACGAGATGCATTACGAACCCAACTGGACAGCGCCGGTTATCGCCATGTTGACCAGGTGATGGAGCACGGCGAATACGCCACGCGCGGCGCGTTGCTGGATCTCTTCCCGATGGGGAGTGAGCTGCCTTATCGTCTTGATTTCTTTGATGATGAAATCGACAGCCTGCGGGTGTTTGACGTCGACAGCCAGCGCACGCTGGAGGAAGTAGAAGCGATCAATCTGCTGCCCGCGCACGAATTTCCGACCGATAAAGCGGCAATTGAACTGTTCCGCAGCCAGTGGCGCGATACCTTCGAAGTGAAGCGCGATCCGGAACATATTTACCAGCAAGTGAGTAAAGGCACATTACCTGCCGGGATCGAGTACTGGCAGCCATTGTTCTTCAGCGAACCACTGCCGCCGCTGTTCAGTTATTTCCCTGCCAATACCTTGCTCGTGAATACTGGCGATCTGGAAACCAGTGCCGAACGTTTCCAGGCTGACACGCTGGCGCGTTTTGAGAATCGCGGCGTCGATCCGATGCGCCCGCTGTTGCCACCACAATCGCTCTGGCTGCGGGTGGACGAGCTCTTCTCAGAGCTGAAAAACTGGCCCCGGGTGCAGCTAAAAACTGAACATTTACCGACAAAAGCCGCGAATGCCAATTTAGGTTTCCAGAAACTGCCAGACCTGGCCGTTCAGGCGCAACAAAAAGCGCCGCTGGATGCGCTGCGTAAGTTCCTCGAGACTTTCGACGGTCCGGTGGTGTTCTCGGTAGAAAGTGAAGGTCGCCGTGAAGCGCTGGGTGAACTGCTCGCACGAATTAAAATTGCTCCGCAACGCATTATGCGTCTTGATGAAGCCAGCGACCGTGGGCGTTATCTGATGATTGGCGCTGCCGAACATGGTTTTGTCGATAAGGTGCGTAATCTGGCGCTGATCTGCGAAAGCGATCTGCTCGGTGAACGTGTTGCCCGCCGTCGTCAGGATTCTCGCCGCACCATCAACCCCGATACACTGATCCGTAACCTTGCGGAGCTGCATATTGGTCAGCCGGTGGTCCATCTGGAGCACGGTGTCGGGCGCTATGCCGGAATGACCACGCTCGAAGCGGGCGGCATTACTGGCGAGTATTTGATGCTCACCTATGCCAACGACGCCAAACTGTATGTTCCGGTGTCGTCACTGCATCTGATTAGCCGTTACGCAGGTGGCGCGGAAGAAAACGCCCCGCTGCATAAACTTGGCGGCGATGCGTGGTCACGCGCGCGGCAGAAAGCGGCGGAAAAAGTGCGTGATGTGGCGGCGGAATTGCTGGATATCTACGCGCAACGCGCCGCCAAAGAGGGCTTCGCGTTTAAACACGATCGTGAGCAGTATCAGTTGTTCTGCGACAGCTTCCCGTTTGAAACCACGCCGGATCAGGCGCAGGCCATTAATGCGGTACTTAGCGACATGTGTCAGCCGCTGGCAATGGATCGTCTGGTGTGCGGCGATGTTGGCTTTGGTAAAACAGAAGTGGCGATGCGCGCCGCTTTCCTGGCAGTAGATAACCACAAGCAGGTGGCGGTGTTGGTGCCTACCACCCTTCTCGCGCAGCAGCATTACGACAACTTCCGCGACCGTTTCGCCAACTGGCCGGTACGTATCGAAATGATCTCCCGTTTCCGCAGCGCCAAAGAGCAGACGCAAATCCTTGCGGAAGTGGCGGAAGGGAAAATCGATATTCTGATCGGTACGCACAAACTGCTGCAAAGTGACGTCAAGTTTAAAGATTTAGGCCTGCTGATTGTCGATGAAGAACACCGCTTCGGGGTGCGTCATAAAGAGCGTATTAAAGCGATGCGCGCGAACGTGGATATTCTGACGCTTACTGCAACGCCGATCCCACGTACGCTGAATATGGCAATGAGCGGAATGCGTGACCTGTCGATTATCGCCACGCCGCCCGCCCGTCGTCTGGCAGTTAAAACCTTTGTCCGTGAGTATGACAGCCTGGTGGTCCGGGAGGCGATCCTGCGTGAAATTTTGCGCGGAGGACAGGTTTATTATCTCTACAATGATGTGGAAAACATTCAGAAAGCCGCCGAACGGCTGGCAGAACTGGTGCCAGAAGCGCGGATCGCCATCGGTCACGGGCAGATGCGCGAGCGCGAACTGGAACGGGTGATGAATGATTTCCATCATCAACGTTTCAACGTGCTGGTTTGTACCACCATTATCGAAACCGGGATCGACATCCCGACAGCCAACACCATTATCATTGAACGTGCGGATCACTTCGGTCTGGCGCAGCTGCACCAGTTACGCGGTCGCGTCGGACGTTCGCATCATCAGGCATATGCATGGTTGCTGACACCGCATCCAAAAGCGATGACTACCGATGCACAAAAACGTCTTGAAGCGATTGCCTCGCTGGAAGATCTCGGGGCAGGTTTTGCGCTGGCAACGCACGATCTGGAGATTCGCGGCGCGGGTGAACTGCTTGGCGAAGAACAAAGTGGCTCAATGGAAACCATCGGTTTCTCGCTGTATATGGAGTTGCTGGAAAACGCCGTCGATGCACTGAAATCCGGACGCGAGCCGTCGCTGGAAGATCTCACCAGCCAGCAAACAGAAGTCGAGCTGCGGATGCCGTCGCTATTGCCAGATGATTTCATTCCTGACGTGAATACGCGTTTGTCGTTCTATAAACGTATTGCCAGCGCCAAAACGGAAAACGAACTGGAAGAGATCAAAGTCGAGCTTATCGATCGCTTCGGCCTGCTGCCGGATCCGGCGCGTACCCTGCTGGATGTTGCCCGTCTGCGCCAGCAAGCGCAGAAACTGGGGATCAGGAAGCTGGAAGGTAATGAGAAAGGCGGGGTGATCGAATTTGCCGAGAAGAATCACGTTAATCCGGCCTGGTTGATTGGTTTGCTGCAAAAACAGCCGCAGCATTACCGCCTTGATGGTCCGACGCGCCTGAAATTTATTCAGGATTTGAGTGAGCGGAAAACGCGTATCGAATGGGTACGCCAGTTTATGCGTGAACTGGAAGAGAACGCGATCGCTTAATGGTAAATCGGGGGCGTTTCTGCGCCCCCATCTGCAACATTTACAAATTCTTTGCACTTCCCTGCACTATCCGACACTGTCACCATCCATAATTCAGGCTTATCTGTTTATTACAATAACCTTATATTTATTATGGATTTTTGGTGATGATCAAAACGCGTTTTTCTCGCTGGCTAACGTTTTTTACGTTCGCCGCTGCCGTGGCGCTGGCGCTACCGGCAAAAGCCAACACCTGGCCGCTGCCGCCAGCGGGCAGTCGTCTGGTTGGCGAAAACAAATTTCATGTGGTGGAAAATGACGGTGGTTCTCTGGAAGCCATCGCCAAAAAATATAACGTCGGCTTTCTCGCTCTGTTACAGGCTAACCCTGGCGTTGATCCTTACGTACCGCGCGCGGGTAGCGTGTTAACGATCCCGTTGCAAACCCTACTTCCAGATGCGCCGCGCGAAGGCATTGTGATCAATATTGCGGAGCTGCGTCTCTATTACTACCCGCCGGGTAAAAATTCGGTAACCGTGTATCCAATAGGTATTGGTCAGTTAGGTGGTGACACGCTGACACCGACAATGGTGACCACCGTTTCAGACAAACGTGCAAACCCAACCTGGACGCCAACGGCAAACATCCGCGCCCGTTATAAAGCACAGGGAATTGAGTTGCCTGCGGTAGTGCCGGCTGGACCGGATAACCCAATGGGCCATCATGCGATTCGTCTGGCGGCCTATGGCGGCGTTTATTTGCTTCACGGTACGAACGCCGATTTCGGCATTGGCATGCGGGTAAGTTCTGGCTGTATTCGTCTGCGGGATGACGATATCAAAACACTCTTTAGCCAGGTCACCCCAGGCACCAAAGTGAATATCATCAACACTCCGATAAAAGTCTCTGCCGAACCAAACGGTGCGCGTCTGGTTGAAGTACATCAGCCGCTGTCAGAGAAGATTGATGACGATCCGCAGCTGCTGCCAATTACGCTGAATAGCGCAATGCAATCATTTAAAGATGCAGCACAAACTGACGCTGAAGTGATGCAACATGTGATGGATGTCCGTTCCGGGATGCCGGTGGATGTCCGCCGTCATCAAGTGAGCCCACAAACTCTGTAAATCCTGGATAAAAAAAATCCCCGCGACACGGCATGTCGCGGGGAAAAAATCAGCAGTAGCAGGCATTAATGAGGGTTAATGCTTATTTATAAATTACTGCTGTTCCATGGAGGGTATTCGGACCGGTTACAGAAGTAATACGGAAAGATTTTGCGCCCATCTCATCCGCTTTTTGCGCCAGCTGCTCTTCCAGCGATCCCAGATTTGTCCCCGCGTTAGCACTGATTGTACCGACTTTTTGTTGGCCTTCTGGCGTTGACTGAACTTCGACAGCCGCAAAGCTGGCAAATGACATGGAGCTTAAAATCGCCGCAGCGATGAGGGTTTTTACGTTTTTCATAATAGTGGCCTTATGCAGATGAATGACGTCGCAAGCAATTACTTAACGATCGATAACTAAATGATAGATGTGATCTGGATCACATACAAGATATTTTTTATAACAATCATTAATTAATTTAAAAATCTTTAAATTTCAGTTAAATAGAAAGCAATTATTTTTATGGGATCTGGACTGGTGAACGGAGGTGATTATTTTTATAATAACCTTTCATTCACAGTCACCAGGTACAACGGCATCATGGCAACTGACTCAACACAATGTGTAAAAAAAAGCCGTGGCCGCCCAAAAGTGTTCGACAGGGATGCCGCGCTTGATAAGGCCATGAAATTGTTCTGGCAACACGGTTATGAAGCGACTTCTCTTGCGGACCTCGTCGAAGCGACCGGAGCCAAAGCGCCCACGCTATACGCGGAATTTACCAACAAAGAGGGGTTATTTCGTGCCGTTCTCGACCGCTATATCGATCGTTTTGCCGCTAAGCATGAAGCACAGCTGTTTTGTGAAGAGAAAAGCGTGGAGTCTGCGCTGGCTGACTATTTTGCTGCCATCGCCAACTGCTTTACCAGCAAAGACACCCCGGCAGGCTGCTTCATGATCAACAACTGCACCACCCTCTCCCCAGATTCAGGAGATATCGCCAATACGTTGAAATCACGCCATGCGATGCAAGAGCGCACTTTGCAGCAGTTTTTATGTCAACGACAAGCGCGCGGGGAAATCCCGACCCACTGTGACGTGACACATCTGGCAGAATTCCTTAATTGTATTATTCAGGGGATGTCGATCAGCGCACGCGAAGGTGCATCGCTGGAAAAACTAATGCAGATTGCCGGAACGACTTTGCGTTTATGGCCCGAACTGGTGAAATAAGTCGCAAAAAAAGCCCCTCAGCCTGAGCGAATGAGGGGCCAAATTGCAGAGTACAGCCTTGTTATACTTTGTTATTCAAAATCAGTTGCCCATTACTATCTAGCGGGATCTGCGTACCCGGATCGCGGTCCATGCGGATTTTGCCCTGCTGATCGCCAATCTTATAGGTCACATCATAACCGAGCATTTTTTCTGACTTGTCATACACCGTTTTACAACGCTGTTGCGTAGTCGTGTAAGTATCGCTTTCCTGGAGAGAGCCCTGGATCTGGTTACCGGCATATCCACCACCCAGCGCCCCCACAACAGTGGCGACATCTTTACCACGACCACCACCAAACTGATGCCCTATCACGCCGCCAGCAACAGCGCCGAGCACCGACCCGGTAATGCGATTTTCATCCTGCACCGGTCGACGATGGGTCACTGTGACGTTGCGACACTCCTGACGCGGTGTTTTAACCGTTTCCTTGATTGGGGTTGCAGAAACAACCTGAGCGTATTGCGGGCCCCGTTCAAACACGTTCAGACTGGCCACTGCCGCTACGCCCAGCGCAGCTGCGACACCAATCCCGATACCCGCCAACATTGATTTATTCACGGGAACACCTCCTTCTTTGCAGTTATGCCAATCATGCAAGCGAAGGAGAAAAGCAGCTATCAGACAGAAGATGAAAAGCGCGGGAATGGCTGGAAATACTTAAGGATTCGGAGGAGTCTGAAGGAATGCCTGATGCGACGCTTAACGCGTCTTATCAGGCCTACCGCTCGTACCATTTGTCCAGGGCGGATGAGGCGTTTATGCCACATCCGCCAGTGTACGTCGATTAATGCAACTTCAAACGCGGACGGATAACGCGGTTAATACTCCCCACCAGCATCATTAATCCGGTTTTAAAGTAACCATGCAGCGCAATCTGATGCATTCGGTATAGCGAGATATATACAAAGCGCGCAATTCGTCCTTCAATCATCATTGAGCCGCGCGTCAGGTTACCCATCAGGCTACCGACGGTGGAGAAGTTCGACAGCGATACCAGCGAACCATGATCTTTATACTGATAATTTTTCAGCGGCTTACCGTTCATCTGCGCCAGTATGTTGTTCATTGCGCAAGTCGCCATCTGGTGTGCAGCCTGAGCACGCGGCGGAACAAAGCCCCCTTCCGGACGCGGGCATGACGCGCAGTCGCCAATAGCGTAAATGTCTGGATCGCGGGTGGTTTGCAGCGTCGGTTCCACCACCAGCTGGTTGATACGGTTAGTTTCAAGACCACCGATATCTTTCAGGAAGTCTGGCGCTTTGATCCCGGCTGCCCACACCATCAGATCAGCCTCAATATATTCGCCATCTTTAGTGTGCAGGCCGCCTTCATCAGCACTGGTGACCATGGTTTGCGTCAGCACGCGAACGCCAAGTTTCGTTAGCTCGTTGTGGGCCGCAGCAGAGATACGTGGCGGTAATGCAGGCAAAATACGTTCTCCCGCTTCTACCAGCGTTACGTTCAGGGCTTCGTTGGTCAGGCCTTTGTAACCGTAGCTGTGCAGTTGCTTGACCGCGTTGTGCAATTCAGCGGAGAGTTCTACACCCGTCGCGCCGCCGCCGACAATCGCAATGTTCACTTTGCCATTTGCGCCCAGGTTGGCGGAGTATTTCAGGAAGAGATTCAGCATCTCCTGGTGAAAGCGACGCGCCTGGTGCGGGTTATCGAGGAAAATGCAGTTCTCTTTGACACCTGGCGTATTGAAATCGTTAGAGGTGCTACCCAGCGCCATTACCAGGGTGTCATAGGCGATTTTACGTTCCGGAACCAGCAGTTCACCTTTCTCATCGCGCAGTTCTGCAATAGTGATTGTTTTCGCTTCACGATCAATATCAATGACCGAACCCAGCTGGAACTGGAAACCATGATTGCGCGCATGGGCCAGATAGCTCAACGCATCGACGCCTTCATCAAGCGAGCCAGTCGCCACTTCGTGCAGCAGCGGTTTCCACAGGTGGCTGTGGTTACGATCGACCAGCGTAATTTTGGCTTTTTTCTTACGTCCCAGCTTATGCCCCAGCTGTGTTGCCATTTCCAGCCCACCAGCACCGCCGCCGACAATCACAATCTTTTTCAATGGCGTAGTCAACGTGACCCCCTTAAATTTATTAACCAATTGTTAATTAATGGTTATTAACATAGCTCTTAATTAACAACAGGTTACAGCAATGAAAATGTTCTTCGCTATTGAGAATAACATGAATGGTGCATTGGTCATACCAAAATTGATGTTAATCAAGTTTTGTTGCTGAAAAGATAGGCGACTTTACCGGGTGAGATCAAAAAATAGAGTTTATTGTTTATTATTTGAGCAAATTCGGAAGAGTAATATAGGGTGAAGCGTATATCGAGGGCGTTTGGTCGTCCTGATAAGATGCGCAGCATCGCATCAGGCATTGATGCTCGACTGTCGGATGCGGCGTGGACGCCTTATCCGACTTACAGAATTCGGAGCGCATCAGGTACCGGTAAGGTTACCTGATGCGACGAGGGCATTTACCCGAGGGTTTTGAACGCTTTAATGCGCTGTAAATGCGGGGAGATATTCTTGAATTTGTGCGTCTGCTCTTCGTCCCAGACAATCTCGTAATAATGATGCAACTCTTCAGATGTCCGCTGGCTGTTAAGTGCTTCATCATTACGCGACAAAATAACCAGACAACGATCGCGATTCTTCTCGCGGAAGTTGGTCACACACTTAGTGGCAATATCGGCATACTCTTCCGGGCGATCAATCTTGCCTTCCATGTTCTCATAAGGGAACAAATTAGGGTTGAAGATCACCTGGCGGATATCGCAAAGAAAACCAATCCGTTCCGCCCAGTATCCGCCCAGGCCAACGCCGCAAATTAGCGGACGCTCGTCAACGTTCAGTTGCAACATTTTGTCCACTTCTTTAAGCAGATGCTGCATATCATGTTTCGGATGCCGCGTACTGTAGCTTATCAAGCGTACATCCGGGTCAATAAACTGCAATTGTAAGACTTTCTCGTGGTTACCCGGACTGTTAGAGTCAAAACCGTGTAAATAGATAATCATCGCTTCCTCACATAAGCCAGGGTTAGTGACCTGCTTTCTCTTCCTGCCAGCGTTCGTGTAACTGATTCAGACGGGTGCTGATCGCTTTCCAGCGAGCCGAGTCCATCAGTTCCTGTCGCGAAAATGAACCTTTATGATACAAACGTGTAACACGTTCTGCCTTGATCGGTGACAGATTATCTAACACGCTGACGGCCCCTTTACGATTATTGCAGACCAGGATCATATCGCAACCCGCATCCAGTGATGCCTGCCCGCGTTCGGCATAACTGCCCATAATCGCGGCACCTTCCATCGATAAATCGTCAGAGAAAATCACGCCGTCAAAACCCAGTTCCTGACGCAAAACGGTTTTCAGCCAGTAGGGAGAACCGCTCGCCGGACGCGGATCAACATCACTGTAGATCACATGCGCAGGCATAATGGCGTCGAGTTTATTTTCGCGGATTAAGGAACTGAAGACCGACATATCTTTAGCGCGAATCTCCGCTTGTGGACGTGGATCGCACGGTGTTTCTTTGTGTGAGTCTGCCGTTACTGCACCGTGTCCTGGGAAGTGTTTCCCGGTCGTTTTCATTCCGGCTTCATGCATACCATCAATAAACCGGCTGGCAATTGCCAGGGCTTTTTGTGGATCGGCATGATAAGAACGCTCGCCAATCGCCGCGCTGATATGCCCGACATCCAGCACTGGCGCAAAGCTGATATCAATATCCATAGCGATCATTTCGCTGGCCATCAGCCAACCCGCCTCTTGCGCCAGTTTGCCGCCCTCTTCCATTCCTGACAGCGCAGCGAATGATTGCGCCGCTGGCAAGCGGGTAAAACCTTCACGAAAACGCTGCACGCGTCCACCTTCCTGATCTACCGCCACCACCAGATGATTGCGCGAAGCTGCGCGGATCTGGCGCACCAGTTCACGTAACTGGGCAGGATCATGATAGTTACGCGTAAAGAGAATCAGCCCTCCCACCAGCGGATGCGCAAGTATTTCACGCTCTTCCGCGTCCAGTTCGTAACCTTTGACATCCAACATTACTGGACCCACACTGCTCTCCTTATTGTTTTATTAATAGCTGCCGCCAGGTGTCATCGGCCAGCCTGATAAATTGTTGATCGCCGGTTTGTCGCCAGCGGTACTCAAACCACCCTGCTTTGAGCATCAGCAGCCAGGGAAACCATCGCCTGACCTGACGCCATAATTGCGCCGGATAAATCTTCGCGCGAGTGGCATAGTCATTGACCAATTGCCGGTGCTGTTCAGTATTTTCCACCCACACCGCCGCCAGTTCCAGCGCGATATCACCATCTCCGGCATACTCCCAGTCGATGAGTTTTAACCCTGACGCGCTATGCACTAAATTTCCGGCGTGGACATCCATATGCAATGGACTTAAGCGTAAAGGCCGTGGTTCCCGCGCTTTGCGCAGACGTTTTAACATTCGCAGCCAACCCACTGTCCGCCGCGCCGGATCGCTTTGCTGCCAGTACAGTTCCAGTAACGGCAACAGCGTTATTCGCCAGCCAAAACGTGGTTGTTGATGTAGATAATACAGCAAGCCTGCCAGTTCGTTGGTATCCGGCAAATACGTTTTTACCGCGCCGGGCAGATAGTCGACTACCATCCAGTCACGGAGATATAAATGCGGCTTCGGTGCAATGCTTGCGGGTAGTTGTGATAAAGCCCGATACTGGCGCAAGAACGCGGACTGCGGCGCATCAGGATCGTGCGGCTGACGCACAACAAAACGCTGGCCCTGATGTTCAATGAGAAAACTCCCGCCACTAAGCCCACTATTAAACGTCGTGACGGGATGAAACTGCGGGAAAAAGCGCGACAGCAATTCGTCGCGCATGATGGGATTATTGCTGCGAAACGGCACCTTTACCTGACCAGATAATTTCGCCCGTCTGCACCAGCATCAGCTGCATTTGTAGGGTCGGAGCGTTAACGTTGCCAGAGGCGCTGGAGTACAGCACGTAATGAGCGCCGACATTGCGGGCAATGCCTATGGCTTTACTACGGGTACCTAAACTGTCCTGCGGCGACAAACCTAACTGTTGCTTAGCCATCGACAGCTGCTGGGCGGAAACCAGTGTAAATTTCCCGTTATTAGCCAGCGCATTTCGCAGCGTTTCGGTCGCTTCTGCGGCATTCAGCGAACCGTTAGTACGGTTGTTAACGCTATCAACCAGCAGGACGCTACCCGCAGTCACCCCGTCAGCCCCAAGCATCTTACTGACCATCGGCTGCATTGCGCCATTCCAGTCATAATGGCGAATATGCGGCGCAGGCGGTGCCGTTTGATCTTCGTGCTCAATTGGGCCTGGCTGCTGCGGGATCGTCGGCACCGAGGGCACTGTGGGGACAGGCTGTTGTGGCTCGGCTGGTTGTTCCGGCGCTGGTTTCACTTCTTCTACCGGTGCAGGTTCACGTTGCCCCACACACCCGGCGAGAAACATCGCCAGCGCGGTAATCAAGGCGTAGCGACTCATTTTTGTCATCAAGATTCACCCCTTACAAATATAGATAAAGTCTGACTTTGTGCGCCCCCAGAAAATTGGCGCTGCCGTACAGCGTTACCGCCGAATGTGCGGGAATGCTAACGCTGCGTGGCCTTTCCAGAGGATGCATCTCCAGCCCTCTGGCGTCATACCAGTAAAAACGATAATGAACGGTAACGGGTTCTTGCCTTTCGTTATAAAGCGTTGAGGATGCTGAAGGTTGAATATCAGACGTCGAAAGGACGGGCTTTTCTGCACTGATGCCCGCAGCCAATAAAGATGACTCCATCACCAGCGATTGCTCATCATTCACCGGAATTTCCGGATGTGAACGACAGCCCACCAGCAGTAACAACGCCAGAGACACCAGCCCAAAGCATCCTTTTCTCATCGTTACAGACCTTTATGCGCCAGCATTGGTCCCAGCGGACGGCCACCCAACAAGTGCATATGGATGTGGTAAACCTCTTGTCCGCCATGGCGGTTGGTATTCATGATCAGACGATAGCCATCTTCGGCAATACCTTCTTGCTCAGCAATTTTTGCCGCTACGGTGATCATGCGTCCCAGCGCCTGCTCATGCTCAGCTGAGACGTCGTTCACAGTCGGAATGAGGATATTCGGAATGATCAGAATATGCGTTGGCGCTTGCGGCGAAATATCGCGAAACGCCGTTACCAGATCATCCTGGTAGACGATATCGGAGGGGATCTCACGACGAATAATTTTGCTGAATATAGTTTCTTCTGCCACGACATTTTCCTTTTTCAAATAGCCATGCGTTGCGCCATGCTACGCCGCGCCACACTGCGAGTATAGAGTATGGTCGAGTTAAACCTGCTCTTTCAACCTTAACTCACGATTTCTTAAGCAAAAAATCGTTTTGCTGCCGTATATATCGCCATTATTCCCATTTCTGCCTGCGAATGCGCTGAAAAGACATTCTCTGTTTGGTTTACACGACAAATATGAATGCGTATATTTCTCATTTGCATTTACAAACAAAATTATTCGCACACTAAATATAATCGCTCATCACCCTCCTCCGGCATGAGCCTGACGACAACATAAACCAAGAGATTTCAAATGCTTTCAACACAATTTAACAGGGATAATCAATATCAAGCCATCACCAAACCGTCACTACTTGCCGGTTGCATAGCACTGGCACTATTACCTTCTGCCGCTTTTGCTGCACCAGCCACTGAAGAAACGGTGATTGTTGAGGGTTCAGCCACAGCTCCAGATGATGGCGAAAATGATTACAGCGTAACGTCTACCTCTGCGGGTACCAAAATGCAGATGACTCAACGTGATATTCCTCAGTCGGTCACTATTGTTAGCCAGCAGCGGATGGAAGATCAGCAGTTACAAACGCTGGGCGAAGTGATGGAAAACACGCAGGGGATCAGCAAAAGTCAGGCGGATTCCGATCGTGCTCTTTATTATTCCCGCGGATTCCAGATCGATAACTATATGGTTGATGGTATCCCCACCTATTTTGAATCGCGCTGGAATCTGGGCGACGCACTTTCTGATATGGCACTCTTTGAACGCGTAGAAGTAGTGCGTGGCGCGACAGGACTCATGACCGGGACGGGTAATCCATCTGCGGCAATTAATATGGTTCGAAAACACGCGACCAGTCGTGAATTTAAAGGCGATGTCTCGGCGGAATACGGTAGCTGGAACAAAGAACGGTATGTGGCGGATTTACAAAGCCCACTCACCGAAGACGGTAAAATCCGCGCGCGAATTGTCGGCGGCTACCAGAATAACGACTCATGGCTGGACCGCTACAACAGTGAAAAGACCTTCTTCTCGGGCATTGTCGATGCTGATTTAGGCGATCTTACGACGCTTTCAGCCGGTTACGAATATCAGCGCATTGATGTTAATAGCCCTACCTGGGGCGGTTTACCGCGCTGGAATACTGATGGCAGCAGCAACAGTTACGATCGTGCACGCAGTACCGCACCTGACTGGGCGTACAACGATAAAGAGATCAACAAGGTCTTTATGACCCTGAAGCAGCGGTTTGCTGATACCTGGCAAGCGACACTGAATGCCACCCACTCTGAAGTCGAATTTGACAGCAAAATGATGTATGTCGATGCCTATGTAAACAAAGCGGATGGTATGCTGGTTGGGCCATACAGTAATTATGGACCTGGCTTTGATTATGTCGGCGGCACCGGTTGGAACAGTGGCAAACGTAAAGTTGATGCGCTGGATTTGTTCGCTGACGGTAGTTATGAATTGTTTGGTCGTCAGCACAATCTAATGTTTGGTGGCAGTTACAGCAAACAAAACAATCGTTACTTCAGTTCATGGGCCAACATCTTCCCGGATGAAATTGGCAGTTTCTACAACTTTAATGGCAATTTCCCACAAACCGACTGGTCACCACAGAGCCTGGCGCAGGACGATACCACACATATGAAATCGTTATATGCTGCCACTCGTGTCACCCTTGCCGATCCGCTGCATCTGATCCTCGGCGCACGTTATACCAACTGGCGGGTTGATACGCTGACTTACAGCATGGAGAAAAACCACACCACGCCTTACGCTGGTCTGGTGTTTGACATCAATGACAACTGGTCGACCTACGCCAGCTATACCTCTATTTTCCAGCCGCAAAATGATCGTGACAGTTCAGGCAAATATCTGGCTCCAATCACCGGTAACAACTACGAGCTGGGTCTGAAATCGGACTGGATGAATAGCCGTCTGACCACCACGTTAGCCATCTTCCGTATTGAGCAGGATAATGTCGCTCAGTCCACCGGTACACCTATCCCCGGCAGCAACGGCGAAACCGCCTATAAAGCAGTGGATGGGACAGTCAGTAAAGGGGTGGAATTTGAACTCAACGGCGCAATTACCGACAACTGGCAGCTGACATTTGGCGCAACGCGCTATATTGCAGAGGATAACGAAGGAAACGCCGTTAATCCTAATCTGCCACGCACCACGGTTAAAATGTTCACCAGCTATCGGTTGCCTGTCATGCCAGAGTTGACAGTCGGCGGTGGTGTTAACTGGCAAAATCGCGTGTATACCGACACCGTGACACCGTATGGCACCTTCCGCGCCGAGCAAGGTAGCTACGCGCTGGTGGATCTCTTCACCCGCTACCAGGTGACGAAAA
Organism: Escherichia sp. WS33; assembly: GCF_046486385.1. Lineage (NCBI taxonomy): Bacteria > Pseudomonadati > Pseudomonadota > Gammaproteobacteria > Enterobacterales > Enterobacteriaceae > Escherichia > Escherichia sp. WS33. The sequence continues at coordinate 145,185 of NZ_JBJQLJ010000001.1, read as the reverse complement.
ACTTCTCGTTACAGGGGAACGTCAATAACCTGTTCGACAAAACCTACGATACCAACGTGGAAGGTTCTATCGTCTACGGCGCACCGCGTAATTTCAGCATTACCGGCACGTATCAATTCTGAATAACACCTGTAAAAAAGGCAGCCATCTGGCTGCCTTAGTCTCCCCAACGTCTTACAGATTAGTGGTTACGGATGTACTCATCCATCTCGGTTTTCAGGTTATCGGATTTAGTACCGAAAATCGCCTGAACACCAGAACCAGCAACCACTACGCCCGCTGCGCCCAGTTTCTTCAGGCCGGCCTGATCCACTTTAGACACATCAGCAACGCTGACGCGCAGACGGGTAATACATGCGTCGAGGTTAGTAATGTTTTCTTTACCACCAAATGCAGCAACCAGAGCCGGTGCCATTTCGCTGGTACCTGTCGCTTTTGCATCTTCAGTCGCGTCTTCACGACCCGGCGTTTTCAGATCCAGTGCTTTAATCAGCACGCGGAAGATGGTGTAGTAAACAATCGCATAACCGATACCGACGATCGGGAACAGCCACAGTTTGCTGCTGTTACCAGACAGAACGATGAAGTCGATCAGACCGTGCGAGAACGACGTACCGTCACGCATCCCCAGAAGAATACAGATTGGGAATGCCAGGCCTGCCAGAATCGCGTGGATGATGTACAGGATCGGCGCAACGAACATGAAGGAGAACTCGATCGGCTCGGTGATACCGGTCAGGAACGAGGTCAGCGCCGCGGAGATCATAATACCGCCCACTTTCGCGCGGTTTTCTGGTTTAGCAGAGTGCCAGATAGCAATTGCGGCAGCTGGCAGACCGTACATTTTGAACAGGAAGCCACCAGACAGTTTACCCGCAGTCGGGTCACCCGCCATATAACGCGGAATGTCGCCGTGGAAAACCTGACCTGCTGCGTTGGTGTATTCACCAATCTGCATCTGGAAAGGTACGTTCCAGATGTGGTGCAGACCAAACGGTACCAGGCAACGTTCGATGAAACCGTAAATGCCAAACGCAACTACCGGGTTCTGGTAAGCAGCCCACTGAGAGAAGGTCTGGATTGCAGAACCAATCGGCGGCCAAATGAAGGACAGCACAACGCCAGTAAAGATGGCAGCCAGGCCAGAAATGATCGGCACAAAGCGTTTACCGGCAAAGAAGCCAAGATACTCAGGCAGCTTAATACGGTAGAAACGGTTAAACATGTACGCTGCGATCGCACCGGAGATAATCCCTCCGAGTACGCCAGTATCCGCCAGGTGTTTAGAGGCGATTTCTTCAGCAGGTAAATGCAGTACCAGTGGCGCAACCACGGCCATGGTTTTAACCATGATGCCATAGGCAACAACTGCGGCCAGCGCGGATACGCCATCGTTATTGGTAAAGCCGAGGGCGACACCGATCGCAAAAATCAGTGGCATGTTTGCAAAGACGGAACCGCCTGCTTCTGCCATAACATGCGATACAACGGCGGGCAGCCAGCTGAAATTCGCGGAACCGACGCCCAGCAGAATACCTGCGATAGGCAGTACGGATACCGGCAGCATCAGCGATTTACCGACCTTTTGCAGGTTAGCAAATGCATTCTTAAACATAATTGAGAGTGCTCCTGAGTATGGGTGCTTTTTTTACGTTCTCACGCGTGGCAAGGGGGGAGAGCCTCGCCGTGTACAGGGCATCTAAGCGCCCTTTATTTATTACACAGAGTAAAATAATTCAGTGCCAATTTGTTTGACGGCTATCACGTTTCAACTTCAGATCATTGGAGAAGTTGCACATTTTGACAAAACATATGTCACAATATTTCAAACGTGGTTATTCACCGCCCAATTTTCGGCGGTGAACTTTACTCGTTTTAGCCATTAATTACGAGCTTTAAAAAAACTCATTCAACGGATGGATTGAAGGCGGGAAGCGTCGATGTGAAACAGACGGGCGAAGTTATCGGTGGTTACCTGCGCCAGTTCTTCAACGGCAACACCTTTCAACACAGCCATGTATTCTGCAACGTCACGAACCATCGCAGGTTGATTCTCTTTTCCTCGATGCGGTACCGGCGCAAGGTAAGGTGAGTCAGTTTCCACCAGTAATCGATCCAGGGGGACATAACGCGCAGCATCGCGCAGTTGCTCCGCATTACGGAAGGTCACAATGCCGGAAAAGGAGATGTAAAATCCGAGATCCAGTAATTTACCCGCCGTTTCTCTGTCCTCTGTAAAACAGTGTAGTACGCCACCGCAATCCGTCACTTTTTCTTCGCGCAGAATTGCCAGCGTATCGGCACGGGCGTCACGGGTATGGACGATAACCGGCTTGTTCAGTTCACGACCAATCTGGATATGATGGATGAAGGACTCTTGCTGACGTACTTTAGTTTCCGGTGTGTAATAATAATCCAGCCCGGTTTCACCCAGCGCTACAACACCCTCTTCTGCCGCCAGACGGCGTAAATCTTCTACATCGTAGGGATCATTCTGGTTGAGTGGATGCACGCCACAAGAAAATACGACGTTGTCACGTTCGCCTACCAGATCCCGCATATGTAAATAACCCGGTAATGTTGTGGCGACTGCCAGACAAAATTTCACATCGCGTGCGGCGGCTTTCGCCAGAACGTCATCCACGTCCTTATGCAAAGATTCATAATCCAGACCATCGAGATGGCAGTGTGAGTCGACTAAAAACATGATGTCTCTCTTAAAGATGAGGAACCGGTAGCACAACGCCCGGTTGCAGGTAATGCTCAATACGCAGTAAAAGATCGGTGATGAGAAGCTCGCGGTTGATGCCTGTAACAGACATTAACTGTTCACGAATGTGGCAAACATCCCCCAGTATAGCCTGCAGGCGCGAGGGAGAAAGATGGTTTGCCAGTTCGGCGACCAGGCCCGGCACATCAACATTAGTCACCTGCGCAGCACCATGATGGCGTTTTAGCGCATCCATCAGCAACGTTGCCAGCCAGTGTAAACGCGCCGGAGCTTGTTCATGATTAAGGGCCGCTAGCAGCGAATACCAGTCGCCCGATGGCACGCTATATGCCAACGCCTGACACAATGTTTCACGAGCCTGCCAGTTATCTCCCTGAAACAACGCCAGTGCCGCGCCAGGCGAACCGGCGCTTAAGCGCAATGCGGCAAGTAATGCATCCTGTGACATTGTCACTTCGCGTGAAAGCCAGGTCACGGCGTACTGTTCCGGCGGCGGCGCAAGGTAATGTAACCGACAACGACTACGTAATGTTGCCAGTAAACGTTCAGGCTCGCGGGTAGCCAGGAAAAACCAGGTTTCTGCTGGTGGCTCTTCAAGCGTTTTCAGCAATGCGTTAGCCGCGGCGTCGGTCAGTAAGGCAGCATCGGTTACCCAGACAACTTTCGCACCACCTAAGCGTGCGTGCTCATTCAGCTTTTCGGTGACCTCACGTACCGCATCAATGCCCAGCATATTTTTCCCTTTTTCGGGAGCCAGGGTGTAGTAATCGGGATGCGTGCCAGCCTGCATCAACTGACATCCACGACAGTGACCGCAACTTTTGTGGCCCTGCGGTTGTTGGCAGAGTAAATAACGGCTCAGGGCGTAGATTAAAGCATCATCGCCCATGCCCGGTAACGCCTGAATGAGTAGCGCATGGTGACCTCTTCCGGCCTGATAGCTGGCTACCAGTTTTTCGAAATCAGGTCGTAACCATGGATACCATCTCATGCGTCCAACTCCTTAACCCAGTGGGTCACGGTAGTGCGGATTGCATCCATCACGGCCTCCAGCGGCTGGGTGGCATCAATGGTATGAATACTTTTATCTTGTGCAGCCAGTTCCAGATAGCGGGCGCGGGTGCGATTAAAGAAATCGAAAGACTCTTGCTCAATACGATCCAGCTCGCCGCGCGCACGCGCGCGTTTTAAGCCAACTTCCGGGGTAACATCGAGATAGAGCGTTAAGTCGGGGCGAAAATCCCCGAGAACAGCATCACGCAGTGTTGCCAGCATATGTTGGTCAATACCACGTCCTCCGCCCTGATACGCCTGAGTGGAGAGATCGTGGCGATCGCCAATCACCCAGGTGCCGTTAGCCAGAGCTGGTTTGATGACCGTTTCTACCAGTTGAACGCGCGCGGCATAAAACATCAGAACTTCGGCTTTATCGGTAATGACTTCATCGCCTACCGATTTGATATCCAGCACCAGGCTTCTTAACTTTTCGGCAAGTTGCGTACCGCCAGGTTCCCGAGTGAAAACCATGTCGCGGATACCCAGTTGCTCAAGCGTCTCAACCACCACATTACGCGCGGTAGTTTTGCCTGCGCCTTCCAGCCCCTCAATGACGATATACTTACTGCGCATTTTTTTCCTTAAGCACTTTCAGATAATCCTGCACAGACTTGTTATGGCTGGCAAGATTGGTATTAAACGTGTGACCACCTTTACCATCGGCCACAAAATAGAGATACGGCGTTTTTGCCGGATGCGCAGCAGCCTTCAGCGAATCCGCCCCCGGCGTAGCTATCGCACCCGGCGGCAAACCGGTAATGGTATAGGTGTTATACGCTGTCGGCGTTTCCAGGTCTGCACGAGAAAGTTTGCCATTATAACGCTCTCCCATCCCGTAAATCACGGTTGGGTCGGTCTGCAGGCGCATACCAATGCGTAAACGGTTGATAAATACCGAGGCAACCTGATCGCGTTCACTGGCAACGGCGGTTTCTTTTTCGATAATTGATGCCATCGTCACCAGCTGATTTTTATCTTTATAAGGCAGACCGTCCGCACGCCCTTCCCAGGCGCTATCGACCGCTTTCACCATTTTCTTGTGCGCTCGCTTGAGTAACGCGACATCGGTGGTATTGGCGGTATACATCCAGGTGTCTGGCCAGAACCAACCTTCAATCCACTCCGGGTTTTCCAGTTCAAGTGCCTGCGCTACGGTGGCGTACTTATCGTCGCTCAGCGTATGCTTGATATACGGGGCCTCACGCAATTGCTTGAGGTAATCGCTCAGACGCATCCCTTCTACCAGTCGCAGAGGGAACTGTGCTTCTTTACCGCTTTCCAGCAACTTCAGCATCTCGCGCACGGTCATCTGCGGTGTAAAGCGGTAAGTCCCGGCTTTAAAGTGAGAAAGATCCGGTTCGATACGCAGCAGCCATTGAAAAACCCGTGGGCGATTGATGATCTTATCAGCATAAAGCTGTTCACCGAGCGCCAGACGTCCGGTCCCTGGCTTCAGGGTAAATATCGTCTCTTCTTTGATAAGCAATTTGCTGTCGGCAAGATGGCGAACCTTCCAGACGCCCACACCAGCGGCGATACCCAGTACCACCAGCAATAACAAGATTATCAATAACACTTTTTTCATGACTAATTCGGGCGCTCACAAAGTGGGGCTAAATATTCATATAACGTTGCTGACGAAAAGGAGACATCGCCACAGGCACGTACGGGCATCACTGGCATTAACGCATTACAAATAACCATCTCATCTGCCTGCAACGCCTCTTCCAGAGAAGCTTGCACTTCGACAAGCTGATAAGAGGATTGTGCCAGCAAACGGATACAGAATTGTCGCATAATGCCGTTAACACCTGCCTGATCCAGTCGCGGCGTATAAACTACGTTGCCCTTCCGCCAGAACAAATTAGCCGCACAGCATTCCGTAACCCACCCTTCGCTGTCAAGGACCAGCGCCTCATCAGCGTTTGTCTGCTCAAGATGAGAGCGAATCAATACTTGCTCAAGACGATTGAGATGTTTAATACCTGCAAGATGAGGATTGCGCCCCAGCCGCACCGGGCTTAGCGCCAACGTCATCCCCTCGTTACGCAAACGGTCGTAATGTGCAGGATAAGCCGTAACGGAGAGAATCCGCGTTGCCGGTCCACTGTTCAATGTGCTGTACCCTCGCCCGCCACTACCGCGACTGATCACGACTTTCAGTACACCATTTTGCTGTTCTGCTGCAAGCGTTTTCATCTCTTGTTCAAGCTGTGGCCAGAAGTCACAGGAAATCATCAACCGCTGACAAGCATCCTGTAGTCGCTGGATATGCGCCGATAACAAACTGACTTTACCGTCGATAACTCTGGCGGTGGTAAAACAACCATCACCAAACTGCGTTGCCCGATCGCTTACTGCCAGCGATTCCTGCTTATAACCGTTAATTAAGAACATACCGGCTCCTTATCAGAGAATTGTTAGTGTGGCAGCATGTTCACTACGGAACAAGTCGGAATAAAAGCTAAGAAAAAAGGCCCGCAAGCGGACCTTTTATAAGGGTGGAAAATGACAACTTAGATCTTTTTAAAGATCAAAGAACCATTAGTGCCACCGAAGCCGAAGGAGTTACACAGCGTGTATTCCATTCCGCTGACCTGACGTGCTTCATGCGGTACGAAATCCAGATCGCAACCTTCATCCGGGTTATCCAGGTTGATGGTTGGCGGAACAGCCTGATCGCGCAGCGCCAGGATGGAGTAGATAGATTCTACTGCACCCGCCGCACCTAACAGATGACCGGTCATAGATTTCGTGGAGCTTACCAACACACGGCTTGCAGCTTCACCGAAGATGGTTTTCACCGCCTGCGCTTCAGCTTTATCGCCAGCCGGCGTAGAAGTACCGTGCGCGTTAACGTAGCCAATCTGACTCGCTTCAATGCCTGCATCACGCAGAGCATTTGCCATTGCCAGAGCTGCGCCTGCGCCATTTTCTGGCGGTGACGTCATATGATAAGCATCGCTGCTCATACCAAAGCCGACGAGTTCAGCGTAAATTTTCGCACCGCGTTTTTTCGCGTGTTCGTACTCTTCAAGTACCAGCATACCGGCACCATCGCCCAGTACGAAGCCATCACGCTCTTTATCCCACGGGCGGCTCGCCGCTTGCGGGTTATCATTGCGGGTAGATAATGCACGTGCCGCGCCAAAACCACCAACGCCCAGCGGCGTACTGGCTTTCTCTGCGCCACCTGCAACCATCACGTCAGCATCGCCATACGCGATAATACGCGCAGCATGACCAATGTTGTGCACGCCGGAAGTACAGGCGGTCGCGATAGAGATGCTTGGGCCACGCAGGCCATACATGATAGTCAGATGACCTGCCACCATGTTCACAATCGTTGACGGAACGAAGAATGGGCTGATCTTACGTGGACCACCGTTCATCAGAGATGTGTGGTTTTCTTCGATCAGTCCGAGGCCGCCAATCCCGGAGCCAATTGCGGCACCAATGCGGGTTGCGTTCTCTTCCGTTATTTCAAGGCCAGAATCCTGCATGGCCTGAACGCCAGCGACAATTCCATATTGAATGAAGGCATCCATCTTGCGCTGTTCTTTGCGCGAGATAATGTCCTCACAGTTAAAATCCTTTACTAAGCCAGCAAATTTCGTTGCATAGGCGCTAGTATCGAAATGGTCGATTAGGCTGATGCCACTCTGACCGGCAAGCAGAGCTTTCCAGGTAGACTCTACGGTATTGCCGACAGGAGACAACATGCCCAGTCCGGTCACAACTACACGACGCTTAGACACGTTTGTCCTCCAGGGAGGGAAAAAATGATTCTAGTGGGACAAAAAGATAAAACTCAGGCGGTCGAACGACCGCCTGGAGATGTTCACTTACGCCTGGTGGCCGTTGATGTAATCAATGGCAGCCTGAACGGTGGTGATTTTCTCAGCTTCTTCGTCCGGAATCTCAGTATCAAACTCTTCTTCCAGAGCCATTACCAGCTCAACGGTGTCAAGAGAATCCGCGCCCAGGTCTTCAACGAAAGAAGCATTGTTGGTAACTTCTTCCTGCTTAACGCCCAGCTGTTCGCCGATAATTTTCTTAACGCGTTCTTCGATAGTGCTCATACTCTTAAATTTCCTATCAAAACTCGCTTTCGCGATGGTTTTCGTAGTGTATAAAATGTTGAAAAATTTGCAACTAAATCCCGGCAGGTCTTACCACGATTTTACGTTATTTTGAGGCCTTACCCCCCAATAACGCAAATCATTTTGCACTAATTATTACTCATAACCACGCAGACTGCGCGCAACATGAGCATTTTGTGCAAATCGCGGTCAGACCATGTACATCCCGCCGTTCACATGCAAAGTTTCACCCGTGATGTAAGCTGCTTCGTCGGATGCCAGGAATGCAACCGCGTTGGCGATTTCCTGTGCGCCGCCGAGGCGACCCGCAGGAACCTGCGCCAGGATACCCGCACGCTGGTCATCGCTCAGCGCACGTGTCATGTCCGTTTCAATAAAGCCCGGAGCAACAACGTTTACAGTAATACCGCGTGACGCAACTTCGCGCGCCAGTGATTTACTGAAGCCGATCAAGCCCGCTTTCGCCGCAGCGTAGTTGGCCTGACCGCCATTTCCCATGGTACCAACCACAGAACCGATAGTGATAATACGACCATGACGCTTTTTCATCATAGCGCGCATTACCGCTTTTGACAGACGGAAAACAGATGAAAGGTTGGTTTCGATAATATCGTTCCACTCTTCATCTTTCATTCGCATTAACAGGTTATCACGAGTGATACCGGCATTATTGACCAGGATATCCACTTCACCAAATTCTGCGCGAATTTTTTCCAGAACAGATTCGATAGATGCCGGGTCGGTCACATTCAACATCAGACCTTTGCCGTTGGCACCTAAATAATCACTGATCGCCTGAGCGCCATTTTCACTGGTCGCAGTGCCAATAACTTTCGCGCCACGGGCTGCGAGCGTTTCAGCAATTGCGCGGCCAATTCCGCGGCTTGCACCGGTTACCAGTGCGATTTTTCCTTCAAAATTCATGATTTTCCTCTTTTAAAGCTCGAGCGCCGCTGCCATCGCTGAAGGTTCGTTCAGCGCCGAGGCGGTCAGGGTGTCGACAATGCGTTTCGTCAGGCCAGTAAGCACTTTGCCCGGGCCGACTTCATAGAGATGTTCTACGCCTTGCGCTGCCATGTACTCAACAGACTTCGTCCACTGAACCGGGTTATACAACTGACGTACCAGTGCGTCACGGATGGCATCACCATTGGTTTCGCATTTCACATCAACGTTATTCACAACAGGAACTGTTGGTGCGTTAAAGGTGATTTTCGCTAATTCTACTGCCAGTTTGTCGGCTGCTGGTTTCATCAGCGCACAGTGAGACGGTACGCTCACTGGTAACGGCAGAGCGCGTTTTGCGCCCGCAGCTTTACAGGCAGCGCCAGCACGCTCAACCGCTTCTTTATGACCGGCAATAACCACCTGTCCCGGAGAGTTAAAGTTTACCGGAGAAACGACCTGACCTTCTGCAGCTTCTTCACACGCTTTCGCAATAGACGCATCATCCAGACCGATGATTGCCGCCATAGCGCCCGTGCCTTCCGGTACGGCTTCTTGCATAAACTTGCCGCGCATCTCAACCAGACGCACCGCATCAGCGAAATCAATCACACCAGCGCAAACCAGCGCGGAGTATTCCCCCAGGCTGTGACCGGCCATCATTGCCGGTGCTTTACCGCCCTGCTGCTGCCATACGCGATACAGCGCAACAGAGGCAGTCAACAGCGCAGGCTGAGTTTGCCAGGTTTTATTCAGTTCTTCAGCTGGCCCCTGCTGGGTCAGCGCCCACAGGTCGTAGCCCAGCGCCGCAGAAGCTTCAGCAAACGTTTCTTCGACAATTGGATAGCTCGCCGCCATATCAGCCAGCATTCCAACGGTTTGAGAACCCTGTCCAGGGAACACAAATGCAAATTGCGTCATGTTTTAATCCTTATCCTAGAAACGAACCAGCGCGGAGCCCCAGGTGAATCCACCGCCAAAGGCTTCAAGCAGAACCAACTGCCCCGGCTTAATGCGCCCGTCGCGTACAGCTTCATCCAGCGCGCACGGGACAGAGGCCGCAGAGGTATTACCGTGGCGATCCAGCGTCACCACGACATTGTCCATAGACATACCGAGTTTTTTCGCCGTTGCACTGATAATACGCAGGTTAGCCTGATGCGGAACCAGCCAGTCCAGTTGAGAACGGTCAAGATTATTCGCCGCCAGCGTCTCATCAACGATGTGCGCCAGTTCCGTTACCGCAACCTTGAAGACTTCGTTGCCCGCCATCGTCAGATGAATTGAATTCTCTGGATTCACGCGGTCGGCGTTTGGCAGCGTCAGCAATTCACCATAACTACCGTCGGCATGCAGATGGGTGGAAATGATTCCCGGCTCTTCAGAGGCAGCCAGCACCGCAGCGCCCGCGCCATCGCCAAAAATAATAATAGTCCCACGATCTGTTGGATCGCAGGTGCGCGCCAGTACATCGGAACCGACGACCAGAGCATACTTCACCGCCCCAGATTTCACGTATTGATCGGCTACGCTTAATGCATAGGTGAAACCTGCGCAGGCTGCTGCAACGTCAAATGCCGGGCAACCTTTAATGCCCAGCATGCTTTGAATCTGACAAGCTGCGCTCGGGAAAGCGTGCGTAGCAGAAGTCGTTGCCACAACGATCAGGCCAATCTGGTCTTTCTCAATGCCCGCCATCTCAATTGCGCGTGTCGCCGCTTCAAAGCCCATGGTTGAAACGGTTTCGTTTGGCGCGGCAATGTGGCGTTCGCGGATACCGGTACGAGTGACAATCCACTCGTCAGAGGTGTCCACCATTTTTTCCAAATCGGCGTTTGTCCGCACTTGTTCGGGCAGATAGCTGCCAGTACCAATAATCTTCGTATACATGTACGCTCAGTCACTTTTCGGTTATATACCGTCACTTGCAAACTGCGAGTTCGCTGGCAGCGTCCTGCTACCGCAGAGTTCCGCTTTTGCCACCGTCCAGCAGCTCAAAACCAGCTGGGTATACAGATTCCAGGCGAGCGGCAATTCGCTGAGGAACTTGTCGCTGCACCGCCTGCACTGCCTGTTCAATCGCGACCGCAAAAGCTCGCTGATTGGCTGCACCATGACTTTTTATCACCGTGCCGCGCAATCCTAACAGACAGGCGCCGTTATACTGGTCGGGGTTGAGGTGACTGAATCGCCTCGTCAGGCTCTTTTGTAGCCAACGCTTTAATAACAGTAGCCACCACGACCGTTTTTTCCCTTCACCCTGAGATTTCAGCAGAGAAAGGAACATCCTGACAACACCTTCCATCGTCTTTAATGTGACATTTCCTGTAAAGCCGTCACAAACCAGCACATCTGTCTTGCCAGTTAACAACTCATTGGCTTCAAGATAGCCGATATAATTGATAGAAGGGATTGTTTTAAGCACCGCTGAGGCATCCCGAATACTGTCGAGACCCTTTACTTCTTCTTCACCAATATTGAGCAACGCCACGCGAGGATTGGGAATTTCCACCACCTCTTCAGCCAGAACTGAGCCCATAATGGCAAATTGCACCAACATTGTGCTGTCACAATCGACGTTGGCCCCTAAGTCAAGGACCACCGTTTTGCCCTTTTGCTGATGTGGTAATACCGTCACCAGCGCCGGACGCTCAATCCCCTCCAGGGGCTTGAGTAATAATTTTGCCAGCCCCATCAGTGCCCCGGTATTACCGGCACTGACACAGGCTTGCGCTCGACCTTCTTTCACCAGCTCCAGGGCCACGCGCATTGAACTCCCACGACTGGCGCGGATAGCTTGCGAAGGCCGGGCATCACTGGCGATAACTGACTGCGCAGGAATAATCTGCAGACGCGAACGTTGTTCAAAGTCAGCTTTAGCAAGTAATGGCGTGATGGCGTCGGGATTGCCGACTAAAAGAAGAGTGAGTTGCGAATTAGAATTCAGTGCCTGCAATGCTGCAGGCACTGTCACGGAAGGGCCAAAATCCCCTCCCATGACATCTAACGCCAGGGTTAGACGTGTCAAGGTATCGTCGCCGCCCGGTTTGGTCTTTCCCCAGTTGCCTGGGGAAAATCCTCACTAAGCTTCATCACGCAGACGCGTGATTACTTAGCGATGACCTTGCGGCCGCGGTAGTAACCGTCGGCAGTGATGTGGTGACGCAGGTGTTTTTCACCAGAAGTTTTGTCTACAGACAGGCTGGTGACTGCGGTCAGCGCGTCATGGGAACGACGCATGCCACGTTTGGAACGGGTTGGTTTATTCTGTTGTACGGCCATGGACCTTACTCCTCAATTACGGTTTATCCCCGATCCAACGGGGAGCACCAATTACTTACGCTTTAAGCTGGCTAATACGGCAAATGGGTTTGGCTTTTGCGCTTCTTCAGGCAGTTCACCAAAGACCATGTCCGCTTCGGACACTTCACAGTGTTCAGAATCATGCACCGGAACTACCGGCAAGGCGAGGATGATTTCATCTTCAACCATTGCAAGCAGATCGATTTCACCGAATTCGTTAACCTCAATCGGTTCATACGCTTCCGGCAGTGCTTCAGCCTGTTCGTCTGAACGCACAGGACTAAAACAATACGTTGTGTAGACCTGATGAGTAAACGGCTTCCCGCAACGCTGACACTCGAGCGTTACCGTCACCTTCGCATCGCCGTTTAACACTGCGAGACGTTGGTTATCGATAGCGAACGACATGGAGCATTCCACATCACTGTCCACACTGACTACGGATTCGGCGACGCGCTCAACCTGATCAGGGGTATAGATACCCTGGTAATCAAGGCGTTTTTGAGCCGTACGAACCGGATCGAGAGTCAGGGGTAATTTTACCTTTTGCATAGGGCGCGCATATTAACTTTGTAACGTCATAGAGTCAAAGAAAAAGGCAGCCTGTGGTTGCCTTTTGCCAATAATTCGCACACATTGCGGGTTACTGCTTTATTTTCGTTCAGTGCTGATAACGAACATCAACCTGCAAAACGAAGCGCATAGTTTAAAATGGCTATCATCAATACGCTATATCTGATGGAAAAAAATATGCCTAAACTTATTTTAGCCTCCACCTCGCCATGGCGTCGCGCTCTTCTGGAAAAACTGCAAATCTCTTTTGAATGTGCAGCACCAGAGGTCGACGAAACCCCACGCAGCGACGAATCACCGCGACAGTTGGTGCTTCGACTGGCACAAGAAAAAGCGCAATCTCTGGCGTCACGTTATCCGGATCATTTAATTATTGGTTCAGACCAGGTATGTGTTCTTGATGGCGAAATCACCGGTAAACCGTTAACGGAAGAAAATGCCCGTCTGCAATTACGCAAAGCCAGCGGCAATATCGTCACCTTCTATACTGGACTGGCGTTGTTTAATTCGGCGAATGGGCATCTGCAAACAGAAGTGGAGCCTTTTGACGTCCATTTCCGTCACCTGAGCGAGGCGGAGATTGATAATTACGTGCGTAAAGAGCATCCCCTGCACTGCGCGGGTAGCTTTAAGAGTGAAGGATTTGGCATTACGCTGTTTGAGCGTTTAGAGGGGCGTGATCCTAACACGCTGGTTGGTTTACCGCTAATCGCGCTGTGTCAGATGTTACGTCGGGAAGGGAAAAACCCGCTGATGGGATAGTTTTTTGCGCCGGATGCGGTTACTTCGCATCCGGCAATCGGTGCTGGCGGCCTGATGCGGCGTAAACGCCTTATCAGGCCAACCGCCCATTATCAGGCTTATCTGCTTGTATTAGCGCGCGTTACGCAGCTTTTGCAAACAACGTTTCAAACCTTCATCCATCGGCGCTTCGATACGCATCACCTCACCGGTCCCCGGATGGGTAAACTTCAACGCTGCGGCGTGCAGGAACAGACGATTTAATCCCGTGCCTGCTTCAGTGAGCTGTCTGTCAAATTCACGGTCACCGTAGCGATCGTCAAAGGCAATCGGATGACCCGCATACTGTGTATGCACACGGATCTGATGAGTACGTCCGGTTACCGGGCTACAACGCACCAGGGTGGCAAATGCATAGCGTTCTTCCACTTTAAAGCGTGTTTCCGACGGTTTGCCTTCCTGACTGACACGCACGATACGTTCGCCGCTTTGCAGAATATTTTTCAATAACGGCGCTTGAACGCTCTTCACATGCGACTGCCACTGACCGCGCACCAGCGCCAGGTAATCTTTTTGCATTCCTTTTTCACGTAATTGCTCATGCAGAGAACGCAACGCCGAGCGTTTTTTCGCTACCAGCAACACACCTGAAGTGTCCCGGTCGAGACGATGAACCAGTTCAAGAAACCGCGCTTCCGGGCGCAACGCCCGCAAACCTTCGATAACGCCGAAGCTTAAACCACTGCCGCCATGTACCGCCGTACCGGAAGGTTTATTCAGCACCAGGATATGATCATCTTCATATAAGATGACGTCCGCCAGCGCCGCCACCTTTTGCAGATGTGGCGAAACCGCCTCTTCTTCCCGCTCAGCAACGCGAACCGGTGGGATACGCACCTCATCACCCGCTTCGAGTTTATATTCAGGCTTAATACGTTTTTTGTTCACCCGCACTTCGCCTTTACGCAAAATACGGTAAATCATACTTTTTGGTACGCCTTTCAATTGGGTACGCAAAAAGTTATCGATACGTTGCCCCGCTTCGTCAGCGGTGATAGCAACAATTTTTACGGATGGAGTCTCTGTTTTCATGGTGGGCGATTCTAATTAGCCAACAGGATTCGCGCCACTCATTTTTCTATGCTTATATTTAGTTTTGCACCTTATTACTTCACTACGTGATCACTTTATTGATGGTTATTAAACCAATCACCAGCAAGAAGTGAAAAAACTGTGAGTAAGCGGGTGATAAATGGTAAAAGTCATCTTGCTATAACAAGGCTTGCAGTGGAATAATGAGGCCGTTTCCGTGTCCATCCTTGTTAAAACAAGAAATTTTACGGAATAACCCATTTTGCCCGACCGATCATCCACGCAGCAATGGCGTAAGACGTATTGATCTTTCAGGCAGTTAGCGGGCTGCGGGTTGCAGTCCTTACCGGTAGATGGAAATATTTCTGGAGAGTAATACCCAGTCTGTTTCTTTGATAATTGCGCTGTTTTTCCGCATGAAAAACGGGCAACCGACACTCTGCGCCTCTTTGAGCTGACGATAACCGTGAGGTTGGCGACGCGACTAGACACGAGGCCATCGGTTCACACCCGGAAAGGCGTTACTTTGCCCGCAGCTTAGTCGTCAATGTAAGAATAATGAGTAAGTTACGATGAAAAGAATGTTAATCAACGCAACTCAGCAGGAAGAGTTGCGCGTTGCCCTTGTAGATGGGCAGCGTCTGTATGACCTGGATATCGAAAGTCCAGGGCACGAGCAGAAAAAGGCAAACATCTACAAAGGTAAAATCACCCGCATTGAACCGAGTCTGGAAGCTGCTTTTGTTGATTACGGCGCTGAACGTCACGGTTTCCTCCCACTAAAAGAAATTGCCCGCGAATATTTCCCTGCTAACTACAGTGCTCATGGTCGTCCCAACATTAAAGATGTGTTGCGTGAAGGTCAGGAAGTCATTGTTCAGATCGATAAAGAAGAGCGCGGCAACAAAGGCGCGGCATTAACCACCTTTATCAGTCTGGCGGGTAGCTATCTGGTTCTGATGCCGAACAACCCGCGCGCGGGTGGCATTTCTCGCCGTATCGAAGGCGACGACCGTACCGAATTAAAAGAAGCACTGGCAAGCCTTGAACTGCCGGAAGGCATGGGGCTTATCGTGCGCACCGCTGGCGTCGGCAAATCTGCTGAGGCGCTGCAATGGGATTTAAGCTTCCGTCTGAAACACTGGGAAGCCATCAAAAAAGCCGCTGAAAGCCGCCCGGCCCCGTTCCTGATTCATCAGGAGAGCAACGTAATCGTTCGCGCATTCCGCGATTACTTACGTCAGGACATCGGCGAAATCCTTATCGATAACCCGAAAGTGCTCGAACTGGCACGTCAGCATATCGCTGCATTAGGTCGCCCGGATTTCAGCAGCAAAATCAAACTATACACCGGCGAGATCCCGCTGTTCAGCCACTACCAGATCGAGTCGCAGATCGAGTCCGCCTTCCAGCGTGAAGTCCGTCTGCCATCCGGTGGTTCCATTGTTATCGACAGCACCGAAGCGTTAACGGCCATCGACATCAACTCCGCACGCGCGACCCGCGGCGGCGATATCGAAGAAACCGCGTTTAACACCAACCTCGAAGCTGCCGATGAGATTGCTCGTCAGCTGCGCCTGCGTGACCTCGGCGGCCTGATTGTTATCGACTTCATCGACATGACGCCTGTACGCCACCAGCGTGCGGTAGAAAACCGTCTGCGTGAAGCGGTGCGTCAGGACCGTGCGCGTATTCAAATCAGCCATATTTCTCGCTTTGGCCTGCTGGAAATGTCCCGTCAGCGCCTTAGCCCATCACTGGGTGAATCCAGTCATCACGTTTGTCCGCGTTGTTCTGGTACTGGCACCGTGCGTGACAACGAATCGCTGTCGCTCTCTATTCTGCGTCTGATCGAAGAAGAAGCGCTGAAAGAGAACACCCAGGAAGTTCACGCCATTGTTCCTGTGCCAATCGCTTCTTACCTGCTGAATGAAAAACGTTCTGCGGTAAATGCCATTGAAACTCGTCAGGACGGTGTGCGCTGTGTAATTGTGCCAAACGATCAGATGGAAACCCCGCACTACCACGTGCTGCGCGTGCGTAAAGGGGAAGAAACCCCAACCTTAAGCTACATGCTGCCGAAGCTGCATGAAGAAGCGATGGCGCTGCCGTCTGAAGAAGAGTTCGCTGAACGTAAGCGTCCGGAACAACCTGCGCTGGCAACCTTTGCCATGCCGGATGTGCCGCCAGCGCCAACGCCAGCTGAACCTGCCGCGCCTGTTGTAGCCCCAGCACCGAAAGCTGCACCGGCAACACCAGCAACTCCTGCACAACCAGGGCTGTTGAGCCGCTTCTTCGGCGCACTGAAAGCGCTGTTCAGCGGTAGTGAAGAAACCAAACCGACCGAGCAACCAGCACCGAAAGCAGAAGCGAAACCGGAACGTCAACAGGATCGTCGCAAGCCTCGTCAGAACAACCGCCGTGACCGTAATGAGCGCCGCGACACCCGTAGTGAACGTACTGAAGGCAGCGATAATCGCGAAGAAAACCGTCGTAATCGTCGCCAGGCACAGCAGCAGACTGCCGAGACGCGTGAGAGCCGTCAGCAAGCTGAGGTAACGGAAAAAGCGCGTACCACCGACGAGCAGCAAGCGCCGCGTCGTGAACGTAGCCGCCGCCGTAATGATGATAAACGTCAGGCGCAACAAGAAGCGAAGGCGCTGAATGTTGAAGAGCAATCTGTTCAGGAAACCGAACAGGAAGAACGTGTACGTCCGGTTCAGCCGCGTCGTAAACAGCGTCAGCTCAATCAGAAAGTGCGTTACGAGCAAAGCGTAGCCGAAGAAGCGGTAGTCGCACCGGTGGTTGAAGAAACTGCCGCTGCCGAACCAATTGTTCAGGAAGCGCCAGCTCCACGCACAGAACTGGTGAAAGTCCCGCTGCCAGTCGTAGCGCAAACTGCACCAGAACAGCAAGAAGAGAACAATGCTGATAACCGTGACAACGGTGGTATGCCGCGTCGTTCTCGCCGCTCGCCTCGTCACCTGCGCGTGAGTGGTCAGCGTCGTCGTCGCTATCGTGACGAGCGTTATCCAACCCAGTCGCCAATGCCGTTGACCGTAGCGTGCGCGTCTCCGGAACTGGCCTCTGGCAAAGTCTGGATCCGCTATCCAATTGTACGTCCGCAAGATGTACAGGTTGAAGAGCAGCGCGAACAGGAAGAAGTACAAGTGCAGCCGATGGTGACTGAGGTCCCTGTCGCCGCCGCTATCGAACCGGTTGTTAGCGCGCCAGTTATTGAAGAAGTGGCTGAAGTCGTAGAAGCCCCCGTTCAGGTTGCCGAACCGCAACCGGAAGTGGTTGAAACGACGCATCCTGAAGTAATTGCCGCCGCGGTAACTGAACAGCCGCAGGTGATTACCGAGTCTGATGTTGCCGTAGCCCAGGAAGTTGCAGAACACGCAGAACCGGTGGTTGAACCGCAGGAAGAGACGGCAGATATTGAAGAAGTTGCCGAAACTGCTGAGGTTGTGGTTGCTGAACCTGAAGTTGTTACTCAACCTGCCGCGCCAGTCGTCGCTGAAGTCGCAGCAGAAGTTGAAACGGTAGCCGCGGTTGAACCAGAGATCACCGTTGAGCATAACCACGCTACCGCGCCAATGACGCGCGCTCCGGCACCGGAATATGTTCCGGAGGCACCGCGTCACAGTGACTGGCAGCGCCCTACTTTTGCCTTCGAAGGTAAAGGTGCCGCAGGTGGTCATACGGCAACGCATCATGCCTCTGCCGCTCCTGCGCGTCCGCAACCTGTTGAGTAATAATTAGCTCAAAGTAATCAAGCCCTGGTAACTGCCAGGGCTTTTTTATTTCATGTTTGAATCAACATATTAAAATTCATCAAATGGCATCCTTGCTAACCAACAATGCAAAATAGGCAAAAAAAATGCCCGCCCCGGCGATCCCAGAGCGGGCAGACAAAACATACCCAGTTTCATGATATGTTTTAAAGCGAGCTTATTTGTTGAGCTGGAAGAGCGACAATCCCTGCATATCGGTAAATGCTTTATACGATGCCTGCAATGCCGTTTGCTGCATGATGTAAGATGAAATAGTTGCATTCCAGTCCACATCAACCAGATCGCTCATCTGCTGCGTTTGCCCTAAAGCGCGATCGCTACCTAAGGAATCCAGCGACTCCAGTTCGTTCAGCTGCGTGCCTAATTCCGCGCGAACAGTCAGCACATTGTTCAGCGAGTTTTTCAGTCCGCGGTTGGTTTTATCTAACGCCGCAGCGGCGGTTTCTTTATCCGCTTCGCTATCCGCGACCGGCGTTTTCAGGGCTGCGATGGCACTATCCAGCATGGCAAAAAGATTGGTTTCAGAAGCGCTACCGTCTGGTTCCGCTACCGCGTTGCTGGTAATACTGTCGAAAATTTTGTCACCCGTGTGCCCTATCACCATCGAACGCGAAGCATCGACCTGTTGTTTAATACTTTCTGCTCCACCGACGTATTTCCCTTTCTCTTCGCTAAACGGCGCAGTCTCTGTTTTATAACCGGCAAAAATGTAGCGCCCGTTACCGTCAGTGGTGTTCGCCAGATTCAGCAACTGGTCACGAAGCCCCTGAATATCCGTAGCCAGCGAGGCCCGGTCATCGTCACTCAAGGTGCCATTGCTGGCGTAGACAATTTTTTCCTGAGCATTCTGGATAGCAGTGGTGACCTGGCTAAGTACACTCTCTTCCAGTGACACTTTTTGAGTGGCGAAAGTACGTGCCAGCGTGTACTGGCTGTTTTGCGCCTGTGCCTGGGAGAGAACTACGGCTTGTGATGCTGCAATGGGATCGTCAGAAGGGTTAACGACTCGCTTACCCGTCGACATCTGCTCGCCGTACTTCATCCATTCTGCCTGAGAATTGGTGATGCCGCGCATGTTTTGCTGGTACATCATCTGGGTACTGAAACGCATTTTATCTCCCCTTAGCGAATGTTAATCAGCGCATCAAAAATCGCGTTTGCCGTCTGCAGAACCTGCGCATTCGCCAGGTAATACTGCTGAAAACGTTGCAGATTTCCGTACTCCTCATCGAGATTGACACCGGAAATCGACTGCTGCTGATTGGAAAGCTGCGTCACCACATTACCTTGCGTGGTGCTACTGGTTTTCAACGTCGCGGTTTTATTACCGATATCACTCACTAACGAGGCATAAGCGTCGTTAAAGGATTTCGCACCGCCCACCGTTTTACTGTTGCTTTGCAGATCCAGCAGGGCCTGACCGTTGCGGTTGTCGCTATCACCCGCATCTTCTTCGCTCGCCATCGCGATTTTCGCTTCGTCGGTGATTAATACATCCATGTTGACGATGGCGTCACTTACTGGTTTCAGCGTGAAGCTGTCGTTAACGGCAGGCGTTCCTGTAAACGTCAACTCCAGACCATCAAATGCCACTTTACCGTTGGCATCCGGCGTCACCGTAAAAGTGGTATTGCTGGCAAGGCGGGTGACCTGCCACTGATTATTATCGAACGAGATTTTGTAATCTGTCGCCAGTACCGCGGAGGCATCAGTTACCGTGGCACCGATCGCAACGTCACCTTTGTTTTTCGTGTTTTGCAGAACCGCGGGCTTACCGATAGCAAAGAAATCTTCACCAGCATCGCCGTTGGCATCAAATCCGGCTTTGTGTTGGCTGTTGAAAGCCTCGGCAAATGCCAGCGCCAGTTGTCCAAGCGTATTACGCGTCTGGTCCAGATCCTGAGAACGGAATGTCAGAATGCCGCCCAGCGACCCGGTATTCAGTAATTTCTCCGGGATCTCAATATTGCCTGCCGTCCCATCAACGTAAGCGACAGTCGTACGAGAAGGGTCGGCGCTGGAAGGAACTGCCGCCAGTTGCCGCGCCGTACTTCCCTGAACCAGTGAGTAACCATTGGCCATCGTGATGTTATAAGTACCGCCATCCTGAACGCTGACTTCTACGCCAACAATCTGGTTTAATTCGCTCACCAGTTGATCGCGTTGATCCAGCAGATTGTTAGGTGACGCCCCTGCCCCCACGCCTGTCAGGCGCGAGATTTGATCGTTCAGGCTGGCAATTTGTTTAGCGTAATTGTTGATCTGATCAACGCTGGCACCTATCGCGATATTGACCTGTTTGTCCTGGTCGCGCAGATATTGATCGGTGGTTTTAAACTGATTCACCAACCCTTCTGATTTCCCAATCAGCGCCTGGCGCGCTGCCGGGTCTTCCGCGTTACTCACCAGCGTTTGCAGGCTGGTGAAGAAATCCTGCATCTGTGTTGCCAGCGAAGAGGTACTGGTGGAGAGCATATTGTCGATTTTCGACATCTGCTCATAGCGGGCGGTCAGGCCGCTACTTTGCGTCTGCGCAGCACGTAACTGGTTGGTAATAAACGCATCATACTCACGCTGCACACCAGAAACGTAGACGCCATTGCCAACCCAGCCGCCAGCGCCCAACGTGCTATTGGCCTGCGCCATAATAGTGGTTTGGCGGGTATATCCGGCAACGTTATAGCTGGAGATATTATTACTTGCCGTATTTAACGCCGCCTGGGCCGCGTTCAGTCCGCTCATGGCGTTATTGATCAAGCTGGACATGGAGGTTCCTTATAAGCCTTCAATTACAGAGTATTATCGGCAGCGACCCGCCGGACTTGAGTTATTCAGAACAGATTATCAATGTTCATGCTGTAGGTTTTGCTCACCTTGTCGCTTATCGATTTCATCTGCTGGATCATGTTGGTGAGTTTACGGGCATAGTGAGGATCGGTGGCATAGCCCGCGTCCTGTAGGGCCTGCGCCCCCTGTTCCGCACTCGCGGCGGTCGTCACGGCGGCGTAGCGCGGGTTACGCGTTAACAGCCCAACGTAATCCGACAAGGCTTCCAGATACGAGCTGTAGACGCGAAACTTCGCTTTTACTTTCTTCGCTTCGCCGTTTTCATATTCAGTCGTGGTGATTTCAGTAACTGGCCCTTTCCAGTTGCCAGAGGCTTTGACACCAAACAGGTTATAGCTCGGCTCGCCGTTTTCGCGGCGGATTTGCCGTTGCCCCCAACCAGATTCCAGTGCCGCCTGAGCGAGGATCAAATGATGTGGCACACCGCTTTGCTGGCTTGCCAGTTGGGCGGGCAGCGAGAGTTGCGCGAGGAATGCTTTACTGTCACCCGGCAGCGAATCATCGTAGTTACGTGGCACGGCCTTTTGCACCAGCTGCGAAAGCGCCTGATTTTGATAACGCACCACGGTTTCGAGCGGGAATTTCATCGGTGCTGCTGGCGTGGACTCCTCTGGCAATGGTTGTTCTGGCGTCATCTGTTTAACCATCATCTCTGCAAGCCCCAGACCTTTGCCCGCCGTCATCTGTTGGGCAATCTGCTGGTCATACATACTGGTATACAGACGAGTGTGCTCGCTGCTGAACAGGCCATCTTTTGGTAAAGCGTCGCGCATGCTTTTCAACATCATCTGCACGAACATCCCTTCCACCTGGCGGGCCACCGGACGGATATTTGCCGCCGGATCTTCGCCCGCTTTCGCCTTTAGTTCGTTGAGTGATTGCGCATCCCAGGCCGCACTTGCCAGTAGTTTGCTGTCGCTGATCATCAGATGATTTCCAGTTTTGCCCGCAGACATCCCGCACTTTGCATTGATTGCAAAATAGACATCAGATCCATCGGCGTAGCGCCCAGCGCATTGAGCGCGCGCACCACGTTATTGAGGCTGGCGCTGGAACGTACGCTTTGCAGCGAACCGCCGCTCTGGCGTAAATCGATCTGCGTTTGTGGAGTAACCACAGTCTGTCCACCACCAAACGGTGTATCTGGCTGGCTGACATTGGCCTGACGATTGACTGTTACTGAGAGATTTCCCTGCGCTACCGCGCAGCTGTCGAGGGTCACTTCGCGATTCATCACCACCGAACCGGTGCGCGAGTTAATCACTACTTTAGCGTCCTGCGGGGTGACATTAACCTGCATATTCTGGATATCTGCAAGGAAACGGACCTGGGAACTGTTGCCACTTGGTACGCGCACCTGAATAGTCCGCGCATCTAACGCGGTGGCGCTGCCATATCCACGCACGCGGTTGATGGTGTCAGCGATTTGCTGCGCCATGCTGAAATCTTCGTCGTTAAGTTGCAAATTAAGGGTATTCCCGACGCCAAACTGGCTGGGCAATTCACGTTCAATAACCGCACCATTGGTGATCCGTCCACCGTTCAGTTGGTTCACCTGAACACTGCTACCGCCAGCGGAGGCTCCTGCGCCGCCAACCAGAATATTGCCCTGCGCCAGCGCATACACCTGACTGTCAACGCCCTTAAGCGGCGTCATCAACAACGTACCTCCACGCAAGCTTTTGGCATTTCCCATGGAAGAAACCACCACATCGATGGTTTGCCCCTGACGTCCAAACGGAGGAAGTGACGCTGTCACCATTACCGCAGCGACGTTTTTTAGCTGCATATTGGTGCCCGTCGGAACGGTAATTCCCAGCTGTGAGAGCATGTTATTAAGCGTTTGTGTGGTAAACGGCGTCTGGGTTGTCTGGTCACCGGTGCCATCCAGCCCCACCACCAGACCATAGCCAATCAGTGAGTTTTGCCTTACCCCCTGAACACTGGTGAGATCGCGAATACGCTCAGCCTGAGCCGCCGTCGTAACCAGTAGAAGAATTAATGCAGAGAGAAATTTAATCACCACAGCCTCACTTACATTGGCGACAGGTTAAGGAAGAAACGCTGCAACCAGCCCATATTTTGCGCTTCGTTAATGTAGCCATTGCCTACGTATTCAATGCGCGCATCCGCCACCTGAGTAGACGGTACGGTATTGCTGCCGCTGATAGTGCGTGGATTAACCACGCCAGAGAAGCGAATAAATTCGGTACCCTGATTAATGGCAATCTGTTTTTCACCCACCACATGCAGGTTGCCGTTGACCAGTACCTGGTCAACCGTCACCGTCAACGTGCCGCTAAAGGTATTGCTGGCATTGGCCCCGCCCTTTCCGTTGAACGTGTTACCACCGGAGGCTTCGACATCGGCACGAGCGTTACCAAACAGCCCCTGCAAATAGCGCGGCACAGTATCAAAGCCAAAATTAGTTTTACCGTCACGGCTGGCATTCGCAGAGGAGCTTTTGCTGGCGCTGACGTTCTCCTGCAACACGATGGTCAGCGTATCGCCAATATTGCGTGGTCGACGATCTTCAAACAGCGGTTGATAGCCATAGTTAATCGGCTGAGCAGACTGGAAAATAGAACCGTTGGCGACGGGCGTCGGACCGGGAACCGGTTGTGCACTGGTCGCCCCCTGCACCAGCGGCGTGGAGGGTATCCAGGCGCAGCCGGTTAGTGAAAGCACCAACAAGCTGGAAATGGCATAAGTATGCGCAGCGTTTTTTTGCATGGCTATCATCTTCAAAAATCAGTAAACCGGTGAACCTGCCACCGGTTAAGCCTTAGAGTTGCGTCAGTTTTTGCAGCATCTGATCGGTGGTGGACACCGCTTTACTGTTGATTTCGTAAGCGCGTTGCACCTGAATCATATTGACCAGTTCTTCCGCCACGTTGACGTTAGACGTTTCAACATACCCTTGATACAGCAGTCCCGCGCCGTTCAGGCCCGGCGTGCTTTCGTTCGGTGCACCAGAGGATTGCGTTTCGGTGTAGAGGTTTTCGCCAATGCTCTCCAGCCCGGTGTCATTCATAAAGGTGGTGAGATTGAGCTGCCCAACCTGAACCGGAGCTGCCTGGCCTTGTTGGGTTACGCTGACCACGCCATCACGACCGATGGTGATACTTAACGCATTCGCCGGAATGGTGATCGCTGGCTGCACCTGAAAACCACCAGCCGTCACCAGCTGCCCGTTCTGATCCACCTGGAAAGAGCCGTCACGGGTATAGGCTGATGAACCATCTGGCAACATCACCTGGAAAAAGCCCTGCCCTTTAATCGCGACATCTTTGCTGTTGTTGGTCTGCGACAGGTTTCCCTGGCTGTGTAAGCGTTCAGTGGCGACCGGGCGTACCCCCGTGCCGATTTGTAATCCGGAGGGTAAGGTGGTTTGTTCGGAAGACTGTGCCCCCGGCTGGCGAATGGTTTGATAAAGCAGATCTTCAAACACCGCGCGCTGACGCTTAAAACCGTTAGTACTGACGTTTGCCAGGTTGTTGGCAATGACGTCCATATTGGTTTGCTGGGCGTCAAGGCCCGTTTTGGCGATCCATAATGAACTGATCATAAAATGTCCTGTAGTGGATTAGTGACAAGCAGAGCAGAAGCACGCGACAGTGTGAATTTCCCCTCACCCTAACCCTCTCCCCAAAGGGGCGAGGGAATAGTCCGCGCGCTTTTATTGCAATGTCATCAATCGTTCAATTAACTCATCGACAGCAGTTGGTTGGCACGGCCTGCGTTATCATCGACGCTGCTGATCACCTTCATCTGCATTTCAAAACGCCGCGCGCTGGCAATCATGTCGCTCATTGCCGCAACGGCATTGACGTTACTGCCTTCCAGAACCCCCGACATCACACGCAAGGTTGGATCTGCCTGCAGTACCGGCCCACGCGTGGCCTGGGTTTCTGCGCTTAAACGAAAAATGCCGTCGTCACCGCGCTGCACTTCGCTGCCCGTGGCTTTCACCAGTTTCAGACGCCCCACTGGCGCAACCGTATTTGCCGGATCGCCCGGATTGAGCGCCGAGATTGTGCCATCGGCAGCAATAGTGATTTCCGCCCCTTCCGGCACAGCAATTGGCCCCGCCTCGCCTATCACCGGATGCCCCTGAATTGTCAGTTGCCCGGTGGGATCAACCTGAATGCTGCCATTACGCGTATACCCTTCGCTGCCGTCAGCGGTCTGCACGGCCAGCCAGCCATCCTGCTGCAACGCAACGTCCAGCGGGCGCGAGGTGTAATCCATCTTGCCGGGCGTCATGTCTGCACCCGGTGTTGACGCCGTTACCAGCGTGCGCGTAGGCAGTGAAAGCCCTTCCACCGGCACTGCACGCAAGGCGTTTAACTGTGCGCGAAAACCGGGCGTTGAGGCATTGGCCAGATTACTGGCGGTTACCGCCTGTTGATTCAGCGTCTGGCTGGCTGCTCCCATCGCGGTATAAATTGCGTGATCCATTGAGCTATCCCGTCAGCGATTAGCGTAAGTTAACCAGCGTGTTGAGGATCTGGTCCTGGGTTTTGATGGTCTGGGCGTTAGACTGATAGTTACGCTGGGCAACGATCATATTGACCAGTTCTTTACTGAGATCGACGTTGGACGCTTCCAACGCACCGTTGGTCAGGGTGCCAAAGTTGCCCGTCCCGGCTGTCCCCAACAGCGCCACGCCAGAAGATTGCGTCGCAGACCAGACGTTGTCGCCTTCGGATGCCAGACCTTCGTTGTTGGCAAAGTTCGCCAGTACAATCTGCCCCAGCAGTTGTGTTTGTTCGTTGGAATAGTTGCCGACAACCGTACCGTCATCATTGATTTGATAACTCACCAGATCGCCCGGTTTGTAGCCATTCTGGGTGGTTGCCACAATATTGTTAGCGCCGGTATTTTGCTGCATGGAGTTGAGGAAGCTCAGGCTAAACGTGGCGGGATCTGCGCCGTTAATTGCGCCAGTGGTAATATTCTCTGTTGGATTTGAGGTCAGAACGCCATTGGCATTAAACACCAGCTTCATTGCAGGCTCGGCTGTACCTGTTGGATCACTGCTATCCTGGGTGTAGACCTGCCAGTTATTATCCCCGGTCTTCACAAAGTACACGCTCATGTCATGAGCATTACCCTGACTATCGAAAACAGTCACCGAACCTTTTTTGTTATAGCTATCCGCATTGCTGGCGCTGAATGGCGTAACAGTAGGAAGCGGATCACTGGAATTCAGGTTGATCTGCATCGATGCCGTGGTGGTAGTTTTCGCTGCCATCAGGGTATTCGGGATCGAAATATTGGTCGGATTCGCCCCTTGCTGAATAGTCGGCGGCGTACCGGTTGCCGGGTAACCCGTCAGCTGTAAACCTTGCATATTCACCAGGTTACGGTTTTCATCCAGCTTAAATTGTCCGTTACGGCTGTAGAACACCGAACCGTTGCTGTCTACCAGACGGAAAAAACCGTTCTGGCTGATAGCAACGTCCAGACCTCGCCCGGTGTTGGTGGTCGTGCCATCGGTAAAGTCCTGAGTGATACCGGCAACTTTTACCCCCAGTCCCACTTTCGAACCGGCAAACATATCGGCAAAAGAGGCCGTGCCTGATTTAAAGCCGTAGGTGGCGGAGTTGGCGATATTGTTGCCAATAACATCGAGGTTGGTGGCGGCAGCGTTTAATCCGCTAACCGCTTGAGAAAAGGCCATGACTGACTCCTGAAATGTGAAGGCTTAAATTATCTGCCGTACTTCGTCGAGGGTGGTGGTGCCGTAAGTGCCGAGATCCAGCGTATTACCGCTGTTGCCGCGGATCACACCCTGCACCAGAGCAAACTGCAGCGGCTGGGCAACCAGTTGTGTACCACCGTTACTGGCGCTAATCGCTACATTGTAAGAACCGTTCGGCGCAGTGCTGCCGTCAGTCAACGTACCGTCCCAGGTGAAACTGTGAACTCCGGCGGTCAGTTCACCAATATCAATGGTGCGCACAACCGCACCATTTTTATCGGTGATGGTGGCCGTAACTTTGTCTGCCGCCTGTTGCAGCTCAACACCAAACGGCGTGGTCGTGGTCACAGCTCCTTCTTCACTGCCGGTTCCCGCAAGAACAGTGGTGCCGGGGATCATCACGCCGTGACCGATCAGGTTACTGGCCTGTAACGACTGGCTGTTATCAATCTGTCCGGAAATAGATCCGAGTGTGGTATTGAGTTTTTCAATCCCGCTGACCGTGCTGATTTGTGCCAATTGCGACGTCAGCTCGTTGTTTTCCATTGGATTGGTCGGGTCCTGGTTTTTCAGCTGCGCCACCAGCAAAGTCAGAAAACTGCTTTGTAAATCTGCGGCGTTGCTGCCCGTGAGCGAACTACTGCTGGTGGTACTGACGCCGGTATTTGTCGGATCGGTGGTGGTTACCGCAATGGACATAGCTTTCTCCTTTATTGACCGAGCGTAAGGGTTTTCAGCATCATGCTTTTCACCGTGTTGAGCACTTCAACGTTGGCCTGATAGCTGCGTGACGCCGACATGGTGTTAACCATCTCCCCGACGACATCAACGTTCGGCATTTTTACGTAGCCCTTTGCATCTGCCAGCGGATTACCCGGTTCATAAACCAGTTTGTCCGGGGCCTGACTTTCTATAACATCGGCAACCTTTACGCCGCCTGTCGCAGCACCTGGTGCAGCGTTAACCTGGAATACCACCTGTTTTGCCCGATATGGCTGTCCATCAGGACCGGTCACGCTATCAGCATTTGCCAGATTACTGGCCGCCACGTTCAGGCGCTGGGACTGGGCAGTTAACGCCGACCCGGCGATATCAAAAATATTCAGCAGTGCCATCCGTTAATTTCCGCTCTGTAAAACGTTCATCATGCCTTTGATTTGCCCGCTCAACGCGCTAAGGCTCATCTGGTATTGCAGGCTGTTATCGGCAAACTGGGTGCGTTCGCGATCCATATCGACGGTATTACCGTCAAGCGAAGGCTGGTCCGGAATACGGTATTGCAGTTCTGCGGTAGGAGGCGTCAGCGCCTGCGCCGGGATGTGTTGCGTTGAGGTCATCGTCAGTGCAACCACACTGGTTGCATCCCGTCCACGTTGCATGACTTTTTTAAGTTCACTGGCAAAATCGATATCGCGCGCCTGATAACCAGGGGTATCGGCATTGGCGATGTTTGCTGCCAGCACTTCCTGACGCTGGGCGCGCAGATTGAGCGCCTCTTGTTGAAAACGTAAGGCGGCGTCGAGCTTATCGAGCATATCTCCTCCGCAGGTATCAAAATTCTGCCATCAGCTTAAATGCCTTTACGCGCGCGTTATCGGCGGAATAAACGCAAAATGGGTCGCTATTTATGCCGTTGATGGTCATTGCGGACAGGTACAATTCACGTTGTAGAAATGGCTGGGGGCGAAAATGCTGACAATAAAACGTAGCGTGGCGATCATCGCGATACTGTTCAGTCCGTTAAGTACGGCGAGCAATCTCACATCGCAATTGCACAACTTTTTTAGCGCCCAACTCGCGGGGGTAAGTGATGAGGTTCGTGTTTCTATTCGTACAGCGCCCAATCTACTACCGCCATGCGAGCAGCCATTGCTTTCGATGAGCAATAATTCCCGCCTGTGGGGCAATGTGAATGTGTTGGCACGCTGCGGTAACGACAAACGATATTTACAGGTTAATGTGCAGGCCACAGGAAATTATGTGGTTGCCGCGATGCCCATTGTGCGGGGAGGAAAGCTGGAAGCTGGCAATGTCAAACTAAAACGCGGACGGCTGGATACCCTGCCACCGCGTACGGTGCTGGATATCAATCAACTTGTTGATGCCATTAGCCTGCGCGATCTATCACCCGATCAACCTATCCAGTTAACCCAGTTTCGCCAGGCATGGCGGGTAAAAGCGGGACAACGCGTCAATGTGATCGCCAGCGGTGATGGGTTTAGCGCCAACGCAGAAGGTCAGGCGCTGAACAATGCAGCCGTCGCACAGAATGCGCGGGTGCGCATGGTATCGGGACAGGTAGTCAGCGGCGTTGTTGATGCAGATGGGAATATTCTTATAAACCTGTAAGCTGTTAAAGATTACCCGTCCCTTGCCGATAAATAAGCAACACATGATAAAAGCGCCCTCAATGAGGAATAAACCATGAGTATTGATCGCACTTCGCCTCTGAAGCCTGTAAGCACCGTTCAACCGCGCGAAACCACTGACGCGCCGGTAACGAACAGCCGGGCGGCAAAAACAACCGCCTCCACCAGCACCAGTGTGACGTTAAGCGACGCGCAAGCAAAACTGATGCAACCCGGCAGCAGTGATATCAATCTTGAACGTGTCGAAGCGTTAAAACTGGCGATTCGTAACGGTGAACTAAAAATGGACACCGGCAAAATTGCCGATGCGCTGATCAACGAAGCGCAGCAAGACTTGCAGAGTAACTGAGCGTATGACACGTCTTGCAGAGATCCTCGACCAGATGTCCGCTGTGCTTAACGATCTCAAAACGGTAATGGTTCAAGAGCAGCAACATCTCTCTATGGGGCAGATCAACGGCAGCCAGTTGCAATGGATTACAGAACAAAAAAGCTCACTGCTGGCGACGCTGGATTACCTCGAACAGTTACGCAAGAAAGAACCCAATACAGCAAATAGCGTTGATATTAGTCAACGCTGGCAGGAAATTACTGTGAAAACGCAGCAACTACGCCAAATGAATCAACATAACGGCTGGTTACTGGAAGGACAGATTGAGCGCAATCAACAGGCGCTGGAAATGTTGAAACCGCATCAGGAACCGACGCTATATGGGGCGAACGGTCAGACCTCAACAACCCATCGCGGCGGTAAAAAGATTTCGATCTGAATATTATCTCCGGCCTGCACTGCAGGCCGGAATGCATTGTTACACCGTCCGGCGGGCAAATTCTTTAACTTTGAAGCCCAGTACCGCCAGTGCAGCGAAGTACGCGGCAATCCCCGCCAGCACGACCGCCATTAAACGCAGTAAGCGCCAGGGCATGGTACCCAATGACCACTCCGGCATGATATGTAACATACCTAAAAGCACGCCAGACATCACCAGTACCGCCACCACCAGACGCAACAGAAACGCCATCCAGCCGGGTTGCGGAGTAAAGATTTTCTGCTTACGCAACTGCCAGTAAAGCAGCGAAGCATTCAGACACGCCGCCAGACCAATAGAAAGTGACAGCCCGGCATGTTTCAACGGACCAATAAACGCCAGGTTCATCAATTGCGTTAAAATCAGCGTAACGATGGCAATTTTCACTGGCGTTTTAATGTCCTGGCGGGAATAAAAGCCAGGAGCCAACACTTTCACTACAATCAGGCCAATCAAACCCACCGAGTAGGCAATTAACGCCCGCTGGGTCATCAGCGCATCAAACGCGGTAAATTTACCGTACTGGAACAGCGAAACGGTTAACGGACCTGAAAGAATGCCCAACGCAACCGCACTCGGCAGCGCCAACAGGAAACAAAGACGCAACCCCCAGTCCATCAAACGGTTGTATTCATCATGATTGCCACTGGCAAAACTTTTCGACAGCGACGGCAGCAAAATGGTGCCAAGCGCCACGCCCAGCACACCGGACGGAAACTCCATTAAGCGGTCGGCGTAATACATCCAAGACACCGAACCGGAAGCAAGAAACGAGGCAAAAATGGTGTTGATGATTAAGGAGATCTGGCTCACAGAGACGCCAAGGATCGCCGGTCCCATCTGTTTCACCACGCGCATTGCTCCGGCATCGTGGAAGTTAATGCGCGGCAGGACCAGCATGCCGATCTTCTTCAGGTGCGGTAGCTGATACACCAGCTGCAGGATGCCGCCGACCGTAACAGCCCACGCCAGCGCCAGCACCGGTGGGTTAAAGTACGGTGCGGCAAACAGCGCGAAACCAATCATGCTGATGTTAAGCAGTGTTGGCGCAAACGCCGGAATCGAGAAGCGGTTCCACGTATTCAGAATCGCTCCCACCAGCGACGCCAGGGAGATCAGCAAGATATAGGGAAAGGTAATCTTTAGTAGCTGGCTGGTCAGGGCAAATTTGTCAGCTGTGTCAGCGAAGCCTGGCGCGGTCACCATGATCACCCACGGTGCGGCGAGCATGCCAGCGACCGTCACAACCGCCAGCGCGAGTGTCAGCAGGCCAGAAACATAAGAGACAAAGACCCGCGTGGCGTCTTCACCCTGCTTACTTTTATATTCCGCCAGAATCGGTACAAATGCCTGGGAAAATGCCCCTTCGGCAAAGATACGGCGTAACAAGTTAGGAAGTTTAAAAGCGACGAAAAAGGCGTCGGTTGCCATCCCTGCGCCAAAGATTCTGGCGACAATTGCGTCTCGTGCGAAGCCAAGCACACGCGAAAACATGGTCATCGAGCTGACGGCGGCCAGCGATTTTAATAAATTCATCGGTGTTCTAATCCAGACCCACGGGCAAAACGCCTGCAAGGCAGGCGCTGAAAGAGGCGAATAGTCTACCTGGATTATGGTGAATTGCTACCGCCAGATGTTACAGGGTTTATTCACTCATCGCATCGCGCCAGATCTTGTCAACGATACGTTGCGCCAGCACGGCCTGTTCGCCGGCGGTTTGCGGAACTGTCTGATTTTGCACACATTCAATGAAGTGCCGCGCACAGCCGACAAATCCACGTTGTTCAAGAGTGCTCTGCCAACCAGGAATCGGTTTATGCACTACGCCCTGCCCGCGCTCCTCACGCCATTCGCGCATATCCGTAATGTCGATGAGCGCACCGTCAGTCACGGCCTGCACGGTTTCACGCTGACTTCCGGCACGGCGATGCATACAGGTGGTGATCTGCAAAGGACCGGCCGAAAAATGGTGCTCGGCAAACAGCATTTCGCCAGCGTCGTTAGTCAGTAGCGTACCGCCATCCAGAGAGGCTTTGCCGCCCGACAACCACAGCGCGGTATCCACCACATGCAGATAATCATCCAGCAACGTGAAATAAAGATCGTGTGGCCCGACACTATTGCTACGATGTTTATCCATTCTTAGCGAAGCTGCGGTAGCGAGTTGCGTTTTTAACTCACCGTAGAGTGGTGCGAAACGACGGTTAAAACCGACCATCAACGTCAGTTTTTTACGCGCCGCCAGTTCCACCAGCCGTTCAGCATCGCGCAGATTTTCTGCCAGCGGTTTATCGACACAGACATGTACACCCGCATTGAGTAACGTACTGACCACGTCAAAGTGGCTGGCGGTGCTGGAATGCACAAAAACCGCATCGCAACTGGCGGCAAGGCTGGATAACGAATCGGCATAAGGAATGCGCCAGCTTTCACAAATTGGCAGGGCTTTCGCGCGCGTAGGCGACCAGGCTCCTTGTAACGTCCAGTCAAACGCTGCCGCCAGCACCGGTAACCACGCTTTTTGCGCAATGCCACCTAATCCCACTACGCCGATACGTAATTTTTTCACTTTAATCTCCCAGATGGGCCAGCAACGAATCAAGACGCTGTTTCAGTTCTGCCACTTCGATTTCCAGGGCTTCGACGCGGGCCTGTAAATCACCATCAACCGCGTTCGACATATCCGTCACCGCCGGCTGATCTTCAACCTCACCACTGAAAAGATGCATGTAGCGGCTTTCGCGTTTACCCGGTTCGCGGGCCAGACGCACCACAAAAGGACCATCTTCGCGATTTGCCAGTTGTTCCAGCGTCGACTCCACTTCCGCCATATCGCTGAATTCATACATTCGCGCGGCGCGGCTGCGCAGTTCACCTGGCGTCTGGGCACCACGCAATAACAACGTGGTGATTAACGCCACTTCCGCTGCGCTCAGTTTCAGATCGCCAAATTCTGAATTACAAAAACGTTGCTCATATTTGGTGACCCGATTACCAAAACCGCTCACTGTGCGTAGATAATGACGTTTGACCAGATTATCCAGCTGTTCCTGCACTTCGGATTCACTCAGATTCATGACCGGTTCACGGTTCGTTTTCTGATTACAGGCCGTGACTACACCATTGACTGAGAGCGGGTATTGCTCCGGCGTGGTCACCTGCTTTTCCAGCAAGCAACCAATCACGCGAGCTTCAAGGGCAGTAAGTTGATATTTCATGAGATTCTCCTTAGCGGCCGGGCGTCCAGTCTGGGGTAGTTAATGCCGTCAGTACGTGATCGCGCCATTGTCCATCAATCAACAGATAGTCTTTCGCATAGCCTTCTTTTTCAAAACCCAGTCGCGCCAGTAAATCACCGCTGCGTTTATTGTGCGGCATATAATTAGCCATAATGCGATGAATATGTTGGGTGCGCTGCATATAACGAATGGCTGCGGTCAGGGCTTCAAACATGAGTCCTTTGCCCTGCCATTTTTGCCCAATCGAATAACCGAGATAGCAGGCATGAAAAGAGCCACGAACAACATTGGAAAAATTGGCAACGCCAATAATCTCTTTTTCGTCCGGGTCGAATAAGCCAAAGTAGAAAGCTGAACCTTGTTTATGAAATTCGTTAATCATCCCCAGCCTGGCCTGCCAGCCTGATGGATAACAGTGGCTTTCGTCGCGCACTGGCTCCCAGGGCTTGAGGAAATGGCGATTCTCTGCGTAATAATCCGCAAGACGCCAGGCATCACGATCATGCACCAGACGCACGACCAGTCGGTCTGTGGTTAAGCGCACTTTTGGCACGTTACTGCGATAGCCAAACATTCTATACCTACTCCTTCCCGTAACGTCTTTAATACGCTGTAAGTATTACTATACCTGCGCAACCAGACCCTGTGAAAAGTCCAAAATGCCATTTTCTGCATTATTCACATATTTGATAAAAACTCTCTATCAAAGCGACGTTTTGATAAAAAAATATTGTCCCCGAAGTGATGGGAAAAGTCTTAGCGGCAATGCAGAATAGAAAGTGCTCATCTTTTATTTCCCGGGAGGGGAAATGTCCCGCGTATCGCAGGCGAGGAACCTGGGTAAATATTTCCTGCTCATCGATAATATGCTGGTCGTGCTGGGGTTCTTTGTTGTCTTCCCGCTGATCTCTATCCGCTTCGTTGATCAAATGGGCTGGGCCGCCGTCATGGTCGGTATTGCTCTCGGTCTACGCCAGTTTATTCAGCAAGGTCTGGGTATTTTCGGCGGCGCAATTGCCGACCGCTTTGGTGCCAAACCGATGATTGTTACCGGTATGCTGATGCGCGCCGCCGGATTCGCCACAATGGGTATCGCCCACGAACCGTGGCTATTGTGGTTTTCATGCCTGCTCTCGGGACTCGGCGGCACGTTGTTTGATCCGCCGCGTTCGGCGCTGGTGGTGAAACTAATCCGTCCACAACAACGTGGTCGTTTTTTCTCGCTGTTGATGATGCAGGACAGTGCCGGTGCGGTCATTGGCGCATTGTTGGGGAGCTGGCTGTTGCAATACGACTTTCGCCTGGTCTGCGCCACAGGGGCCGTTTTGTTTGTGCTGTGTGCGGCGTTCAATGCGTGGTTGTTACCGGCATGGAAACTCTCCACCGTACACACGCCCGTTCGCGAAGGCATGACCCGCGTGATGCGTGACAAGCGTTTTGTCACCTATGTCCTGACGCTGGCGGGTTACTACATGCTGGCTGTACAAGTGATGCTGATGCTGCCAATTATGGTCAACGACGTGGCTGGCGCACCCTCTGCCGTTAAATGGATGTATGCCATTGAAGCGTGTCTGTCGTTAACGTTGCTCTACCCTATCGCCCGCTGGAGTGAAAAGCATTTTCGTCTGGAACACCGGTTGATGGCTGGGCTGTTGATAATGTCATTAAGCATGATGCCGGTGGGCATGGTCAGCGGCCTGCAACAACTTTTCACCCTGATTTGTCTGTTTTATATCGGGTCGATCATTGCCGAGCCTGCGCGTGAAACCTTAAGTGCTTCGCTGGCGGACGCAAGAGTTCGCGGCAGCTATATGGGGTTTAGCCGTCTGGGTCTGGCGATTGGCGGCGCTATTGGTTATATCGGTGGTGGCTGGCTGTTTGACCTGGGCAAATCGGCGCACCAGCCAGAGCTTCCGTGGATGATGCTGGGCATTATTGGCATCTTCACTTTCCTTGCGCTGGGTTGGCAGTTTAGCCAGAAACGCGCCGCGCGTCGTTTGCTTGAACGCGACGCCTGATTTGATACTCCCCCCTGACTCCTCCATACTGAAAGTGAACTGACAGCCAAATGGAGGAGTCACGTGAAGCTATACATTTACGATCACTGCCCTTACTGCCTCAAAGCCCGCATGATTTTCGGCCTGAAAAATATCCCCGTCGAATTACATGTTCTGCTCAACGACGACGCAGAAACACCCACCCGGATGGTCGGTCAAAAACAGGTTCCCATTCTGCAAAAAGATGACAGCCGCTATATGCCAGAAAGCATGGACATCGTTCACTATGTCGATAAACTCGACGGCAAACCGTTACTGACCGGCAAACGTTCCCCTGCCATTGAAGAGTGGCTGCGCAAGGTCAATGGCTACGCAAACAAACTGCTGTTGCCGCGTTTTGCCAAATCGGCATTTGATGAGTTTTCTACTCCCGCCGCGCGCAAATATTTCGTCGACAAGAAAGAGGCCAGCGCGGGTAATTTAGCCGACCTGCTGGCCCACTCTGACGGTCTGATTAAGAATATCAGCGATGATTTGCGTGCGCTGGACAAACTGATCGTCAAACCGAACGCCGTGAATGGCGAACTTTCGGAAGATGATATTCAGCTATTTCCGCTACTGCGTAATCTGACGCTGGTAGCCGGAATCAACTGGCCAAGCCGCGTTGCTGATTACCGCGATAATATGGCGAAACAGACACAAATCAATTTGTTATCATCAATGGCGATTTAATCCTGACCCGCCGCGGCAGCCTGTATTCGCGGGTTGCCGCCGTTTTCAGTTTTTTCTGCTGGCGAGTTTATCGCTGGTGACACATGCTGCGTTGTGTCAGGATATTGACGCAGATTTCATGTCGAGGACTACCATGAACAAGTTTTTATTTGCCGCTGCATTGATCGTCAGTGGCCTGCTCGTTGGCTGTAATCAACTCACCCAATACACCATCACCGAACAAGAAATTAACCAGTCGCTTGCGAAACATAATAATTTCTCAAAAGATATCGGTTTACCCGGCGTGGCTGACGCCCATATTGTTCTGACAAACTTGACCAGCCAAATTGGTCGCGAAGAGCCGAATAAGGTTACCCTAACCGGAGACGCCAATCTGGACATGAACTCCCTGTTCGGTAGTCAGAAAGCGACCATGAAACTGAAGCTGAAAGCGCTGCCCGTGTTTGATAAAGAAAAAGGTGCGATCTTCCTGAAAGAGATGGAAGTGGTCGATGCGACGGTACAACCGGAAAAAATGCAAACGGTGATGCAAACGTTGCTTCCCTATTTGAACCAGGCATTACGCAATTACTTTAACCAGCAACCTGCTTACGTCCTGCGCGAAGATGGCAGTCAGGGCGAAGCAATGGCGAAAAAACTGGCGAAAGGCATTGAAGTGAAGCCAGGCGAAATTGTCATTCCGTTTACGGATTAATGACGAGGGCGCATTCGCGCCCTTTATTTTTCGTGCAAAGGAAAACGTTTCCGCTTATCCTTTGTGTCCGGCAAAAACATCCCTTCAGCCGGAGCATAGAGATTAATGACTGCACCATCCCAGGTATTAAAGATCCGCCGCCCAGACGACTGGCACCTTCACCTCCGCGATGGCGACATGTTAAAAACTGTCGTGCCGTATACCAGCGAAATTTATGGACGGGCTATCGTAATGCCCAATCTGGCTCCGCCCGTGACCACAGTTGAGGCTGCCGTGGCGTATCGCCAACGTATTCTTGATGCCGTACCTGCCGGGCACAATTTCACCCCATTGATGACCTGTTATTTAACAGATTCGCTGGATCCTAATGAGCTGGAGCGCGGATTTAACGAAGGCGTGTTCACCGCTGCAAAACTTTATCCGGCAAACGCAACCACTAACTCCAGCCACGGCGTGACGTCAATTGACGCAATCATGCCGGTACTTGAGCGCATGGAAAAAATCGGTATGCCGCTACTGGTGCATGGTGAAGTGACACATGCAGATATCGACATTTTTGATCGTGAAGCGCGCTTTATAGAAAGCGTGATGGAACCTCTGCGCCAGCGCCTGACTGCGCTGAAAGTCGTTTTTGAGCACATCACCACCAAAGATGCTGCCGACTATGTCCGTGACGGAAATGAACGGCTGGCTGCCACCATCACTCCGCAGCATCTGATGTTTAACCGCAACCATATGCTGGTTGGTGGCGTGCGTCCGCACCTGTATTGTTTACCCATCCTCAAACGCAATATTCACCAACAGGCATTGCGTGAACTGGTCGCCAGCGGTTTTAATCGAGTATTCCTCGGTACGGATTCTGCGCCACATGCACGTCATCGCAAAGAGAGCAGTTGCGGCTGCGCGGGCTGCTTCAACGCCCCAACCGCGCTGGGCAGTTACGCTACCGTCTTTGAAGAGATGAATGCTCTGCAGCACTTTGAAGCATTCTGTTCTGTAAACGGCCCGCAGTTCTATGGCTTGCCGGTCAACGACACATTCATCGAACTGGTACGTGAAGAGCAACAGGTTGCTGAAAGCATCGCACTGACTGATGACACCCTGGTGCCATTCCTCGCCGGGGAAACGGTACGCTGGTCCGTTAAACAATAAAAATTGTAGCTTCCTGTTGTCATTAGGTTATTTTACCTGTATAAATAACCAGTATATTCAACAGGGGGCTATTATGCGAATTGAAGTCACCATAGCGAAAACTTCTCCATTGCCAGCTGGGGCTATTGACGCCCTGGCTGGCGAACTTTCCCGCCGTATTCAGTATGCGTTTCCTGATAATGAAGGCCACGTATCGGTACGTTATGCCGCAGCGAATAATTTATCGGTTATTGGCGCAACAAAAGAAGATAAACAGCGCATTAGCGAAATTCTCCAGGAAACGTGGGAAAGCGCCGATGACTGGTTTGTCAGCGAATAATATGCAGTGATTTTTGTTTTTGCCGGGTCGCCCCGGCTTTTTTATTTTACTTACAAATTTTGAGTACAAAATTTCTACACTTCCTCAAAATAATTGCACAATATGCTAAAAAAATATGAATGACATGCTGTTTTATTGTTCATATAAATCTTAAAAGCAGAAATTTATCTGTTCCCCCCTTTAAAAATTCGGTGAATACCCTTACTTATTGGTATACTGAAGTTGCTTCAGATAAAAACGCATTGAACCTCGAATAACGTTGTCTAGTAACACGAATTAGGGGGCCATGATGGAAAAAAATAATGAAGTCATTCAGACTCATCCGCTCGTAGGGTGGGACATCAGCACCGTTGATAGCTATGATGCGCTGATGTTGCGTTTGCACTACCAGACCCCAAATAAGTCCGAGCAGGAAGGGACTGAAGTTGGTCAGACGCTCTGGTTAACCACTGATGTTGCCAGACAATTTATTTCGATATTAGAAGCAGGAATCGCCAAAATTGAATCCGGTGATTTCCCGGTAAACGAGTATCGGCGTCATTAACATGACATGACCATCCACCCAAAAGGCACCTCACCGGTGCCTTTACCATTTCTGGGTTGTATATCTGCATTCAGTTAATTACTCTGCTTAAACCATGAGAGCAGAGAGAAAAAAATGAAATACGATCTCATCATTATTGGCAGCGGTTCCGTAGGCGCTGCCGCCGGGTATTATGCAACCCGCGCCGGTTTAAACGTGCTAATGACCGACGCCCATATGCCACCGCATCAACACGGCAGCCACCACGGCGATACGCGATTAATTCGCCATGCTTATGGTGAAGGCGAAAAGTATGTCCCGTTGGTCCTCCGCGCGCAAACGCTGTGGGATGAACTTTCCCGCCACAACGAAGATGATCCCATTTTTGTACGCTCTGGTGTCATTAACCTCGGCCCGGCTGACTCCGCATTTCTCGCCAACGTCGCCCACAGCGCCGAACAGTGGCAACTCAACGTCGAAAAGCTCGACGCGCAAGGGATTATGGCCCGCTGGCCAGAAATACGCGTCCCGGACAACTACATCGGCTTATTTGAGACTGATTCCGGTTTTTTGCGCAGCGAACTGGCGATTAAAACCTGGATCCAACTGGCGAAGGAAGCGGGCTGTGCGCAGCTGTTCAACTGCCCGGTCACCGCAATTCGTCATGACGATGATGGCGTAACTATTGAAACGGCTGACGGAGAGTATCAGGCGAAAAAAGCGATTGTCTGCGCGGGAACATGGGTAAAAGACCTGCTCCCGGAGCTGCCTGTCCAGCCCGTACGCAAAGTATTTGCCTGGTATCAGGCCGATGGTCGCTATAGCGTGAAGAATAAATTCCCGGCGTTTACCGGTGAACTGCCCAATGGCGATCAATATTATGGTTTTCCGGCAGAAAACGACGCGTTGAAGATTGGCAAACATAACGGAGGCCAGGTTATCCATTCAGCGGATGAACGTGTTCCGTTTGCGGAAGTGGTCAGCGATGGTTCGGAAGCCTTCCCGTTCTTGCGCAATGTATTGCCGGGTATCGGTTGCTGCCTGTACGGCGCTGCCTGCACCTATGATAATTCGCCTGACGAAGATTTTATTATCGATACCCTACCCGACCACGATAATACACTGTTCATTACCGGCCTGAGTGGGCACGGTTTTAAATTTGCGTCAGTTTTAGGGGAAATAGCTGCCGATTTTGCGCAAGACAAAAAAAGCGATTTTGATTTAACGCCATTCAGGCTTTCCCGCTTCCAATAATCATCATTACGGCCTCCAGAATGAGGCCGTTTTTACAGGAGTATTTAATGCGTCGGCTGTTGCACTATCTCATCAATAATATTCGCGAGCATCTGATGCTTTATCTTTTTCTCTGGGGATTGTTGGCAATTATGGATCTGATCTATGTGTTTTATTTTTAGTTTTCCGCACTGACATAAACTGACAAATATTTAATCTCCCTTTCATTTAGCGTGAAAAATTGAATGAGATTATTCCTGCTTCTACAGCACTCACCAGACATCTCTGATGCTGAACCCACTAAACTTATGAAGATTCTTTCATTATTAATTCAAAATTATTGAAATAAAAATAAATATCATTCAATTTGTTATTTTTGTGTTGCAATTCATTCTCCGACACGCCATTTTCTTTCTCTCGCAAATTCGTTTTGGATGCACTTATGTCATTCACAAATACCCCTGAACGCTATGGTGTTATATCTGCGGCCTTCCATTGGCTAAGCGCAATTATTGTCTACGGCATGTTTGCTTTAGGTCTGTGGATGGTCACGCTCAGTTATTACGATGGCTGGTATCACAAAGCACCCGAACTGCATAAAAGCATCGGTATTTTGTTAATGATGGGGCTGGTTATTCGCGTTCTGTGGCGTGTCATATCTCCACCGCCGGGTCCGCTGCCGAGTTATTCGCCCATGACTCGTCTTGCCGCAAAAGCTGGACATCTCGCATTGTACCTATTGCTGTTCGCCATCGGCATCAGCGGCTATCTGATCTCAACTGCCGATGGTAAACCGATCAGCGTTTTTGGCTGGTTTGACGTCCCCGCGACCCTTGCCGACGCTGGCGCACAGGCAGACTTTGCCGGTGCCCTGCATTTTTGGCTCGCGTGGAGCGTCGTAGTACTGTCCGTTATGCACGGATTTATGGCCCTGAAGCATCATTTCA
Source organism: Escherichia sp. WS33 (assembly GCF_046486385.1). Taxonomy (NCBI): domain Bacteria; kingdom Pseudomonadati; phylum Pseudomonadota; class Gammaproteobacteria; order Enterobacterales; family Enterobacteriaceae; genus Escherichia; species Escherichia sp. WS33. The sequence continues at coordinate 104,276 of NZ_JBJQLJ010000001.1, read as the reverse complement.
TCGATAAAGACGACACTCTGAAGCGCATGCTGGGAAAGTCGTCATCTGACTATGGAGTATAAAAAATGAAAAAAAGCCTGCTTGGTTTAACCTTCGCGTCCCTGATGTTCTCTGCCGGTTCAGCGGTTGCCGCCGATTACAAAATTGACAAAGAAGGTCAGCACGCCTTTGTTAATTTCCGCATCCAGCACCTTGGCTATAGCTGGTTATACGGCACCTTTAAAGATTTCGACGGTACTTTTACCTTTGACGAAAAAAATCCGGCTGCCGATAAAGTGAATGTGACAATTAACACCACCAGCGTCGATACTAATCACGCCGAACGCGATAAACATCTTCGCAGTGCAGATTTCCTTAATACCGCAAAATATCCACAGGCAACATTCACCTCCACCAGCGTGAAGAAAGACGGTGACGAACTGGATATTACCGGCGATCTGACGCTGAATGGCGTAACCAAACCCGTCACGCTGGAAGCGAAATTAATTGGTCAGGGCGACGACCCATGGGGTGGTAAACGTGCAGGCTTCGAGGCCGAAGGCAAAATTAAGCTCAAGGACTTCAATATCAAGACAGATTTAGGTCCAGCTTCTCAGGAAGTGGATCTGATTATTTCAGTGGAAGGCGTACAGCAGAAGTAAGCGTGAAATGTTGCCGGATGGCACGCATCCGGCAATGATATTTATTCTGTTGGATCAGGAATGCCCAGTGTTGTATTCAGACGTCCACGAGACTTATTAAAGATCTTATTGCCATTTTCACGTCCTGCCCGACGGCGTCGCTGTTCTTCTGGCGGTAACGCGCTTTCTTCGCAGCAAATCTCACTACAACAACCTTTGTATTTTTCCGCGCATACTGGACACTGAATAAACAGCAGGTGGCAGCCATCATTTTTACAGTTGGTATGGCTGTCGCACGGCGCGCCGCACTGGTGGCAATGCGCGATAATCTCATCCGATATACGTTCGCCCATCCGCTCGTCAAAAACAAAATTTTTGCCAATAAAACGCACCGGCAAGCCCTGCTCGCGCGCCTTACGGGCGTATTCAATAATTCCGCCCTCGATATGCCAGACTTTGTTGAATCCGTTATGTTTCATCCAGGCACTGGCCTTTTCACAACGAATGCCGCCGGTGCAGTACATGACGATTTTTTTATCTTTATGTGCCTGCATCATCTCGACTGCTTTTGGCAGCTGCTCACGGAAGGTATCTGCCGGAATTTCGAGCGCGTTTTCAAAGTGCCCCACTTCATACTCATAGTGGTTACGCATGTCGATAAATAGTGCATCGGGATCGTCAAGCATGGCGTTCACTTCCGCCGCTTGCAGATACTCACCAACATTGCTGGCATCAAAGTGAGGATCGTCAATACCGTCGGCAACAATGCGATCGCGTACCTTCATGCGCAGTACCCAGAAGGATTTCCCGTCATCATCCAACGCGATATTCAGGCGTAAACCCTCTAAAGCCGGGTCGAAGGCATAGAGCTGCGCGCGAAATGTTTCAACATTGCTCGCAGGTACGCTGATTTGCGCGTTAATGCCCTCATGCGCCAGATACACTCGCCCAAAAACATTCAGCGCGGTAAACAGCTGATATAAAGCGTCACGGGTCGCCTTAGGATCGGCGATGTGGAAATACTTGTAAAACGAAATGGTGGTTCGCGGTTCGCTCTCAGCCAACATTTTGGCTTTTAGCGCGTCGTTGGAAATGCGGTTGTGTAACACTGGCATGGTGTACGGTTCCTGCGAGATGGGAAAGTAAAAATCCGCGGCATGATATAGCAATTATCGATAATTAACATCCACACATTTTACGCTACATTTGCGCATTAAAAATTATTTGTTATTTACAAGCGCGGCAATTTCGCCCAGTCTTCAGCCACAAATTTTGGTTGCGGGCGAAAAAATGCGACAATACATACAATTGCCCGAATAGGTTGAAAAACAGGATTGATATGACGAATCTACCCAAGTTCTCCACCGCACTGCTTCATCCGCGTTATTGGTTAACCTGGTTGGGTATTGGCGTACTTTGGTTAGTCGTGCAATTGCCCTACCCGGTTATCTACCGCCTCGGTTGTGGATTAGGAAAACTGGCGTTACGTTTTATGAAACGACGCGCAAAAATTGTGCATCGCAACCTGGAACTGTGCTTCCCGGAAATGAGCGAACAAGAACGCCGTAAAATGGTGGTGAAGAATTTCGAATCCGTTGGCATGGGCCTGATGGAAACCGGCATGGCGTGGTTCTGGCCGGACCGCCGAATCGCCCGCTGGACGGAAGTGATCGGCATGGAACACATTCGTGACGTGCAGGCGCAAAAACGCGGCATCCTGTTAGTTGGCATCCATTTTCTGACACTGGAACTGGGCGCGCGGCAGTTTGGTATGCAGGAACCGGGGATTGGCGTTTACCGCCCGAACGATAATCCACTGATTGACTGGCTACAAACCTGGGGCCGTTTGCGCTCAAATAAATCGATGCTCGACCGCAAAGATTTAAAAGGCATGATTAAAGCCCTGAAAAAAGGCGAAGTGGTCTGGTACGCACCGGATCATGATTACGGCCCGCGCTCAAGCGTTTTCGTCCCGTTATTTGCCGTTGAGCAGGCTGCGACCACGACCGGAACCTGGATGCTGGCACGGATGTCCGGCGCATGTCTGGTGCCCTTCGTTCCACGCCGTAAGCCAGATGGCAAAGGGTATCAATTGATTATGCTGCCGCCAGAGTGTTCTCCGCCACTGGATGATGCCGAAACTACCGCCGCGTGGATGAACAAAGTGGTCGAAAAATGCATCATGATGGCACCAGAGCAGTATATGTGGTTACACCGTCGCTTTAAAACACGCCCGGAAGGCGTTCCTTCACGCTATTAAATCTCCCCTGCCGGATGCTTCAGAATGGCATCCGGCATTACCACAGCAAATCCCCCTGATTTAGCGATAAAAGCTCTCTGGATTGCGCCCCCTGGAAGTCGGGCGCATAATTAGTGTGCTTATCTTTTCTTCTTATGTTCACCGCGCCTGGCGCACCAACAGCGGATTGCTATGTCACCCTGTGAAAATGACACCCCTATAAACTGGAAACGAAACCTGATCGTCGCCTGGCTAGGCTGTTTTCTTACCGGTGCCGCCTTCAGTCTGGTAATGCCCTTCTTACCCCTCTACGTTGAGCAGCTTGGCGTTACCGGTCACTCCGCCCTGAATATGTGGTCCGGTATTGTCTTCAGCATTACATTTTTATTTTCGGCCATCGCCTCACCGTTTTGGGGTGGACTCGCCGACCGTAAAGGCCGAAAACTCATGCTATTACGCTCTGCCCTCGGCATGGGCATCGTGATGGTGTTGATGGGACTGGCACAAAATATCTGGCAGTTTTTGATCCTACGGGCGCTTCTTGGGTTACTTGGCGGATTTGTCCCCAACGCTAATGCTCTTATCGCCACACAAGTACCGCGTAATAAAAGCGGCTGGGCGCTGGGTACGCTCTCCACAGGCGGCGTTAGTGGTGCGTTGCTCGGCCCAATGGCTGGCGGCCTGCTCGCCGATAGCTACGGCTTACGTCCGGTATTCTTTATTACCGCCAGTGTGCTCATACTCTGCTTTTTCGTCACCCTGTTCTGCATCAGAGAAAAATTCCAGCCGGTCAGCAAAAAAGAGATGCTGCACATGCGGGAAGTGGTGACATCACTTAAAAACCCGAAACTGGTACTCAGCCTGTTTGTCACCACGTTAATCATCCAGGTGGCGACAGGCTCAATTGCCCCCATTCTGACGCTGTATGTCCGCGAACTGGCGGGTAACGTCAGTAACGTCGCCTTTATCAGTGGCATGATCGCCTCGGTGCCAGGCGTGGCGGCTCTGCTAAGCGCACCACGACTCGGCAAACTTGGCGATCGAATCGGACCCGAAAAGATCCTGATTACAGCGCTGATCTTTTCTGTACTGCTGTTGATCCCAATGTCTTACGTTCAGACGCCATTGCAACTTGGGATTTTACGTTTTTTGCTCGGTGCCGCCGATGGTGCACTACTCCCCGCCGTACAGACACTGTTGGTTTACAACTCGAGCAACCAGATCGCCGGGCGTATCTTCAGCTATAACCAATCGTTTCGTGATATTGGCAACGTTACCGGACCATTGATGGGAGCAGCGATTTCAGCGAACTACGGTTTCAGAGCGGTATTTCTCGTCACCGCTGGCGTAGTGTTATTCAACGCAGTCTATTCATGGAACAGTCTACGTCGTCGTCGAATACCCCAGGTATCGAACTGATTTTTCGCCTTTCATACTTGCAAAAGCGGAGAATCAGCTATCCTTTTCCCTGAAACCTCATCAACTCAAAGGGAGAATCGTGATGACCATGTACGCAACGCTTGAAGAAGCCATTGACGCTGCACGCGAAGAATTTCTTGCAGACAACCCCGGCATCGACGCCGAAGATGCGAATGTGCAACAGTTCAATGCCCAAAAATACGTTTTGCAGGACGGCGACATCATGTGGCAAGTTGAGTTTTTTGCCGACGAAGGGGAAGAAGGTGAATGTTTACCTATGCTTAGCGGTGAAGCCGCGCAAAGTGTTTTTGATGGCGACTATGATGAGATAGAGATACGCCAGGAGTGGCAGGAAGAGAATACATTACATGAATGGGACGAGGGGGAATTTCAGCTTGAGCCACCGCTGGATACCGAGGAAGGACGCGCAGCAGCTGATGAGTGGGATGAACGTTAATCACTCATACGGGCCATGATGAGTGTCGATCGGCAGCAGTAAAGTATCAAAAACCAGAGAGAATGGCAGATCAAGGATCGTGACATAACGCCAGGCGGAGTCACGCACATCCCATTGCACACCGGGATAATATTGGTTGCCATGCCCCTGCCCCGGTATAGTGCGACTAATAATGCTGCCACAGCCACTCAGCAAGGTCACCATGATGCTCACCACAATTAAACGCATTTGATACCTCTTTCGTAAAAAAATACCGGCATAACGCCGGTATTTTTATTGGCTCGTTGTTTTTGCCGGATGCGGCGTGAACGCCTTATCCGACCCACAAAATCTTGCAAAATCAATAAATTGCAGGAACGATGTAGGCCTGATAAGCGTAGCGCATCAGGCAACTACGTTTTTATTGCGAAGCCGCATCCGGTTTACGCAATGCCAGTGGATTGAGCTTTATCCCTTCGTAATAACTCACCCATGAAGAATATCTCTCCGGGGAATTCCAGACGCGGAAATGCAGACGGGCCATCGTCACCGGATCGCTTAGCAGCACCAGGCGACGATCGCGATTCAGCTTCTCTGGCGTCTCGTTCAGCGCCTGTTCAACGTGGCGGTCACGGGCGATTTCCAGCACCTTACTGGCGCGGTGACGCGCGGTCGCCATTGCGGTTGCCAGAGCGTTAAATGACGGGTTAAACACTGCGTGCATAAAGCCATCATCAAGGGAGCGTTGACGATTCATCTCAAGGAACCGATCGGTATCAACCAGCACCTGCGGCGGCGAATACTCTTCCGGGATCAGGAACAGTTTCCAGCGTTTGGTGCGCAGACCAACGGTGGCACGGCTGGAAATCACCGAAACAAACGGTGACAGGATCAACGAGAAGACAATCGGTGCCAGCCAGAACAGGAAACGCAGATCCAGCCACGCCATCCCAACAGCCCACACTAACCCTAACAGCAGCTGTGAGCCGTGGCGTTTGAACGCTTCACCCCAGGAAGTGGAGTCATCATCACGCTGCGGTGAATTCCACACCACTTCCCAGCCAAGGAACGCGCTGACAACGAAGACCGTATGGAACAGCATGCGTACCGGAGCCAGCAGCACGGAAAAAAGCACTTCCAGCAGCAACGATAATGTAACGCGCCAGAAGCCGCCGTATTCTTTCGTTCCTTTGCACCAGATAAGCAAAATGCTCAATAACTTCGGCAGGAACAACAGCACCATAGTCGAAGCAAAAAGTGCAATCGCCAGCTCAGGACGCCACTGCGGCCACACCGGGAACAACTGCCGTGGTTGCAGGAAGTATTGCGGTTCGGTCAACGCATGTACTACCTGCAATGCAGTAGAGAGCGCGAGGAACATAAACCACAGCGGAGCGGAGAGATAAGACATCACGCCCGTCAGGAATACCGCACGGTGAACCGGGTGCATACCCTTCACCAGGAACAGACGGAAGTTCATCAGGTTACCGTGGCACCAGCGGCGGTCACGTTTTAGCTCATCAAGCAAGTTAGGCGGCAATTCTTCATAAGAACCCGGGAGATCGTAAGCAATCCAGACCCCCCAACCTGCACGGCGCATCAACGCCGCTTCCACGAAGTCATGTGACAGGATTGAACCGGCAAAGGAACCTTCGCCCGGCAGCGGAGCCAGTGCGCAGTGCTCGATAAACGGTTTCACGCGGATAATCGCGTTATGTCCCCAGTAGTGCGACTCGCCAAGTTGCCAGAAGTGCAAACCGGCTGTAAACAGTGGCCCATACACGCGGGTCGCGAACTGCTGACAGCGCGCATACAGCGTATCCATACCGGACGCTTTCGGCGACGACTGAATGATCCCGGCGTTCGGGTTGGCTTCCATCAAGCGCACCAGGCCGCATAAACAATCACCGGTCATTACCGAGTCAGCATCCAGCACCACCATGTAGCTGTACTGGCTGCCCCAGCGACGGCAGAAGTCATCGATATTACCGCTTTTACGCTTCACGCGGCGACGGCGGCGGCGATAGAAAATCTGACCTTCGCCACCGACTTCAGCGATAAGCTCCATCCAGGCTTTTTGCTCTGCGACGCAGATATCCGGGTTATAACTGTCACTAAGAATGTAGACATCAAAGTGTTTGGCATTCCCGGTGGCTTTTACTGATTCCCACGTTGCACGCAGGCCAGCAAAAACACGGTTCACGTCTTCGTTACAGATAGGCATGATCAACGCCGTGCGATGCTCCGGGTTTAATGGTTCATCGCCAACTGTTGACGCAGATATACTGTATTTATCGCGACCAATAAGCAGTTGCAGGAAGCCCATTAACGCCGTCCAGAATCCGGCGGACACCCAACAGAACAGTACCGCAAAGAGGATCAGGATACCGGTTTGCAGCATATAAGGCAGAAGCTGCATAAAGGAAACCCACAAATCCTGACCAACCATATCCATAGGATTAATCAGCGCCCAACCCTGATAAGGAAGAATGGTCTTCATATACCAGGTCGCGACGACAGTTTGCGCGAGCGTCAGGATCAACAGAATGTAACGGCGGATGGTACCGACGGTACGCCACTTTTGCTCGCTCTCCTGCTCTTCTTTGGTCAAACGAGCCAGATAGCGCGGCGTGACATCGCGTCCACGCAGGCGATCCCAGAAACGGCCTACCGGGTTGGTACGCCACGGGTCGGGAAACATCGAGGAGCGTTTTGCTTCTGGCATCGCCTTCAGCTGATCGCGCCCTTCGTCGTCTTTAATTAACTGTCCATCAGCAAGTGAATCTGGCCAGGCTTGTTCCAGACGCGCCTTTACCGAGCCTTGCGGGGAATCATCCTCCCGCGCCCAGGTGCGGTGTTCGGCATCCAGCGCCTGATGAACGGCGCGGATATCAGTCTTCGGCAATGCCGCTTTCTCGCTTGCGGCGATGGGCATTGCGTCAATGTACTCAGTTGTCTTATTCATTGGCAGGTAACTGGTAGCTCCAGGTTTCACTCAACGTCTGATCGGCATTCACCAGCGCAGCACGCATTTCAGTGGTTTTCTTGGCATCTTTCACTTTCACACGCATCACCAGACGCCAGCCTTTGGTAACCGGGTTATAGCGCACCGTGCTTTCAACTATCTCACCATTATCACCAATGCTGGTTTGCGCTGTGACCGGGGTATCCTCTGGCAGTTTTTTCATCTCTGCGCCGGTAAAATCGACCACAAAGGCGATAGTACCGTCAGGCTGGCGAATCAGGTTCGACTGCTTCACATCCCCCGTTGAACGACGCGTTTGTTGCACCCATGCGTTATCTGGCGCATGCAGTTTGTCTTCATCACGGCTGAAGGTGATGGTGTATTTAAAGTTCATCTCTTTACCCGGCTCCGGCAGCTGATCCGGCGTCCAGTAAGCGACGATGTTATCGTTGGTTTCATCGTTGGTTGGAATTTCCACCAGCTCAACGCTGCCTTTACCCCACTCCCCTTTCGGAGTCACCCATGCGCTTGGACGAAGATCGTAACGATCATCGAGATCTTCAAAGCGGGAGAAATCACGACCGCGCTGCAACAGACCGAAGCCTTGCGGGTTCTCCATCGAGAAGCTGCTGACCGCTAAATGTTTCGGGTTATTCAACGGACGCCAGATCCATTCGCCATTACCGGCATGGATAGACAGACCGTTAGAGTCGTGCAACTCCGGACGATAGTTATTTGCAGGCGACGGTTGGTTCGGCCCAAACAGGAACATACTGGTTAACGGTGCAACCCCCAGTTTGCCGACTTTATCGCGCAGATAGATTTTCGACTGCACATCCACAACCGTGTCACGCCCTGGCATAACCACGAATTTGTAAGCACCTGTCGCGCGCGGCGAGTCAAGCAATGCATAAATGGTTAAACGTTTATCAGTCGGTTTTGGACGCTCGATCCAGAACTCTTTGAAGCGTGGAAATTCTTCACCCGATGGCAAGGCGGTATCAATTGCCAGGCCGCGGGCAGAAAGGCCATAAACCTGACCTGCACCAATCACGCGGAAATAGCTGGCCCCGAGCATGCTGACGATTTCATCGTTTTTATCTTTGCTGTTGATCGGGTAAAGCACTTTAAAACCGGCAAAACCAAGGTCTTTTACCGTGTCTTTGTCATGCTGAACATCGCCGAAAGTGAAATAATCCGGGCTGTATTTGATTCGTTTGACTGCGGTGGCAGTCACTTCATTTATTTTGACCGGGGTATCGAAGTACATACCCTGATGGTAGAACTCGAGTTTGAATGGGGTCTTCAGATTGTTCCAGTACGCTTTGTCATGATTAAACTGGATCTGCTGATAGTCCGCGTATTTCATATCGCGGAAAACGGAGGGCAAGTTGCTTTTGGGCGCCTCATAGCCTTTCCCGGCTAAGGATTGAGCTTGCTTTGCGACATCATCAATACTGAAAGCCCAGCTTGAAGATGTATACAGGGTTAACATTACTGCAGCACTCAACCAACGCATTTTCATCATTTGTAGTTTATGTTTCATAATTAGTAAGCACTTCCCCCTTTGTGTGCTTATATCGATCCGATCTATTTTAATGGATAACCAGCCATTCCGACAACAGAATCCCGGTATCGTTCAGCACGCTGGCTCATGGATTAAGCACCTGATTGCAACCGTTTTCACTTTCCGTGCTTCTCCTAAAGACAGAAGCATCGACTTCGTGTAGGGTTTGCCAGCAATTTTATTTATCAACCGTCTTACAGACGCTTCCATTCTGGTTAGTGGTAGCGATGATGCTATGCATAAAAACCTTGAAGCCTGCGCCTGGCGCGGTCAGGTCGGTGTCGCTATGGCAACAAGCCTAAAGGCATAACCCGACAGGGATAAGACGAAAAATCCGAGATTAGTTAACCATATATGAATCCAGTACCCGCGCAACGTGAATATTTCCTCGACTCCATCCGCGCCTGGCTGATGTTGTTAGGGATCCCTTTTCATATTTCTTTAATCTATTCGAGCCATACATGGCATGTGAATAGCGCCGAACCATCATTGTGGCTGACCCTTTTTAATGACTTCATCCACTCGTTCCGCATGCAGGTATTTTTCGTTATATCCGGCTACTTTTCCTACATGCTTTTTTTACGCTATCCCTTGAAAAAATGGTGGAAAGTACGTGTCGAACGTGTAGGTATCCCGATGTTAACAGCCATCCCCCTACTGACATTACCGCAATTTATTATGCTGCAATATGTCAAAGGAAAAGCGGAAAGTTGGCCTGGGCTGTCATTGTATGACAAATATAATACGTTGGCCTGGGAATTAATATCACACCTGTGGTTTTTACTGGTGTTAGTAGTCATGACGACGCTGTGCGTATGGATATTTAAGCGCATCAGAAATAATTTAGAAAATTCTGATAAAACGAATAAAAAATTCTCGATGGTAAAACTATCGGTGATTTTTTTATGCCTCGGCATCGGTTATGCGGTAATAAGAAGAACGATTTTTATTGTGTATCCGCCCATTCTGAGTAATGGCATGTTCAATTTTATTGTCATGCAAACGCTGTTTTATTTGCCGTTCTTTATCCTCGGCGCACTGGCTTTCATTTTCCCTCATCTTAAAGCCTTGTTTACCACGCCGTCTCGTGGCTGTACCCTTGCAGCAGCATTGGCGTTTGTCGCTTATTTACTCAACCAGCGCTATGGCAGTGGCGATGCCTGGATGTACGAAACCGAGTCGGTGATCACCATGGTCCTCGGTCTGTGGATGGTGAATGTGGTCTTCTCCTTTGGCCACCGTTTGCTTAACTTCCAGTCAGCGCGGGTGACTTATTTTGTTAACGCATCGCTGTTTATCTATCTGGTTCACCACCCGTTAACGCTGTTTTTCGGCGCATACATTACACCGCACATCACCTCCAACTGGCTTGGTTTTCTCTGTGGCCTGATATTTGTAGTAGGGATTGCGATAATTCTGTATGAAATTCATTTGCGCATCCCGTTACTGAAGTTTTTGTTCTCTGGTAAACCGGTTGTTAAGCGTGAGAACGATAAAGCACCAGCCCGTTAAGCCACATTTACAATAACCATTCCACGGGCAATATCGACGCCAGTCTGACCATAACCCGCTTCCAGAAACTGGTGGCGGGTTCTTTTTTGAGAATAATCTCTTTCTTTGCATGACGATCAACCCAGTTGATCCGTCCCCACCTGTCCAGACGGAGCTGCCAGGCCGCATCATACTGGCTCTGAATAAAGCGTTTATCAATTAACTGTGCCAGCGTTTCGCTCTCTATCACGAAGCCCATTTCAGTATTGAGCAATGTTGAACGCGGATCGAAATTGAAAGAGCCGATAAACACCGTTTTACCATCGATGCTAAAGGTTTTAGCATGCAGGCTGGCTCCGGAATTACCGGTTATGCCGCGATCGTGTAACGTACTACTTTGTTCACGCGTCGGCTTGAGTTCATATAATTCCACGCCATAGCGGAGCAATTTTTTGCGCCAGCGCGCGTATCCGGCATGGACGACAGCAACATCGTTAGCGGCAAGAGAATTGGTTAGGATCGCAATCTTTACCCCTTTTCTCACCATCCGTAAGAGTTGCGCCACACCTGCGCGTGTCGGTACAAAATAGGAAGAGATAATATCGATGCGTTCACTGGGTGAGCCCATGATATCGAACAGGCGCTGCGGTAACAGTGAATGCCGTTTTGCCTTGCCCTCCCCTTTCGCCGGATCATCACTTAATAAACGTGTCTTCGCCCAGATAAGCGGCAATGTTCCATCAACCAGATGATTTATAAATGGACTGGATTCCATTTTGCGTAAATAACGATGCGTCATGGCATCGTTATGCCAGGAGGCGGGTAACTCGATGCGATCCGCCATTTCACCCTCCGGGACATCCAGCACCTGCTGTAAGGGTGAAACCGATTTGCAATACCAGTAGCGGGCGAAATCATCGGCAACGTCCTCTACCACGGGTCCTATTGCCATGACATCTAAATCCGAAAAAAGTGGCTCCTCCCCTGCTCCAAAATAGGCATCACCAATATTTCGTCCTCCCACCAGGGTCACCACGCCATCGACAGTGAAACTTTTATTGTGCATACGGCGATTAAGACGGGAAAAGTCGGTGATATAACCAAGCGGACGCAGCAAGCGAAACGAGAAAGGATTAAAAAGCCGGACTTCAATGCGTGGATGACTGTCAAGCAAGCGTAAAATGTCGTCAAGTCCGGGCGTATTGTTGTCGTCCAGCAACAAACGGACGCGAACGCCACGCTTTGCTGCGGCTAACAGGGCGGAAAACAGTAACCGACCCGACATATCGTCCTGCCAGATGTAATACTGAACATCGAGCGTATGCTCTGCCATTTCGGCCAGACGATACCGGGCGGCAAACGCATCCAGACTTTTCTCCAGAGGGAAAAGACCACACTGACCGGGATGTTGCGAACACAGTGGCAGCACCGCGCTCGCCAGCCGGGGCAAATCATTCATCTCCTTGTTGGGTAAGGAGTCTTTCGTAGAGGTGGGCGTTTTCTTCATCATAACAGACAAAGTATACCTGTTCGGGTAAAGCGTGACGGGTAATAAATTCTGAAACGGTTTTAACTGCGATTTCAGCCGCTGCCGCACGAGGGTAACCATAAACCCCAGTACTGATTGCAGGAAAAGCCACTGACGTATAGCTGTTTGCCGCCACCAGTCGTAGGCTATTGAGATAGGCATCCTGCAAAAGCTGGTCTTCGTTTTGTTCACCACCACGCCAGACTGGCCCGACGGTGTGCACTACGGCTTTAGCGGGAAGAGCGCCTGCAAGCGTAATAACGGCATGCCCCGTAGGGCAATCGCCCTGCTGTTGCCTGACTTTTAAACAGGCATCCAGCAGGGCCGGACCCGCTGCGCGATGAATGGCCCCATCGACGCCGCCGCCTCCCATTAATGACGGATTAGCCGCATTCACAATCACATCAACGGCCAGTTTGGTAATATCACCCTGCACAACATGAATACGCGTTTTCATAACGCCTCCTTACACCTTCTTGTTTCTTAAGTGTACAGCAGGCTTTTTGGTTAAATCGCATTTTTCTGCTCAGCAACGTGCGTTGTTCAGAAACTTAGTTATATTCGATGTTCATTACAGCCAGCTTTTTCTGTTTATCAAGATACTGCACTTTTACTGAGGCTATTTGCGCGTTTTTAACATTACCGCTCATTAACGCTTTGCTGGAATAGGTTTTGCCCGGAACAGAACCATTCTGTGGGCAGTTCATTTCTACGGGTGATGACTGGGTGCTGACGTCACATGCCGGTTCCACAATTTGGCCATAAAAATGGATCACCCCCCCTTGCGCGGTGCTTCCTGCGATGGCAATAAAAGGAAAAAGCAAACTGCCGAGCATAAGAGAGTTTAAAAAAGGTCTGAACATTTATTCTATTTCCTCAATGATTAGTCATCCTTGAGGGTTGTGTTATCCATACTTTCAGGTTGGCTGATTCGCAGCAGACCATTCTCTCCAGATTCATCTTATGCTCGATATTTCAACAAATTAAGACTTTTCTGAAGAGGGCGGCCATTGTTGTGATAAATGAAGTGACTGTCCATCAGAAACAGTAACAACTATTTTCACCCGATCTTCCGGGGAAATATTTAAACTCAACTTCGTCAAAGCAATAGGTTGATTAGCAGGCAATGAGAGGGTCTTTTCTTGCTTCGTCTGACTTTGCCCTGAACTGCCTTCGCGCAGGGACAATATTTGTACTCTGCACAGACAAGATTGAGTAAGAGTGACTTCAGGAATAATGGTATACACATCCCCTTGCTGGGTCGTATTAAAGGTTATCTGGCTGGAAAGTGCCGCAAGGAGTAATAACGCATTCATATTCTTCTCCCGAAAAAAAACAGGGCTTGCGCCCTGTTTCTGTAATACAAATGATGTATTAGTACTGATGAGCGGTCGCGTTGTTACCAAAGCCAACCTGAGTCACGTTGACGGAGGAGTTAGATGCAGTCTGGTCAACTGCAGCACCGTTGCCACCACCGAACTGTTTAACAGTCATTTCAGAATTTTTGCCGTTCCACTGATCAAGAGTGGCGCTGTTACCGAAGCCACGTTGGGTCAGATCGATTGAGCTGTCATCTGAGCCCTGACCTACATCTGCACCATTACCACCGCCATGCTGGGTAATAGTCAAGTCAGAGTTACGGGCATCAGTTTGCAGAGCAAGTGCAGAGTTACCGCCACCGTACTGGTAAATGTTCAGCTCTGAATTTGGGCCGCTATTATTACCGCCACCACCGTGGTTACCGCCGCCGCCGTACTGAGGAACAACACCTGCCAGAGCGCTACCGGAGAATACGATTGCTGCAATTGCTGCTACTTTTAAAAGTTTCATGTAAAACCCCCATCGGATTGATTTAAAAGTCGAATGGAAATTAACGTTGTGTCACGCGAATAGCCATTTGCGACTGTCTCTGCACTACAATTGCCGTTTTTTGAGTACCATACTGTGTAATATTTGCTTTATTACCAGAACCTTTCTGGATAATCATCGCAGTATTACCATAAGCACCTTGCGAAATACTGGCATCGTTGGCACTGCCCGCCTGATCAATATATGCAAGGTTATAATCTCCTGTCTGGTCAATCTTTGCCCGGTTGCTACTACCTTCTTGCGCAACAACCGCCAAAAGTTTTGAGCCTCCCTGCCGTAACTGAGCACTATTATTCGTCCCAGCTTGACCAATTATGGCTGCCTGATTAAATGAAGACTTACTCAATTCATTTACCGCGAAGTTATATTCTGAATTAGCTAAATCATAACCTGCTGCGGCTGCAATCCCAGGCGCACCCAGTATTGTTAACATCATAAATAACAATTTGTTTTTCATGTTGTCACCCTGGACCTGGTCGTACATTTAAGAAATTAAATCATTTCAACTTGGTTGTTAACGCAACCTGTATTTTGTTAACGCTGCGTTACGATGGAAAGTATGTCTGCGGAAATATTTTTAATAACTCACCCGCGCGTTGTATTTTTCTTTTTTTGTTCATACCAAAGTATTAAAACCCACGTAAATACGCTGTTATCTACGCAAAAAATATTTTGTTTTCTTTTAAATCTCCGTTTTCCGCTATCAAAAATCACCAGACAGTCATTTTTCTTGCCCGTCGCTGATTGCTGCGATATGTCTTGCGCACAAGCCGTGACAAACCTCGTCTTTTTGCAGTAAAAAATTGTCCACGGAGGTGCGGAGAAAAAACAAGAACGTTTTACATGACGAAAGGACTACACCGAAATATTTTTTATATGTATTATTAGTAAGTTATCACCATTTGTATGATTTTTTAAAATTGTGCAATAAAAACCAAATGTACAACTTTTCTATCATTTCTAAACTTAATAAAACCTTAAGATTAACATTTTAATATAGCGAGTTACATTTAGTTACATGTTTAACACTTGATTTAAGATTTGTAATGGCTAGATTGAAATCAGATGTAATCCATTAGTTTTATATTTTACCCATTTAGGGCTGATTTATTACTACACACAGCAGTGCAACATCTGTCAGTACTTCTGGTGCTTCTATTTTAGAGGCAGCTGTCAGGTGTGCGATCAATAAAAAAAGCGGGGTTTCATCATGTTTAATGAAGTCCATAGTATTCATGGTCATACATTATTGTTGATCACTAAACCGTCTTTGCAAGCGACAGCTCTCTTGCAGCACCTTAAACAATCGCTGGCAATTACAGGAAAATTACATAATATTCAACGTTCTCTGGACGATATATCTTCAGGCTCTATTATTCTTCTGGATATGATGGAAGCAGATAAAAAGCTTATCCATTATTGGCAGGATACTTTGAGCAGGAAAAACAACAATATCAAAATATTGTTGCTAAATACGCCTGAAGATTACCCGTACCGCGACATTGAAAACTGGCCTCATATCAACGGCGTTTTTTATGCCATGGAGGATCAAGAACGTGTTGTCAATGGGTTGCAAGGCGTCCTGCGCGGCGAATGCTACTTTACGCAAAAGCTTGCCAGTTACCTGATTACACATTCTGGTAACTATCGTTATAACAGCACGGAATCAGCCCTCCTTACTCATCGGGAAAAAGAGATCCTGAATAAGCTGCGTATCGGCGCGTCTAATAACGAGATCGCTCGTTCGTTGTTCATCAGCGAAAATACGGTTAAAACGCATCTTTATAATCTTTTCAAGAAGATAGCCGTAAAAAACCGGACACAAGCGGTTTCCTGGGCAAACGATAACCTCAGGCGATAAAGCCATGAAACGTTATTTACGCTGGATTGTGGCGGCAGAATTTCTGTTCGCCGCAGGGAATCTTCACGCCGTTGAGGTAGAAGTCCCGGGATTGTTAACTGACCATACTGTTTCATCTATTGGCCATGATTTTTACCGAGCCTTTAGTGATAAATGGGAAAGTGACTATACGGGTAACTTAACGATTAATGAAAGGCCCAGTGCACGATGGGGAAGCTGGATCACTATAACGGTCAATCAGGACGTTATTTTCCAGACTTTTTTATTTCCGTTGAAAAGAGACTTCGAGAAAACTGTCGTCTTTGCACTGATTCAAACTGAAGAAGCACTAAATCGTCGCCAGATAAATCAGGCGTTATTAAGTACGGGCGATTTGGCGCATGATGAATTCTAAATAAAAAATTGTTCGGAGGCTGCAATGCGTGTCAAACATGCAGTAGTTCTACTCATGCTTATTTCGCCATTAAGTTGGGCTGGAACCATGACTTTCCAGTTCCGTAATCCAAACTTTGGTGGTAACCCAAATAATGGCGCTTTTTTATTAAATAGCGCTCAGGCCCAAAACTCTTATAAAGATCCGAGCTATAACGATGACTTTGGTATTGAAACACCCTCAGCGTTAGATAACTTTACTCAGGCCATCCAGTCACAAATTTTAGGTGGGCTACTGTCGAATATTAATACCGGTAAACCGGGCCGCATGGTGACCAACGATTATATTGTTGATATTGCTAACCGCGATGGTCAATTGCAGTTGAACGTGACAGATCGTAAAACCGGACAAACCTCGACCATCCAGGTTTCGGGTTTACAAAATAACTCAACCGATTTTTAAGCCCCAGCTTCATAAGGAAAATAATCATGCAGCGCTTATTTCTTTTGGTTGCCGTCATGTTACTGAGCGGATGCTTAACCGCCCCGCCTAAAGAAGCCGCCAGACCGACATTAATGCCTCGAGCTCAGAGCTACAAAGATTTGACCCATCTGCCAGCGCCGACGGGTAAGATCTTTGTTTCGGTATACAACATTCAGGACGAAACCGGGCAATTTAAACCCTACCCGGCAAGTAACTTCTCCACTGCTGTTCCGCAAAGCGCCACGGCAATGCTGGTCACGGCATTGAAAGATTCTCGCTGGTTTATACCGCTGGAGCGCCAGGGCTTACAAAACCTGCTTAACGAGCGCAAGATTATTCGTGCGGCACAAGAAAACGGCACGGTTGCCATTAATAACCGAATCCCGCTGCAATCTTTAACGGCGGCAAATATTATGGTTGAAGGTTCGATTATCGGTTATGAAAGCAACGTTAAATCGGGCGGTGTTGGGGCAAGATATTTTGGGATCGGTGCAGACACGCAATACCAGCTCGATCAGATTGCCGTGAACCTGCGTGTCGTCAATGTGAGTACCGGTGAGATCCTCTCCTCGGTGAACACCAGTAAGACGATACTTTCCTATGAAGTTCAGGCCGGGGTTTTCCGCTTTATTGACTACCAGCGCTTGCTGGAAGGGGAAGTGGGTTACACCTCAAACGAACCCGTTATGCTGTGTCTGATGTCGGCTATCGAAACAGGGGTCATTTTCCTGATTAATGATGGTATCGACCGTGGTCTGTGGGATTTGCAGAACAAAGCAGAACGGCAGAACGACATTCTGGTGAAATACCGCCATATGTCGGTTCCACCGGAATCCTGACAGATAAAAAAGCCGGAATTATCATCCGGCATTTTACTGTTTAAGCGAAAGCGTGAGTGCCCCTCACGCTTTATTTTTGATTTCCTGCTCACGGTGCGCCGTCTTTGCACTACGCGCCGCCAGCCACAGGCCGCTGTTTTTCATTGCGTAACCAAATACCAGCCCAAGCGCCAGCGAAGGTAACACCAGTTTCCAGTCACCCTGCCCGGCAAACGTCGCGCATGCGCCTATAAACGTTCCCGGAACAAATGAAAGCAGCAGCTGTTTGGCCTGAATACACATCAGAAACGCGACAATACCGGTTATGACATAACCGAGAATTTCCAGATGTGGTGCCAGTGCACTACCGTAAATAATGACCATCGCCCACACCACGCCACTAAGCAGGGTTGCAGCGGAGATCGCCAGCCCTTTCAGCCCACCTTGCGGGCAGGCAAAGTAGGCCGTACAGCCCAGGAAGCCCGCCCAGCTTAGTAAGCCCAGGGAAACAGCCACCCATCCCCAGATACCGGAGAGAATGCCTGTTGTGATTGCAATAGAGAGAAGTATGTTCATGCCGCGCATGATAGCAGAAAACGCGGCCATGAATGAGATCGAGCACACATTTTATGCAACAACAAATTATCTGTTGCAGTTATGAGTGACGATGATCACATTTACTCTTCAGAATCTTCTTCCAGCTCGTCCCACATTGCACTAATGGCATCACGGGTTAGCGGTGCCATGGTGCGCCAGAAAGGCGTGGTTGCATGGGCCTCCACTTTGCCGAGGAACGCACCACACCAGGGTAACAGATACTCACTGAACAGTGTTTCCAGTGCTTCGCTCTCATCTTCCGTTGACTGATCTTCCAGCCAGGAAGCCGCAAGCAGCAATGTGCCGATGTGATCGGCTGGCGTATCCGCCAGTGGCATCCCTCGTTCGGAAAGAAAAGCGCGCACTTCCGCTTCCGTTGCATCCTCAACCCATGCGCTACGATATGGCGGCACGGCACATTCATCGCCGATAAACAACGCATTGTAATCGGCAGAGACTTGCGCCATATCACAGCTTTTCTGTAAACGCGTCAGTAACTCATCCTGCTCCAGTGGCCAGTTCGCAGCCAGTTTCCCCTCACGAATCAGGGTAAACAGCGGCACCAGTAAAGGATCTTGCGGTTGGCGGTAATAGAGCGAACCCAGCACACGACAGAGGATAGAAAACTCGTTCATTAATATATTTCCATTACTAGTAATTAAAGGTCTGCAAATTCCGCAATCGGTGCCATACCGCGAGATTCAAGGAAGTTCAGTAAGCGGCGCGGAGAAACATTCAAAATGCGCTCTGGCGGAAAATCTACCGCGTCGAGGATTTTAAGACACTCTTCAAATTCCCCCATGGTAAACGCGGTGTGAGAATCCGAGCCTAATGCCACCCAACCTCCAGCATCACGTACCGCTGCGGCTACCGCACGACAGTTGTCTTCACTGCCCTTACGTGAGTGTAAAAATGAAGAATTATTGATTTCCAGCGCCACCTGATGTTTCGCGGCTGCTTCAGCAACGGCTTTCACATCTATTTCATATTTGGGATTTCCGGGATGGCTTATTATATGCACATTGCCGCTGGCGATAGTGGCGATCATCGCTTGTGTATTGGTCGCTTTGTCATGTGGTGCAAAAACCGGCTCATGAAAACCGGCAATAATCAGATCCAGCGAGTCAAACATTTTACCGCTGCAATCAATTTCACCATCAACATTTTTAATGTTAGCTTCGATGCCGCGCAGGATCCCTACCCCATCAACCACTCGCGGCCAGATACGCATGTTAATGAAGTGCCAGTGATGCGGAGCATCTTCCATATCCGGGCCATGATCGGTGATCGCAAAAAGTTTAATGCCCTTTTGTTTGGCCTGGGCAATGTAATCACTCAATGTGCTATATGCATGTGTGCTGGCAACGGTATGCATATGAAGGTCGACGGGATACATAACTCTCTCCTGTATTCAATTCCCGCCAAGGATAGCAGGAATCCTGATGCTTTATTAGTAGCCGCGTGCGCGGTCGACTTGCCCGCAGACCCTCTCCCCTTTTTCGAGCTGGGCAATGGTGCGAGAAATGTACTCCACAGCTTCAGCGGGACGGGTAATCGCGGCGACATGTGGTGTTATCGTCACGCGTGGATGTTGCCAGAGCGGACTTTCAGGCGGTAAGGGTTCACGATTAAAAACATCCAACATTGCGCCTTTAACTTTGCCGCTATCCAGCGCCGCGAGCAGGTCATCTTCCACAACATGAACACCACGCGCCAGGTTGAGGAGATACGCGCCATCCGGTAATTTTTCGAGTAATTGTTGATTAATAATGCCGACGGTTTCAGGGGTATTCGGTAACAAATTAATCAATACCCGACATTGGCTCAGAAATGCAGACAGTTCTTCCCGTCCGGCAAAGCTTTGCACGCCAGGCCACGATTTACGGGTTCGACTCCAGCAACGCAGCGGAAAGCGCCAGGTTTGCAGACTCTGAGCAACTTTACTGCCCAGTACGCCTGCGCCCAAAATGCCGATGGTAAAATCTTCCCGATGATATTCAGGCAGCGGTTGCCAATGCGAACTATTTTGCTGGATGCGATAATCGTCAAAACGTCGAAACCAATGCAGCACCTGACTGACAGCATATTCCTGCATTTGCTCGCCCATACCGGTATCTTCCAGGCGAAAAAGTGGAACAGAAGGGTTCAGCATTTCAGGGTGTGCCTGTAGCTTGCTCAAAATAGAATCAACACCGGCCCCGAGTGCGAACACCGCTTTAAGATCGCGCCCTGCCAGCATTTCAACAGGAGGATGCCAGACTAAAGCATAATCAGCAGAGTCATTATCTCCGCTTTTCCACGCTCTGACTCTTGCCTGAGGAATAGCTTTGCGTAGTGCCTCAATCCACCATTGGGTATCGAACGTTGGGTGATAAAAGATGATATCCATACTGACTCCCGAAAAGCGTTGTGCGAAATTTATTCGCACTTATCGTTATGATCTACAAAGGCCACCAGCATAACAAATCCGTGGTCGGTGGCAAAAAAAGCAGATTTCGCTTATTAAAACCACACATTGATTGAAGTTTGAATAAACGCGCGATTTTTTCAAAAAGTTTGTTGACCTCAGGTCATGATTTCCCTAAATTAGCGCCCGTTCCAGCAAGACAGGAACGACAATTTGGTGAGGTGTCCGAGTGGCTGAAGGAGCACGCCTGGAAAGTGTGTATACGGCAACGTATCGGGGGTTCGAATCCCCCCCTCACCGCCATATTTAAAGAAGAGCTCGTACGAAAGTACGGGCTTTTTTTTCGTATATTGCACACACCGGGGGGGATGAGAAGCCCCGACCGGGGGTCGACAACTGGCGACAGCCAGT
>NZ_JBJQLJ010000001.1:0-83092 GCF_046486385.1 Escherichia sp. WS33 | reverse complement strand
TGAACGCAGTGAGCGGGCTGCCCGCAGGGCGAGCGAAGCGAGTCAATCCCCCCCTCACCGCCATATTTAAAGAAGAGCTCGTACGAAAGTACGGGCTTTTTTTTCGTATATTGCACACACCGGGGGGATGAGAAGCCCCGACCGGGGTCGACAACTGGCGACAGCCAGTTGGACAGACCGTGAACGCAGTGAGCGGGCTGCCCGCAGGGCGAGCGAAGCGAGTCAATCCCCCCCTCACCGCCATATTTAAAGAAGAGCCCGTACGAAAGTACGGGCTTTTTTTTCGTATATTGCACACACCGGGGGGATGAGAAGCCCCGACCGGGATGCTTAGTTAATGCACCGGTTCACTCTTTGTCGCCGCGACTAATGGGCGAATTTTGTCACGAGTCTCCCAGACCGGAGGAATTTCCTCCAATTTAGTGACAGAAGCTCGTACAAAAGGCACCCGTGCAAGAGTCATAATTGTATCCAACCAAC
This sequence comes from Escherichia sp. WS33, assembly GCF_046486385.1. Lineage (NCBI taxonomy): Bacteria > Pseudomonadati > Pseudomonadota > Gammaproteobacteria > Enterobacterales > Enterobacteriaceae > Escherichia > Escherichia sp. WS33. The sequence goes on along the minus strand of NZ_JBJQLJ010000001.1, from coordinate 82,612 downwards.
GGTCACGAATAATGCGATCCGCCCTTTCATGACTCGGGTCATCCAGCTCAATAACACAGACTATTTTATTGTTCTTCTTTGAAACCAGAACATAATCCATTGCCATGCCATTATAAATTGCAAAGAAACGCTTTCTTTCTTCTTCGCTAAACTCAGGTTGTTCTGGAAAGTTGATCAAGCGCCCCAGAGAGACCTGGCAATGGATATGACAATAATGTCCAAACCATTTTTCCAGATTATCGAAATACATTTTTTCACAACGCGTGATTAACCACTCTTTTCTTTCCAATAAAATACCTTCGGCAACCATTCCCTGAAATAACTCATCTCGCTCTTGCCAACGAGAGTCACGATAGGTTTTCTGCGGTATATAGCTCCTTGTCGACGCCTTAGCGGCAGGGGAAGTTGCAGATGAAGGGACGGGTTGCGATTTAGCGATGATTACCGATGAGGCAACTTTTCGGAGTGTCAATTTTCTGGCAACAGCAAAACCGGCGATAAATGCAATTGTCAAACAAGTTACAAAAGCCATAAAGCTCATAATTAATTTTCACCTATCCATGTTGATTATATTTCATTACCAATGTTACTCGCTGCAGCGTGTTACATGCCAACAATGCAACGATCAATATATAGTTAGTATCATGTTTTGATTATTACAACCATCCCTATTTAGCCATTGCGGCTTGCCTTCCACAAAAAAATAACAACACACAATATTAGCAAAGAATTAATTAAGATTAACCTTACATTTATAATATTATCCCTAAAGAATAAATCAGAGGAATATATTCGGTGTTAAACAGTCAGTCAAAGTATAGCCCATTGTTGATTAAACCTCATAAGCAAAATTGGCACCAGATCTCCTGTACAGGTTGAATGGCCGAAAAAAGATAGGCAGATGCTCATTTTTTTGGCTTCTGGAAGAAAAACTCTCCGCGCTGGCAGTATTACACTGGTCTGATGCTATGACGAAAAATGCCTGGTAAGAGTATCTAAACCAGACTCCAGTTCAGCTTATCAACACGCTCAAAGTCGCCCCCCTGAACGCTAACCTGAAGTGAAAATCTGTTGAAATAAAACAAAGCCCGGTTCGCCCGGGCTCTGCACCGATAATACACTTAACTGTATGCATGCAGCGTACGTTGGCAAAGTGCCGAACGTACGCAATCCTCTTTTCCGAACCGGACGATCCCAACCATTTCATCTTCTTCGAAACGTTCCAGCGCGTCACTTAATCCGGAGCACACGCCGCGAGGCAAATCGCATTGCGTGATATCACCGTTGACGATAACCGTCACGTTCTCCCCGAGGCGGGTTAAAAACATTTTCATTTGCGCGGCAGTCACATTCTGCGCCTCGTCAAGAATGACGACTGCATTTTCAAAGGTACGTCCACGCATATAGGCGAACGGCGCAATTTCCACCTTCCCTATTTCCGGTCGCAGGCAGTACTGCATAAAGGAAGCCCCTAAGCGCCGGACCAGCACGTCGTAGACCGGGCGAAAATAGGGAGCAAACTTTTCTGCGATATCTCCAGGTAAGAAGCCAAGATCTTCATCGGCTTGCAGAACTGGACGGGTGACGATAATCCTGTCGACATCCTTATGTATCAGGGCTTCTGCCGCTTTTGCTGCGCTGATCCAGGTTTTTCCGCACCCGGCTTCGCCCGTGGCGAATATCAGCTGCTTACTCTCAATAGCCTTCAGATAGTGCAATTGCGCTTCATTTCGCGCGAGGATGGGCGAAGTATCGCGACTGTCGCGGGCCATACCAATGGCTTCTACGCCGCCCATCTGCACAAGCGAGGTGACCGATTCTTCTTCACGCTGCTTATGGCTGCGCGAATCCCGTCTCAGCACACGTTTTGCCTCGCGACGAGCTTTGATCACTGCTTTTTGTCTTCCCATGGAGAGCACCTTGAGTTGTTTGTATTCATCACACGCGCCGTTGGCAGCGCGATTATGCGCACGAACATCAGAGGGTTGGCTTCCTTGTAAGCCATAGTTTGCTTTTGGATAAAATGCCGAAAAACGGCTACGCGCACCGTTTACGGCCTCGGTAACACATGAAAAGAAAGGATGAGGTTGAAAATGCAAAGTGACGAGATGACTACCGGAGGAGAAAACTCCGCGAGTGGTGGCGCGTTGATTATCTAAAACATGTCCAGTACAGGACGTTACCATCCGCGATCTCCATAGTGACTGACTATCACTGCCGGGAACTTCCGCTGCTACTTAATAAGTACAACAGATCTCGCATTTATTGCAACAATATATTTACTTATATTTAACTATAAAACACCATTTCAGTGACATTAGTTTCTACTGGAAAGATGACAGAGTGATGACAGATATGAAAAAAGCTGTGTGCTTTCAGCAGGATTTGCATCAGGCATCAGTGCACGATCGCCGTATGCGGCGTGAACGCCTTATCCGCCTACCGAACCCGCACCGATTGTAGGCATAAGAAGACGCGCAAGCATCGCATCAGGCATCTGCGCAAGAACGCCTTATCCGTCTAAAAACATTAAACCCGCAATAACGCGCTTCCGAGATAATCGTTCGCGTCCTTCACTCCCGGCAGCGCAAAAAAATAACCGCCGCCGATAGGTTTAACGTATTCCTCCAGCGCTTCGCCATTGAGCCTTTTTTGTACTGTCAGGAAGCCTTTTTCCAGATCGTGTTGGTAACAGACAAACAGTAGCCCCATATCCAGTTGCCCGGAGTTGGTGACGCCCAGTGAATAACTGTAGCCACGACGCAGCATCAGGCTGGACTCACTCTCCGCCGTGCGGGGATTCGCCAGCCGGATATGGCTGTCCAGCGCAATCACCTTCCCTTCCGGATCGCTGGCGTAATCGGGAACATCATGCTCATGCTGCATTCCCAGCGGCGCACCGGTTTGCTTATCACGACCAAAAATCGTCTGCTGTTCTTTCAGCGGAGTTCTGTCCCAAAATTCCACTCGAAACTGAATCAAGCGTACTGCCTGATAGCTGCCACCGATTGTCCACGCTGGCTCCTGCTGATCTGCCGTTACCCACACCACTTTTTGCATCAACTTATCATTCTGGCTATCGGGATTGGCAGTGCCGTCTTTGAAACCCAGCAAATTAATCGGCGTCTCTTTGCCTTTACTACGCGCCGCGTGATCGGAAATAAACCCTTCCCGCTTCCAGCGCACGCTGAGCAAATCCGGCGTATGTTTGATGATATCGCGCAGTGCATGGATCACCGTGTCCTGGGTGTTGGCGCAAATTTGTAGCAACACATCACCATGACATAACGCCGCATCCAGCGAGTCGTTGGGAAAACGCGTCATCTTCTGCAACTTTTTCGGCATCTGTGGCGCAAGGCCAAAGCGCTCATCAAACAATGAGTGACCCACCGATAACGTGATGGTGAGATTATCGGGCGCAATGTAGCCGCCAAGAATGCCGGAATCGAGTGGTGGCAGGCGCGGATTTGGCGTTTCTGGTGCCGCTCCGCCCTGAGTCAGAAAAGCAAAACGCTGAGTCAACAAGCGAAACAACCGTTCAAGATCGGCTTTATCGCTGGCAAGCACATCAAACGCCACCAGCATCATTGCGGCCTGTTGTGGCGTCAGGATCCCTGCCTGATGCTCACCATAAAACGGCTGTTTCTCATTGCGTGCATCCGGTGAAAGCGTACCCGGCGCACTTTGCGTTTTTTGTGCATGAGCGACCGGACAACTTCCCGCCAGCGCCAGCGCACCAATGCCTTTCAGTAAACGTCGGCGTGACGGTTCATTCACGCCGTTTTTATCTTCATACTGCATAATGCTTAATCCAATCCCAGCACACCGCGAAGTTGCGCCAGATCTTCCGCCAGCGCAGTAATCGGTCCTTTCAGTGCATTCCGGTCGGCATCGGTCAATTTGTCGTAGGTTTCAAAACCGTCTTTAGTACGGTATTTCGCCAGAATGGTATCGACCTTTTTAAAGTTGGCATCGACTTTTGCCAACAGTTCCGGGTTGGCTTTTTGCAGTTGTGGACGCAGCAGATCGACAATTTTCTGCGAGCCTTCAACGTTAGCCTGGAAATCCCACAGATCGGTGTGGCTGTAGCGATCTTCTTCACCGCTGATTTTGCTGGCTGCCACTTCCTCAATCAGTCCGGCTGCACCGCCGACCACTTTTGAAGGTGGGAAAGCCAGTTCACTGATGCGTTTTTGCAAATCGACCACATCGGTATAAAGCTGGTCAGCGTACTGATCCATGCCTTTGGTGGTGTTGTCGCCAAACAATGCTTTTTCCAGACGGTGGAAACCGGTGAATTTTGGATCAGCGGCTTTTTGCTCGTAATCATCTTCACGGGCGTCAATGCTGCCATCCAGATCGGAGAATAGTTCAGCAATCGGTTCAATGCGCTCATAGTGCTGGCGCGTCGGCGCATACAGTGCTTTCGCTTTTTCGATATCGCCTGCTTTAATCGCGTCGGTAAAGGCTTTGGTGTCGGTCACCAGCTGCGTGGTTTCCGCCATGACATACGCTTTATATGCAGTAATTGCACCACCAAGACTTAACAGCGCATCACTTTGCGCCGCATCCGCCGTTGCCTCACCTTTGACGATCAACTTCCCTTTCGGGTTAATCAGCAGACCGCAGGTCATATCGTATTCGCCAGGCTGTAAATTCGCCGTCATTTTCTGGCTAAAACCAGGGGCGATATTTTCCCGCTCTTCCACCACCATCACGCCTTTGAGGATCTCCCACTCCAGCGCCTTCTGGCTATGGTTCTGAATAATGAACTGTGTTTTCCCGGCGTTAACCGTAATGGTCATCGGTTCGCACTGCTTATCCGTCACGGTCACTTTGACCTGCGTCACATCAGCGGCGTTAGCCATAAAAGCAGAAGAAAACAGCGCAGCCACGCTCAACTGCAATGCGTTACGGCGGAAGTTAATGGTCATGACGAGACTATCCCTTTAAAGTATGTTGTAACTAAGCAAGAGTTTGCGTCGTATTTGTTACGCGGAGCGAGACGCTGTCGCCCCTGCGCGTGGTGGCAGAGCAAATGCCACCAGCGCCGGGATGAGATAAATAAACCAGACGGCGACTTCGCTGACGCTCGGCGCTTCCTGATAGCCAAAAAACCCTTCCATCAGCGTGCCAAACAGCGAGTGAGTTGAGAGCACCGCACTCATATCGAAGGCGATTTCCTGAAAGTGGTTCCACAATCCGGCTTCATGAAATGCGCGAATGGCACCAGCTGCCAGCCCTGCGGCGACGAAGAGAATAAACAGGCTGGTCCATTTAAAAAATGCACCAAGATTGAGGCGAATACCGCCCCAGTAGAGCAAGAAGCCTAGCACCACGGCAGTAGCAAGACCGAGCATTGCACCCAGCGGCGGCCAGATCCCGACATCTTGTTGAAATGCCGCCAGCAGGAAAAAGACCGACTCCAGCCCTTCCCTTGCAACGGCAAAAAAGACCATCATCACCAGCGCCCAGCCATGATGATTTCCACGCTGCAATGCGCTATCGACTGCCTGCTCCAGTTGTACTTTGACGTTGCGCGACACTTTGCGCATCCAGAAAACCATCCAGGTAAGGATCACCACGGCGATCACCGCCACGATACCTTCAAACAGTTCCTGCTCTTTTTGCGGAAATTCGCCGGTGGTTTCGTTAATGAAGATCCCCAAGCCCAGGCACAACGCAGCGGCAAGCAACACGCCAATCCACATCACACCAATCCATCGGCCTCGCTGGGTACGCTTAAGATAGCTGGCAATCAAACTGACAATCAGCGCGGCTTCAAGTCCTTCGCGCAACATAATGAGAAACGGAACAAACATGCCACCCACCCTTAAACGTTTTTCTGAGTCAATCTATGCAAAGAAAAGTAAATCGCAGTGATAGCGATTATCATTACGGTAAAGAAAAATACAAGCGGAATGTTTATAAAATGATGTTGAAATGTAAACAAAGAGAGGTAATGTCAGGGGATATAAACGATTATTCCAGGTACAAAGATGGGATTGTTTACAACGAGCCATGTGTTCTTGCCGGATGCCGCGTAAACGCCGTATCCAGCCGACAAAACCGTCCTGACTCAATACATCAAAACTTCCATGTAAAACTGATAAGCGGGTGTATCAAGCAATTTCGTCCATCCTCGATTATCAAATCTAACTTTTTGCCCGGAACATAAGAACAGCGCGGGTGTTGGTGGCGTCAAAATCGCTGAAACGTTCCCCGAAGGCCGGGGCAGCAGGGGGCGGCGGCGATTGGCCGCCCCCTGCGCGCTCCCTGCACCATTCAATTTATATGGCGAGGCACATTAAGGGAGCGCAACCCGCTGCTGAAGCCAAACAAAACCGCCGCAGGCTAAGTCCCTTAGCTTTCCTGCAACCGTGACGGCGGAGCCGAATGATAGTGCGCATCGGCCTCGGCAAAGCGTTTTTGCATCGCCGCTGACGGCGCTTTACCCAGCAAACTAAACACTACAATCCCGATACTGCCGAAGATGAAGCCCGGAATAATTTCGTAGAGTCCCAGCCAGCCGAACTGCTTCCAGACGATAACCGTCAGCGCACCGATGATCATCCCCGCCAGCGCACCGTTGCGCGTCATGCGTGACCACATCACCGAGAACAGCACCACCGGACCAAACGCCGCGCCAAAGCCTGCCCACGCGTAGCTCACTAAGCCCAGCACGCGGTTTTCCGGGTTTGCCGCCAGCGCAATCGCCACCAGCGCCACCACCAGCACCATCACACGCCCTACCCACACCAGCTCTTTCTGGCTGGCATGTTTACGCAGAAACGCTTTGTATAAATCTTCGGTAATCGCACTGGAGCACACCAGCAGCTGGCAACTTAAGGTTGACATTACCGCCGCCAGAATTGCCGACAGCAGAATCCCGGCAATCCACGGGTTAAACAGAATTTGCGCCAGTTCGATAAACACGCGCTCAGCATTCTGGTTTACCGCACCTGCTACCGCCGGGTGCTCATTAAAGTAAGCAATACCAAAGAAGCCGACAGCTACCGCCCCTGCCAGGCAGAGGATCATCCAGGTCATACTGATACGACGCGCATGGACAATGCTGTGGTGAGAGTCTGCCGCCATAAAACGCGCCAGGATGTGCGGCTGCCCGAAGTAACCCAGCCCCCAACCCATCAGTGAGATAATGGCGACAAAGTTCAGCCCTTTGAGCATATCAACGTTTTCGATGCTCTTTTGTTTGATCACTTCCAGCGAGTCACCAAAGCCACCGACACTGATAATGACGATAACCGGCGTCAGGATCAGGGCAAAAATCATCAGGCTGGCCTGTACAGTGTCAGTCCAGCTCACCGCGAGGAAACCGCCAATAAAGGTGTAAAGGATCGTCGCCGCAGCTCCCGCCCACAGAGCCGTTTCGTAGCTCATGCCAAAGGTACTTTCAAACAGACGCGCGCCTGCCACAATGCCCGAAGCGCAATAAATGGTGAAGAACAGCAAAATCACCAGCGCGGAGATAATGCGCAAAATGCGGCTTTTATCTTCAAAGCGCCCGGTGAAATAATCCGGCAATGTTAAGGCGTTATTGTTGTATTCGGTATGCACACGCAACCGCCCCGCCACCAGCTTCCAGTTGATCCACGCGCCTAATGTCAGGCCAATGGCGATCCAACTTTCGGAAATCCCGGAAAGAAAAACCGCGCCCGGCAACCCCATTAACAGCCAGCCGCTCATATCCGACGCACCCGCCGATAATGCCGTCACGAATGGCCCAAGGCTACGACCGCCCAGAATATAGTCGTCAAAGTTTTTCGTTGATCGCCAGGCGATAAACCCAATCAATATCATGCCAAAGATATAGACACAAAATGTCACCAACATCGGTGTGCTAATAGCCATCTAAAGTCTCCAAAAAATTATTATCGGCAATGTCGAAACTTGCCGTTATATCTGCCACCGGAACGGGGTAACAGAGTTTATGTTTTACCAGGGCGACCGTATCCTGCCGGAAGCGCTGGTTATTCACAATCGATTTAACACACCATTTACATTAAATTTTAGTGCTCAGCGACACTATTTTTCATCAGGTTGCACTCTCTCACATTTTTTGCGGTTGCACCTTTCAAAAATGTTAACTGCCGCAGAGAAAAAGTCTGAGTTATTTTTTTAATCCCTGTCATATCGATTTCTTTTATTAACATTTCATTCATTTTTAAGCTTGCTACGCATGTCACATTTAACATGGTTGCACAAAGTTGCAACATCATGGATATTTCACGATAACGTTAAGTTGCACCTTTCAGAACAACAGGAGTAATGGCATGGGAACCACCACCATGGGGGTTAAGCTGGACGACGCGACGCGTGAGCGTATTAAGTCTGCCGCGACACGTATCGATCGCACGCCACACTGGTTAATTAAGCAGGCGATTTTTTCTTATCTCGAACAACTGGAAAACAGCGATACTCTGCCGGAGCTACCTGCGCTGCTTTCTGGCGCTGCCAATGAGAGCGATGAAGCACCGACTCCGGCAGAGGAACCACACCAGCCATTCCTCGACTTTGCCGAGCAAATTTTGCCCCAGTCGGTTTCCCGCGCCGCGATCACAGCGGCCTATCGCCGCCCGGAAACCGAAGCGGTTTCTATGCTGCTGGAACAAGCCCGCCTGCCGCAGCCAGTTGCTGAACAGGCGCACAAACTGGCGTATCAACTGGCCGATAAACTGCGTAATCAAAAAAACGCCAGTGGTCGCGCAGGTATGGTTCAGGGGTTATTGCAGGAGTTTTCGTTGTCATCGCAGGAAGGCGTGGCGCTGATGTGTCTGGCGGAAGCGTTGTTGCGTATTCCCGACAAAGCCACCCGTGATGCGTTAATTCGCGACAAAATCAGCAACGGTAACTGGCAATCACACATTGGTCGTAGCCCGTCTTTGTTTGTTAATGCCGCCACCTGGGGGCTGCTGTTTACTGGCAAACTGGTTTCCACCCATAACGAAGCCAGCCTCTCCCGCTCGCTGAACCGCATTATCGGTAAAAGCGGTGAACCGCTGATCCGCAAAGGTGTGGATATGGCGATGCGCCTGATGGGCGAGCAGTTCGTCACTGGCGAAACCATCGCGGAAGCGTTAGCCAATGCCCGCAAGCTGGAAGAGAAAGGTTTCCGTTACTCTTACGATATGCTTGGCGAAGCTGCACTGACTGCCGCAGATGCACAAGCGTATATGGTTTCCTATCAGCAGGCGATTCACGCCATTGGTAAAGCGTCCAATGGTCGTGGCATCTATGAAGGTCCGGGCATTTCAATCAAGCTGTCGGCGCTGCATCCGCGTTACAGCCGCGCCCAGTATGACCGGGTAATGGAAGAGCTTTACCCACGTCTGAAATCACTCACCCTGCTGGCGCGTCAGTACGATATTGGTATCAACATTGACGCCGAAGAGGCCGATCGTCTGGAGATCTCCCTCGATCTGCTGGAAAAACTCTGTTTCGAGCCTGAGCTGGCAGGCTGGAACGGTATCGGTTTTGTTATTCAGGCTTATCAAAAACGCTGCCCACTGGTGATTGATTACCTGATTGATCTCGCCACCCGCAGCCGTCGCCGTCTGATGATTCGCCTGGTGAAAGGCGCGTACTGGGATAGTGAAATCAAGCGTGCGCAGATGGACGGCCTTGAAGGCTATCCGGTTTATACCCGCAAGGTGTATACCGACGTTTCATATCTCGCCTGTGCGAAAAAGCTGCTGGCGGTGCCGAATCTAATCTACCCGCAGTTCGCGACGCACAACGCCCATACGCTGGCAGCGATTTATCAACTGGCAGGTCAGAACTACTATCCGGGTCAGTACGAGTTCCAGTGCCTGCATGGTATGGGCGAGCCACTGTATGAGCAGGTCACCGGGAAAGTTGCCGACGGCAAACTTAACCGTCCGTGTCGTATTTATGCTCCGGTCGGTACCCATGAAACGCTGTTGGCGTATCTGGTGCGTCGCCTGCTGGAAAACGGTGCTAACACCTCGTTTGTTAACCGTATTGCCGACACCTCTTTGCCACTGGATGAACTGGTCGCCGATCCGGTCACTGCTGTAGAAAAACTGGCGCAACAGGAAGGGCAAACTGGATTACCGCATCCGAAAATTCCCCTGCCGCGCGATCTTTACGGTCACGGGCGCGACAACTCGGCAGGGCTGGATCTCGCTAACGAACACCGGCTGGCCTCGCTCTCTTCTGCCCTGCTCAATAGTGCACTGCAAAAATGGCAGGCCTTGCCAATGCTGGAACAACCGGTAGCGGCAGGTGAGATGTCGCCCGTTATTAACCCTGCGGAACCGAAAGATATTGTGGGCTTTGTGCGTGAAGCCACGCCGCGTGAGGTAGAACAGGCGCTGGAAAGTGCGGTTAATAACGCGCCAATCTGGTTTGCCACTCCTCCGGTTGAACGCGCGGCGATTTTGCATCGCGCTGCCGTGCTAATGGAAAGCCAGATGCAGCAACTGATTGGTATTCTGGTGCGTGAAGCCGGAAAAACCTTCAGTAACGCCATTGCCGAAGTGCGCGAAGCGGTCGATTTTCTCCACTACTATGCCGGACAGGTGCGGGATGATTTCGCTAACGAAACCCACCGTCCATTAGGGCCTGTGGTGTGTATCAGTCCGTGGAACTTCCCGCTGGCTATTTTCACCGGGCAGATTGCTGCCGCACTGGCGGCAGGTAACAGCGTGCTGGCAAAACCGGCAGAACAAACGCCGCTGATTGCCGCGCAAGGGATCGCCATTTTGCTGGAAGCGGGTGTACCGCCAGGCGTGGTGCAGTTGCTGCCAGGTCAGGGGGAAACCGTGGGCGCGCAACTGACGGGTGATGATCGCGTACGCGGGGTGATGTTTACCGGTTCAACCGAAGTCGCTACGTTACTGCAGCGCAATATCGCCAGCCGCCTGGACGCTCAGGGTCGCCCTATTCCGCTCATCGCTGAAACCGGCGGCATGAACGCGATGATTGTCGATTCTTCAGCACTGACCGAACAGGTCGTCGTGGATGTACTGGCCTCGGCGTTCGACAGTGCGGGTCAGCGTTGTTCGGCGCTGCGCGTGCTGTGCCTGCAAGATGAGATTGCCGACCACACGTTGAAAATGCTGCGCGGCGCAATGGCCGAATGCCGGATGGGTAATCCGGGTCGCCTGACCACCGATATCGGTCCGGTGATTGATAGCGAAGCGAAAGCCAATATTGAGCGCCATATTCAGACCATGCGTAGCAAAGGCCGTCCGGTGTTCCAGGCGGTGCGGGAAAACAGCGAAGATGCCCGTGAATGGCAAAGCGGCACCTTTGTCGCCCCGACGCTGATCGAACTGGATGACTTTGCCGAATTGCAAAAAGAGGTCTTTGGTCCGGTGCTGCATGTGGTGCGTTACAACCGTAACCAGCTACCAGAGCTGATCGAGCAGATTAACGCTTCCGGCTATGGTCTGACGCTTGGTGTCCATACGCGTATTGATGAAACCATCGCCCAGGTCACTGGCTCGGCCCATGTTGGTAACCTGTATGTTAACCGTAATATGGTGGGCGCAGTGGTGGGTGTGCAGCCATTCGGCGGCGAAGGGTTGTCCGGTACCGGGCCGAAAGCAGGCGGTCCGCTCTATCTCTACCGTCTGCTGGCGAATCGCCCGGAAAGTGCGCTGGCAGTGACGCTCGCGCGTCAGGATGCAGAGTATCCGGTCGATGCACAGTTGAAAGCCGCATTGACTCAGCCGCTAAATGCACTGCGGGAATGGGCAGCAAATCGTCCAGAATTGCAGGCGTTATGTACGCAATATGGCGAGCTGGCGCAGGCAGGAACACAACGATTGCTGCCGGGGCCGACGGGTGAACGCAACACCTGGACGCTGCTGCCGCGTGAGCGCGTGTTGTGTATTGCCGATGATGAGCAGGATGCGCTGACTCAGCTCGCCGCCGTGCTGGCGGTGGGCAGCCAGGTACTGTGGCCGGATGACGCGCTGCATCGTCAGCTAGTAAAGGCATTGCCATCGGCAGTCAGCGAACGTATTCAACTGGCGAAAGCGGAAAATATAACCGCTCAACCCTTTGATGCGGTGATCTTCCACGGTGATTCGGATCAGCTTCGCGCATTGTGTGAAGCCGTTGCTGCGCGGGATGGCGCAATTGTTTCGGTGCAGGGTTTTGCCCGTGGCGAAAGCAATATCCTTCTGGAACGGCTGTATATCGAACGTTCGCTGAGTGTGAATACCGCTGCCGCTGGCGGTAACGCCAGTTTAATGACGATCGGTTAAACAGGTAGCCGGAGGATGTTACAACCTCCTCCGGCATCTTTAACGTGGTCGAATCCCCTCAATAATAATCCGCTGCACGTTTTCAACCGTTTGATTGAAAAATACCTCATCGCGCAACGTCGCGCCTGTCACCGCCTCCACCTGAGGGGCAAAATCGGCGTAATGTTGAGTGGAAGCCCAAATCATAAAAATCAAATGCTGCGGATCAATCGGCGCGAGTTTGCCGCTTTTGACCCAACCGGCAATCAGCGCCGATTTCTCATCAATTAATGCCTTCAAATCGCCCGTCAGTTCATCCATTAACAGCGGCGCGCCTGCCAGCATCTCCATACAGAACAGGCGCGAAGCCTGCGGATAATCGCGGGAGACTTCCAGCTTCAGACGGATGTACTCTTTGATCGCCGCCAGCGGGGCGAAATCTTCTCGAAACGCTTTTAACGGTGCCAGCCAGATATCGAGAATCTGCCGCAGCACGGCAATATACAGCGCCTCTTTTGACGGAAAGTAATACAGCAGATTGGTTTTTGAAACACCCGCCAACTCTGCGATCTGCTCCAGCCTTGTGCCGTGAAAACCGAATTGTGAAAAAGTGTCCAGTGCTGCGCTAAGAATCGCTTTTTTCTTCGCGCTTACTGCGCGCGAACGTTTACCCGTTGTTTTCACTGCGCCTTGCGTCATGCGCTCTCCCCTCTTGTAGATTGGCAACAGGATAGCAAAACCCCCGCCCGGCCTCGACCTTCTGCACTCTCATCGCGCACAGATGCATGTTTTATGTGCAACTGTTTTGACCGTTTAGTCCACTTTTTACCAGATATTTTAGATAACGCATTGTTAACATATTAACAACATTAACTTTTTAAAAACTGGCATCCGCTTTGCAAACAAGCCAATACGCGGCTGAAAAGGATATGCAGGATGCAGCGCCCCGTCTGACTTTCACTTTACGAGACGAAGAGAGGTTGATGATGAAAATTGGCGTATTCGTACCTATTGGCAACAACGGCTGGCTCATTTCGACCCACGCGCCGCAGTACATGCCGACCTTTGAACTGAATAAAGCCATTGTGCAAAAAGCGGAGCACTACCATTTCGATTTCGCCCTGTCGATGATCAAACTGCGTGGCTTTGGCGGCAAAACTGAGTTCTGGGATCACAACCTTGAGTCGTTCACCTTGATGGCGGGGCTGGCGGCCGTGACCTCGCGCATTCAGATTTACGCCACTGCTGCCACCTTAACGTTACCTCCGGCAATCGTCGCCCGTATGGCCGCAACCATCGACTCCATCTCTGGCGGGCGTTTTGGCGTCAACCTCGTGACTGGCTGGCAAAAGCCCGAGTATGAGCAGATGGGTATCTGGCCTGGCGATGACTATTTCTCCCGTCGTTACGACTATCTCACCGAATATGTTCAGGTGCTGCGCGACCTGTGGGGCACGGGGAAAAGCGATTTTAAAGGCGATTTTTTCACCATGAATGATTGTCGCGTCAGTCCGCAACCGAGTGTCCCCATGAAAGTGATCTGCGCCGGGCAAAGCGACGCTGGCATGGCGTTCTCCGCTCAGTATGCCGATTTCAACTTCTGTTTCGGCAAAGGCGTAAATACACCCACGGCTTTCGCCCCGACCGCTGTGCGGATGAAACAGGCCGCAGAGCAAACCGGGCGCGACGTTGGCTCTTATGTGTTGTTTATGGTGATTGCCGATGAAACCGACGATGCCGCTCGCGCCAAATGGGAACACTACAAAGCGGGCGCGGATGAAGAGGCGTTAAGCTGGCTAACCGAACAAAGTCAGAAAGATACCCGCTCCGGTACTGACACCAACGTCCGTCAGATGGCCGATCCCACTTCGGCGGTAAACATCAATATGGGGACATTAGTCGGTTCTTACGCCAGTGTCGCGCGCATGTTAGATGAAGTCGCAAGCGTGCCTGGTGCCGAAGGCGTGCTGTTGACCTTCGATGATTTTCTGTCGGGAATCGAAACCTTCGGCGAGCGCATTCAACCACTGATGCAGTGCCGCGCCCATCTCCCTGCGCTGACTCAGGAGGTGGCATGATGACAACCTTAACCGCTCGACCGGAAGCCATTACCTTCGATCCGCAGCAAAGTGCGCTGATCGTGGTGGATATGCAAAACGCTTATGCCACGCCAGGCGGCTACTTAGATCTCGCCGGGTTTGATGTCTCAACCACTCGCCCGGTCATTGCCAACATTCAAACCGCCGTGACCGCAGCGCGAGCGGCAGGGATGCTGATCATCTGGTTTCAAAATGGCTGGGATGAACAGTATGTCGAAGCTGGCGGACCCGGCTCACCGAATTTTCATAAATCGAACGCCCTGAAAACCATGCGTAAGCAGCCGCAGCTGCAGGGGAAATTGCTGGCGAAAGGCTCCTGGGATTATCAACTGGTGGATGAACTGGTGCCGCAGCCTGGCGATATTGTGCTGCCGAAGCCGCGCTACAGCGGTTTCTTCAATACACCGCTGGACAGCATTTTGCGCAGCCGTGGAATACGCCATCTGGTTTTCACCGGTATCGCTACCAACGTCTGCGTCGAATCGACGCTACGCGATGGCTTTTTTCTGGAGTATTTCGGCGTGGTGCTGGAAGACGCAACACACCAGGCGGGGCCTGAATTTGCACAGAAAGCCGCGTTGTTCAATATCGAAACCTTTTTTGGCTGGGTCAGCGACGTCGAAACATTCTGCGACGCGCTTTCTCCCACGTCCTTTGCTCATATCGCTTAAGGAGTTTAACGATGCCAAAATCCGTAATTATTCCCGCTGGCAGCAGCGCACCGCTGGCCCCCTTCGTTCCCGGCACGCTGGCTGATGGCGTGGTGTATGTCTCCGGTACGCTGGCTTTTGATCAACATAATAACGTGCTGTTTGCCGATGACCCAAAGGCGCAAACCCGCCACGTTCTGGAAACTATCCGCAAGGTGATCGAGACGGCGGGTGGCACGATGGCGGATGTGACCTTCAACAGCATCTTTATTACCGACTGGAAAAATTACGCCGCGATTAACGAAATCTACGCCGAGTTTTTTCCGGGTGATAAACCGGCGCGATTCTGCATTCAGTGCGGACTGGTAAAACCTGACGCGCTGGTGGAAATCGCCACAATTGCGCATATCGCCAAGTGAGGCCGCGATGAAACTTTCACTCTCACCTCCCCCTTATGCTGATGCGCCCGTAGTGGTGTTGATTTCGGGTCTTGGCGGTAGCGGCAGTTACTGGTTACCGCAACTGGCGGTGCTGGAGCAGGAGTATCAGGTAGTCTGTTACGACCAGCGCGGCACCGGCAATAATCCCGACACGCTGGCAGAAGATTACAGTATCGCCCAGATGGCAGCGGAACTGCATCAGGCGCTGGTAGCCGCAGGGATTGAGCATTACGCGGTGGTCGGCCATGCGCTCGGTGCGCTGGTGGGAATGCAGCTGGCGCTGGATTATCCCGCGTCGGTAACTGTGCTGATCAGCGTTAACGGCTGGCTACGAATAAACGCCCATACGCGCCGCTGTTTTCAGGTTCGCGAACGATTACTGTATAGCGGCGGCGCGCAGGCATGGGTGGAAGCGCAGCCGTTGTTCCTCTATCCCGCCGACTGGATGGCGGCCCGCGTACCTCGCCTGGAGGCAGAAGACGCGCTGGCACTGGCACATTTTCAGGGCAAAAATAATTTACTGCGTCGACTTAACGCCCTCAAACGCGCTGACTTTAGTCACCATGCGGATCGCATCCGCTGCCCGGTGCAAATCATCTGCGCCAGTGATGATCTGCTGGTGCCAACAGCATGTTCCAGTGAACTTCATGCCGCCCTGCCCGATAGCCAGAAAATGGTGATGCGCTATGGCGGACACGCCTGCAACGTGACCGACCCCGAAACGTTTAATGCTCTTTTACTCAACGGGCTTGCCAGCCTGTTACATCACCGCGAAGCCGCCCTGTAAGGAATTGCTATGAACGAAGCCGTTAGCCCAGGTGCGCTTAGCACCCTGTTCACCGATGCCCGCACTCACAACGGCTGGCGGGAGACACCCGTCAGCGATGAGACGTTACGGGAGCTTTATGCCCTGATGAAATGGGGGCCGACATCAGCTAACTGTTCTCCGGCACGGATCGTGTTTATCCGCACTGCAGAAGGAAAAGAACGTCTGCGCCCGGCGCTTTCCATCGGCAATCTACAAAAAACCCTGACCGCGCCCGTCACCGCTATCGTTGCCTGGGACAGTGAATTTTATGAACGGTTACCACAACTGTTTCCTCACGGCGATGCCCGCAGTTGGTTTACCTCCAGCCCACAACTTGCGGAAGAAACAGCGTTTCGCAACAGTTCCATGCAGGCGGCCTATCTGATCGTCGCCTGCCGTGCGCTGGGACTGGATACCGGCCCGATGTCGGGTTTTGACCGTCAACACGTTGACGACGCCTTTTTTGCGGGCAGCACGCTGAAGAGCAATCTGCTGATTAATATCGGCTATGGCGATAGAAGCAAACTTTTTGCGCGCCTGCCACGTCTGTCCTTTGAAGAAGCCTGCGGGCTGTTGTAAGGAGCAAACTATGAACATTGTCGATCAACAAACTTTTCGCGATGCGATGTCCTGCATGGGCGCGGCGGTCAATATCATCACCACGGACGGTCCAGCCGGGCGCGCCGGGTTCACCGCCAGCGCCGTCTGCAGCGTGACCGATACGCCGCCCACATTACTGGTGTGCCTGAATCGTGGGGCGTCCGTCTGGCCGGTATTCAATGAAAATCGAACGCTGTGTGTAAATACACTTAGCGCCGGGCAGGAGCCGCTTTCCAACCTTTTTGGCGGCAAAACGCCCATGGAACACCGCTTTGCCGCCGCCCGCTGGCAGACAGGTGTGACCGGATGCCCGCAACTGGAAGAGGCACTGGTTTCGTTTGACTGCCGTATCAGCCAGGTGGTGAGCGTCGGCACCCACGACATTTTGTTTTGCGCCATCGAAGCTATTCATCGTCACGCCACACCCTACGGGCTGGTGTGGTTCGATCGCAGTTATCACGCGCTGATGCGCCCTGCTTGTTAACCTCCTTAAGGAGACAGCTGATGGCAATGTTCGGTTTTCCTCACTGGCAGTTAAAATCGACCTCTACAGAGAGCGGCGTGGTCGCGCCGGATGAACGATTGCCGTTTGCTCAGACGGCAATAATGGGCGTTCAACACGCGGTGGCGATGTTTGGCGCGACGGTGTTAATGCCGATTCTGATGGGGCTGGATCCCAATCTTTCCATTTTAATGTCGGGGATCGGCACGTTACTGTTTTTCTTTATTACCGGCGGGCGCGTCCCCAGTTATCTCGGCTCCAGCGCGGCTTTTGTCGGCGTGGTGATTGCCGCGACGGGCTTTAACGGTCAGGGCATTAACCCGAATATCAGCATTGCGCTGGGCGGGATTATCGCCTGTGGGCTGGTTTATACCGTCATTGGCCTGGTGGTGATGAAAATTGGTACACGCTGGATTGAACGACTAATGCCGCCGGTGGTGACGGGTGCGGTGGTGATGGCGATTGGCCTGAACTTAGCGCCTATCGCAGTGAAAAGTGTATCGGCTTCGGCCTTTGATAGCTGGATGGCGGTAATGACGGTGCTGTGTATTGGGCTGGTGGCGGTGTTTACCCGTGGCATGATCCAGCGGTTATTGATTCTCGTAGGTTTAATTGTCGCCTGTCTGCTGTATGGCGTGATGACCAACGTTTTAGGGCTGGGAAAAGCCGTCGATTTTACTCTCGTCAGCCATGCTGCCTGGTTCGGTTTGCCACATTTTTCCACTCCTGCTTTTAATAGTCAGGCAATGATGCTGATTGCGCCCGTGGCGGTGATTCTGGTGGCGGAAAACTTAGGTCATCTCAAGGCGGTCGCCGGGATGACCGGACGCAATATGGACCCGTATATGGGGCGGGCATTCGTCGGTGATGGGCTGGCGACGATGCTTTCTGGTTCTGTCGGTGGCAGCGGCGTAACCACCTACGCCGAGAATATCGGTGTAATGGCCGTGACAAAAGTCTACTCGACGCTGGTGTTTGTCGCTGCTGCCGTCATCGCCATGCTGTTGGGCTTTTCACCGAAATTTGGCGCGCTGATTCATACCATTCCGGCCGCGGTGATTGGTGGTGCATCAATTGTTGTGTTCGGGCTGATTGCCGTCGCAGGCGCAAGGATATGGGTACAAAACCGTGTCGATTTAAGCCAGAACGGTAATTTGATTATGGTCGCAGTAACCTTAGTGCTGGGCGCGGGTGATTTTGCTCTCACGCTGGGCGGTTTTACGTTGGGAGGGATTGGTACAGCAACCTTTGGCGCGATTTTACTCAATGCGTTGTTAAGCAGAAAGTTGGTTGACGTTCCACCGCCAGAAGTTGTTCATCAGGAGCCATAAACAGAAAACCGCCGGGATTACCGGCGGTGATGACTTTTTGACGAGCCTAAGAAAAAAATGCATTCGTCATTGATTAGCCCGGCTAGTTGTCGCTTTTGCCGTGACTGCTCTTGCCACCTTTTTTACCTGCTTCAGATGCGCGCTGCGGGTCATTCTTGAAATTACCCCCGCTGTGCTGTCCACCTTTTTTACCTGCTTCTGATGCTCTTTCGCGGTCTTCTGCAAAATTGCCGGAACCGCCTCGATGGTTTGCCATTACTGACCTCCGTCTGGGTATAGACATCATATTGCATAGAATTAACGCGGCGTATGGCGGCTGCCATATTTTCGCTACGTGGGACTAAGCTTAGTGAACTGACGCGGGCAGACCCGCGTTTGGTAATATCCTGCAACAGCTTCTTAGCGAGAATAGATATCATCTCAAATAATTATCCATAAGCCGCTCTTATGATTAAAAAACGCGATGAGATAAAAATGTGTCATTTTGCGACAAAATTACGTGCTTGTGAAAGTTGTTATAAATCAAATAAGTGGTTGTGAAATTTGCACTCTGAAAAGGACGTCTTATCTTTAAATAAGTGGTAGCGAATCGCTACGGAATAGAGATAACACGAGGAGTGGTTAGAAATGGCTAAAGTTCTGGTGCTTTATTATTCCATGTACGGACATATTGAAACGATGGCACGCGCAGTCGCTGAGGGTGCAAGCAAAGTCGATGGCGCAGAAGTTGTCGTTAAGCGTGTACCGGAAACCATGCCGCCGCAATTATTTGAAAAAGCAGGCGGTAAAACGCAAACTGCACCGGTTGCAACCCCGCAAGAACTGGCCGATTACGACGCCATTATTTTTGGTACACCTACCCGCTTTGGCAACATGTCCGGTCAAATGCGTACCTTCCTCGACCAGACGGGCGGCCTGTGGGCTTCCGGCGCACTATACGGAAAACTGGCGAGCGTCTTTAGTTCCACCGGTACTGGCGGCGGTCAGGAACAAACTATTACTTCAACCTGGACGACCCTTGCGCATCACGGCATGGTAATTGTCCCCATTGGCTACGCAGCGCAGGAATTATTTGACGTTTCACAGGTTCGCGGCGGTACGCCGTACGGCGCAACCACCATCGCAGGCGGTGACGGCTCACGCCAGCCAAGCCAGGAAGAACTGTCTATTGCTCGTTATCAAGGGGAATATGTCGCAGGTCTGGCAGTTAAACTTAACGGCTAATCTTCAACAGGAGGATACGCATGCCAACTCAAGAAGCGAAAGCTCATCACGTCGGTGAATGGGCATCTCTGCGCAATACGTCGCCGGAAATAGCCGAGGCCATTTTCGAAGTCGCCGGGTACGACGAAAAAATGGCGGAAAAGATTTGGGAAGAAGGTAGCGATGAAGTGTTAGTCAAAGCCTTTGCTAAGACCGATAAAGATTCGCTTTTTTGGGGCGAACAGACCATCGAACGTAAAAACGTTTAACCAGCGACTCCCCCGCTTCTCGCGGGGGAGTTTTCTGTTATTTCACCGCTTCATTCAACACGCTATCAAATTTATCCATCGGGCAGAAACCGTTGGCATCTATCGGGCAACCGCTTAATTCCAGCGTCACACGCTGAGCAGGTGCCTGCAGGGTTAACGCATCGGCATTACGTAACTGTTCCGCACTCTGATACACATATTCAATTTTCATCAAATCGCGATTGGCTTTGCTGTCATGCCAACGCTGGAAAACGATTTTGCCGCCAATCGGCGTGCGTTCGTTCTGGTCATGCAACTGATACGGTTTGAAATCCAGCGCCGTTAACAGAGAGGCAATGTTGGAGTCGTGCCCAACCAACACTGTAATTTTCGGTGCGCTGGTGCGATCGGTGACCAGAGCTTTGTCGATATAACTGACCAGCGGTTTCGCAACATTGCGCGCCACTTCCGGTGAGGTAAACAGGCTGTCCTGGTAGCCGTTTTTAAGCTTCGACAACACCTTCCACTGCTGGTCAGATTTGATTTCTCCCCAGGCCACCTGATCCATCGGAAAACCTTCGTAATATTGCAAAGTAAACGCATCTACCAGCGAGTTGCCGACTTTCAGCGGCCCGGAAACACCTGGTTCTTGTTGATACTTGGCGCTAAAGGTATTTTTGCCATCCACCAGCGAACACTGTTGTTTCTCTTTACAGGCAGGGGAATCTTTATAGTTAACGATTTTTTCCAGTAGCTGGTAGCTGTCGGTAAGCTGGAGTTTGCTGAGCTCTTTCTCCATTGCCGCCACCGCCTGTTCACTGAATGCGGCGGAATCATCGGTGATCACCGGGTTAAAGGTTGGGTCCATAGTGCCCATTTTTTCCTGGTGATGCACAGGAATATCACACCCCGGGAATGCGCCGGTAATAAAGAACTGTGCGGTCGCAACGGTACGTTGCAGACTATTGGCATAGGCATAAACGGTGTACGGCGGTGGGCATTCCCCCGATTTCACCATCCCCTGCTCTGCCAGCCATTCACGCATGTAATGGCCCATATACACTTCGAGCACGCCACCTTTGGTGGTGAGTTGCCCACCGGGGACGTCCCATTCTGGCCATTTATTCGGCGTCGACTGCTCCAGCACACTGCCATTGTTCGCCAGCGGCGCACGTAAGTTATGGCGGCTCATCATGAGCACTTGCTGTAGCTGATAGCCTTCCGGTACGGTTTGTGCCTGAGCGTTTGAAGCGAGTAAAACTATCCCTGCCACAGCTGCGGCGATTAGCGTTTTGTTCATTCCTGGCACCTCTTTTGTTATCAATCACTAAAGAGTGTGACAGAAATATGACTTTTTTCCGGGAACAGGTTCGCAAAATGGCTTGTTGAACGCCTGTTTTTCTATATACATCTTCAAAAACAGGCAAGGTTTGACGCAAACTATGCCTGATTAGCCCCTGCCTCGCGTACGCCGCTGATAATTGCACCTGTGGCTAAACAGAATATCTGCGGCGTTACCAATACAGAGACAATATTTACCAATAAAAAAGTGTGAGACTAATAACAATGGTTTTTAGCATATGCCTTTGCCATTAAATTGCATAACGATTTAAATAGTCGAGTTGCGCATTCATTTCCTTATTTTTTAACTTGTAAGCCTGAGCAAAAAGTTCAGGAGGGAGGTAAACATCATAATGATTGCCAGTGTTTATTAAATAACCATACTCAAGATCTTCATCTGTTGAAAAGGATTCATTCCCTAAGGAGATTGATGCCACATTACTATTAACAATAAATAATGAGCAAATGCTATCTGAAAGAGCAGTGAGGAAATTTTTCACCTCATTAATCCTCTTCTCTGGGTCGGTGTCTAAAACAAGGCGTGCCTTGTTATCATTAAATATAAACTCGGGTAAATGCAGTATGCATTTTTTGTCATTCAAGCAACTATCAATAAATTATTTTTTAAAAAACAGAAAGTTCCATGACATAAGACTACCCTCCCCCTGAATTTTGTTGTCAGATTGTAGATCAACGCCAAATAACGTCTTTACATCTTCCCTGAGATTATAGAATGCCGTATCAACAAGAGCCTCGATCGTTTGTTTATCAACAATTTTAATAAACTCTTCGTATACTTGCTTTTGCGTCTTATGGCTGCCCAGCGCCCATGAATACTCATGTTCTTTTAAAACCAGTATGGCCCTTAACAGACAATAGCCATCGCCATCTACTGGAGCGTATTTTAATCCATAAGTTTTATTAATTTCACTCTGAATAAAAGATATACCAGACAAATCAATACCAGTATCTAAATCAGATATTCCCGGCGTATTTATCCATTCTGGCTGGATACTCATATTTTCATCATCTAAACAATACTCAGAAAAAACATCATCACACGCATTAATGTTTTCAATATATTCCATAAAGCCATACCAATAATAACCTTTAAAATCTGTGATAGACTCTGAACCTCTGCCCGGCAAGGACACTCTAACAATATCAATATCTCGAACATATTGTATAGTATATGTAATACCTTCTGAAACCCCTGAATAAGTTTCTGTATCATTAGTACGCAATGTTCTCAAAAATAATGATAAATCATTATCATTCTGCATTTCCTCAAATTCTTTTTCTAGTGAATCGCATTCCAGGCATGGAATGTAGTCTTCAGCTTTTTGACGTCTGATTTCTTTATACAACCGCATAAAACACACCAGTGTGTTTTCAAAAAGCGTGATTGAATATTTTTGATTTTTTTTCGTGCTCATTTTTTATATTGTTCCAGGCTTGTTTCAAATAATTATTTGCAGTGCAACTAATTCCATGTATATTACTACTCATATATAGCGCCTATAAAATTTAATAAATAATGACGCCCCAGTTAAACTTAAAGTGCCTGGTTCCACTATCAAAAATCGCTCACCCTTTTTCACCTGTTTAAAATATGTTCAGCACCCCACCTTGAGGCGACCTCCTCTCCGCGATGATTTCAATAACATATTCTGTGTTGGCATATGAAATTTTGAGGATTACCCTACACTTATAGGAGTTACCTTACAGGGGTTCCTTCAATTTGTGTTGATTTACGCGAGATAACGCTATGGAATTAAAGGATTATTACGCCATCATGGGCGTGAAACCGACGGACGATCTCAAGACAATCAAGACCGCCTATCGTCGACTGGCCCGCAAATACCATCCTGATGTCAGCAAAGAACCGGATGCCGAAGCCCGCTTCAAAGAGGTCGCTGAAGCCTGGGAAGTGTTAAGTGATGAACAACGTCGCGCTGAGTATGATCAGATGTGGCAACATCGCAACGATCCGCAATTTAACCGTCAGTTCCATCATAGCGACGGTCAGAGTTTTAACGCCGAAGATTTTGACGATATCTTCTCGTCAATTTTCGGTCAGCATGCCCGCCAGAGCCGTCAACGCCCCGCCACACGCGGCCACGATATTGAAATCGAAGTGGCGGTATTCCTCGAAGAAACGCTTACTGAGCATAAGCGTACCATCAGCTATAACCTGCCGGTTTATAACGCCTTTGGCATGATCGAACAGGAAATTCCGAAAACGCTGAATGTCAAGATCCCGGCGGGCGTCGGCAATGGTCAACGCATCCGTCTGAAAGGCCAGGGGACGCCGGGCGAAAACGGCGGTCCAAATGGCGATTTGTGGCTGGTGATTCATATTGCGCCACATCCGCTGTTCGATATTGTCGGCCAGGATCTGGAAATTGTGGTGCCGGTTAGCCCGTGGGAAGCGGCGCTGGGTGCTAAAGTCACCGTTCCAACACTGAAAGAAAGCATTTTGCTGACTATCCCGCCAGGCAGCCAGGCCGGGCAACGATTGCGCGTTAAAGGCAAAGGTCTGGTGAGCAAAAAACAGACCGGCGATCTGTATGCGGTACTGAAAATCGTGATGCCGCCGAAACCGGATGAAAACACTGCCGCGCTGTGGCAGCAACTGGCAGACGCCCAGTCGTCTTTTGATCCACGTAAAGATTGGGGGAAAGCATAATGGCTAATGTTACGGTGACTTTTACTATTACCGAATTTTGCCTGCATACCGGCATCTCTGAAGAGGAGTTGAATGAAATTGTCGGTTTGGGGGTGGTTGAACCGCGTGAGATCCAGGAAACAACCTGGGTATTTGACGACCATGCCGCCATCGTGGTGCAACGCGCAGTACGCCTGCGTCATGAACTGGCTCTGGACTGGCCTGGGATCGCGGTGGCGCTGACGTTAATGGATGATATTGCGCACCTGAAGCAGGAAAACCGCCTGCTGCGCCAGCGACTTTCCCGGTTTGTAGCTCATCCGTGATGTGTGTTTGCCGGATGTGATGACGCATCCGGCAACTGCCCCATAATGCCTGATGCGACGCTAAACGCGTCTTTTCAGGCGCACAAACGACGTTATCTGTTTTGGTGGTCGCTCTCCACTAACACCAGCAATAACTGGCTTAGTGCCGCGTAAAAACCAAAGCTGTCATACTGACGACAACGCACAACAAACTCTGGTAACCATTGCCACAGCGCCGTCAGTGTTTTTTGCCGCAAACTGTCGATTCTTCGCGCAGGAACGGTCCCCTCTCCCAGCGAAAAATGCAGATGGCTGAGCAATTCGAGATAGATCGCCAGATGATCTGCCGGTTCGTTGAAATTGCCGCTGGTTTCCATCCCTGCCTCAACTAACAAGCGTTTAATCTCTTGCTCGTCCTGTTTGTAGGCCGATGCATACGGCAGCGCCGCTTGTTTGTCGGTCATCAGAAACAGGCCGCAAAAGTCAGCGGCCAGTTCCAGACGGGCATCGTCACGTACTGTCAGCGTGGCAATACAGTTTTCCAGCTCATTCACCGCCGCAGCCAGCGGCGGTTCGCTTTTCAGCAACGAAAACCATTCAGCCATCTGCGCACTGGCGATTTGCGTCAGTTGTTCATCGTCCAGTTCACGGGAGAACAACTGCGCCAGCCAGGCGTAAACACAGGCAATCTGTTGTGCTGTCAGCGTGGTCATGATTTCACCTGCGACGCGGGAACATATTCGCACTGCGCCACCATCTCCACAGGGCCGTTAAACGCCGTCACCTGCTCCACTGCTCCATTGTACTTCTCAATTTCCACCAGCGTAGTGTGCGCACTGGTCGCCTGCGCCAGCTGCGAAGTACCGATGTCGATGGTCAGCACGTTGGGGTTACCGTATTTGCACAGCGCACCAGGCTCGCCGCCTTTATCTGGATCGTACCATGCCCCTTCGTGAATTCGTGCCACGCCGGGTGCATAGCGGTCAGAAACTACTGCCCCTGCCAACACCTGACCGCGAGCGTTAAAGACGCGTACCACATCACCGTTACGAATACCGCGCGCGCTGGCATCCTGCGGGTTAATGAACACTGGCTCTTTACCCGCTACCGTATATTGCTGACGCAGAGTTTCCGACTCACATAACTGCGAGTGAAGTCGGAAATCCGGATGCACAGATTGCAGATGCAACGGATACTTCTGCGAGCCGGGCCCACCGTGGGAGCGTTCGATTTTCTCAAACCACATCGGATGCCCCTGACAATCGTCGTAGTTCATATCGGCGATGGTTTTCGAGTAGATCTCAATCAGGCCACTCGGCGTGCCCAGCGGTTCGAGATCCGGATCTTCGCGGAATGCCTGGTGGCGAACAAACATCTGCGGATGGTCAAACTCGACGTACTCTTTGTTATTCCAGAAGTCATCAAACGCTGGCAGATGAACGCCGCGTCCTTTGCCTTGTTGTACACCTTCCTGCCAGATGCGTTTCAGCCAGCCCATTTCGTCCAGCCCTTCGGTAAAGGCTTCTTCGCGATTAAAGCGACGGCACAGCTCGCGGAAAATATCAAAGTCGTTGCGCGCCTCGAACTGCGGCGGCACCACCTGTTTCATGGCGATAATGCCACGGTTGGAGTGGTTGCCGTACTGGTCGAGATCGTTACGCTCAAACTGCGTGGTCGCAGGCAGCACGATATCGGCAAAGCGGCAGGTTGAGGTCCACTGGTTATCTATGGCGATAACCGTTTCCAGCTTGCGCCAGCCTTCAATAATACGGTTGATCTGCTGATGGCGATGGAATGGGTTAGTTCCGGCAAAAATACACATTTTCAGCGGCGGCAGTTTTACCGATTTACCGTTCCAGTTGATCACTTTCCCCGGTTCGAGGATCGCATCGATAAAACGGGCAATCGGAATGGTGCTGCTGTAGCCTTTGTAATCACTGTTGTCGTGAACAGGCGGAATCGACGTAGAGCCGGAGAAACCACTCAGAATAACGCCTTTACGCCCCGGCGTGCCTGCGCCGTTATAGTGCCAGCCAAAACCAAAGCCACCACCTGGCAGGCCAATTTGCCCCAGCATCGCCGCCAGAACCACAATCATCCACGCCCACTGTTCACCGTGCTGCATACGCTGCACGCACCAGCCAGCAATAATTTGCGTTCTGTTCGCCGCCATCTGCCGCGCCAGCCCACGAATGGTTTCGGCATCAATGCCGGTCAGTTTTTCAGCCCATGCGGCATCTTTCGGCTGACCGTCTTTCTCACCCAGCAGGTACGGCAGGAACTGCTCAAAACCCACACAGTAGTTAGCGAGGAAGTTTTTGTCGTACAGGTTTTCACTGTACAGCGTATACGCCAGCGCCAGTTGCAGCGGCACATCAGTTTGCGGGTTAACCGCAATGTGCTTCACATGCTCGCGCCCCAGATACTCATGGGTGGATGTGACAACCGGATCGATGCTGATGACCTCAATTTCACCGGCGGCGACTTTCGCTTTTAGCTGCGCGTAATATTCATAAACATCGTGATCCGGGCACCACCAGTTCGCTTGCTGGTTTTTCAGCAAATCAGAGCCCCACAGCACAATGGTTTTGCTGTTCTGCAATACCAGCGGCCAGGAGGTTTGCTGTTCATACACTTCCATTGAGCCAACCACGCGCGGCAGGATCACCTGCGCAGCACCGGTAGAGTAATCTCCGCCCGTACCAACGCTATTACCATGCAAGGCAATAGCTTTCGCCAGCATCCCCGAAGCGTTATGGAACATCCCCGTCGATTGCCAACCACTGGCGGTCAGCAAGGCACTCGGCCCGTGAGTTTTCTGCACGCGTTCCAGTTCTTCATAGAACATGTCGAGGGCTTCATCCCAGCTCACGCGCACAAAACGGTTATCACCGCGCTGGGAGGTATCGCTGAGATGGCGCTTACGCAGCCAGTCCACGCGTACCATCGGATAACGAATACGCGCCGCGTTGTGTACGTGATCCGGCAATCCGGCAATCATTTTCGACGGATATTTATCCAGTTCGAACGGTTTTGCCGCCACAAAGCGACCATCCTTCACCGTCGCGCGGATAGCCCCCCAGTGCGACCCGGTAAGAATGCCCTCTTTCGAGATGACAGCGTCAGTCGCCGCTTGCGCCGCAGTCGCACGGCGCGGCGTTAACAATGACGGCCCCAGCATCCCGGCGACGGTTAAGCCGCCGAGTTGTGCCAGAAAACGCCGACGTGATGCCTGAAAGAGATCGTTATTGTTCATTATTTTTCTTCCTTCTTATCGCCGTGAGCCTTACCTGCGGTGTCAGACGCATTCATTTGCAGATATTTCAACAAGGTGCGTTCTTCACGTTTATCGAGACTGGTAAAGCCAATCATGCCGTTGAGCGTGCCGATCCAACCGTTAGCGTCAAAGTGGGCGATTTCCGGTGCGCCGTGGCACTGGTTACAGGTGCCGTTGTACAACGAATCCGCATAAGCCCAGATCGGTTTGATATCGTTCACCATGTCGCCTTTCTTCATCCACGCAGTGGCCTGCAACTTGCTCCACTCGGTATTGGTGTCGGCAACGGTGGTTTTCTCCAGCGTTTTTACCTGCTGCTGCACATCACCACGAATCGAGGCAACAAAGATGCGTTTACCTGGGAATTGGGTGAGCACACGCTGACGTCCGGCGCTTTCCGTCCAGCCGGTAATTTCAATTTGCAGCCAGTCGCCGTCACGTTTAAGGACTTTCACTTCCGAAGCAGGCAGCAGAGAACCAGAGGCTTCTTTATCGCCTTTCGCCGCATAAATTGGCTTAATATCAATAGAGTACAGCGTGTCACCACTGTCATTAGCACTGGCGCGCAGCTCATCGAACTGCTTACGGAAGCCGCTACTCATATCCGGTAACTGGTGGGCAATACCTTTATGACAGTCGATGCAGGATTGATTATCTTTCGCTGCCACCTTCATCTGACGTGCCGCTTCAGGATGCTGCTTCGCATGATCCATCGCATCGTAGTTATGGCAGGAGCGGCAGGTTGCCGAGTTGTTTTCTTTCATTCGCGCCCATTCACGCTCGGCAAGTTCCGCGCGTTTGGCTTCGAATTTTTCAGGTGTATCAATGGAGTGAGCAATAAAGGTCTGGTAGATATCATTGCTCGCTTCCAGTTTGCGCTTCACCATGCCTGGAATATCCGGCGGGATATGACAGTCATGGCATTCAGCTCGCACGCCGGAGGCGTTCTGGAAATGCACCGACTGTTTATATTCTTCATACACCGGTTGCATACTGTGGCAACTGACACAAAATTCGGTTGTGCTGGTGACTTTGATCCCAACGTGTGGCAATACAATCAGCGCAATGCCAATCACAATCCCAATTGCGACCAGCGCCAGTACCGACCAACGAGCACTGGGTCGGCGTAGCGCGTTCCAGAGTTTCCGCATAATAGCCCCTGTAAAATTATGGTTTAGTGAAGCGATCTTAATGAGCAAATATGAACAGCGGCACTGGTCAGGATGAACGGCTTACGGCAGAATATGAACAGATATGAACAGAATGAGTAAAACCCTCTGATGCCACATCACATTGTTATTGTTGAAGATGAGCCGGTTACCCAGGCGCGATTACAATCTTACTTCACTCAGGAGGGGTATACCGTTTCCGTTACAGCGAGCGGTGCCGGGCTGCGGGAAATTATGCAGAATCAGCCGGTAGATTTAATTCTGCTGGATATCAACTTACCCGATGAAAATGGCCTGATGTTAACCCGCGCCCTGCGAGAACGCTCAACGGTGGGGATTATTCTGGTTACCGGACGCAGCGATCGGATTGACCGTATTGTTGGGCTGGAAATGGGCGCAGACGATTACGTCACCAAACCGCTGGAACTGCGCGAACTGGTAGTACGGGTGAAAAATCTGCTCTGGCGAATCGACCTCGCGCGACAAGCTCAACCGCACACTCAGGACAACTGCTATCGCTTTGCCGGTTATTGCCTGAATGTGTCGCGCCATACGCTGGAGCGGGATGGCGAGCCGATTAAACTGACCCGCGCAGAGTATGAAATGTTGGTGGCATTTGTGACGAATCCGGGCGAAATTCTCAGCCGTGAACGTCTGCTACGTATGCTTTCTGCGCGTCGGGTGGAAAACCCTGACCTGCGCACCGTCGATGTGTTAATTCGTCGTTTACGTCATAAACTCAGCGCGGATTTACTGGTGACGCAACATGGTGAAGGTTATTTCTTAGCCGCTGATGTGTGCTGATAAAAATAGACCGGACGAAATCCCCCCGGTGACAGCGAGCGGCGGATATGTTCTCGGTCGGCATTTTTCGGCGTCAGAACTAAAATCGGTGGGCTGACATTATCAGACACCGATTGCCCCTGTAATTGCCTGATGGCCTGCTCAACTGCCAGTTCCCCCTGCCAGACCATTTGATCGCTGGCAGCCATAATCACTCTTCCCCGCTTCAGCCCGCGATACACCTGATGTGAAAGATAAAACGACACCACGGTAAGCGGCGTTTTCAGGTTACGCCCTTCCCCCATTGCCGCCTCTGCCGCAATGGCCGTTCCGGCAACGACGTCGATTTCTGGATGGCGTTCCAGCATCTCCTGCAACAGGTTACGCTGGATTTCAATATCGTTATCACCAAGCGCAATATCAACAATACGCACCGGGCTTCCGGCAATGGCTGCGCGAAAACCCTCGACCATCTCCTTACTGCCCCCGGCGTTATCGGGTCCGGGCATCAACAGCACATTCAGTGGTTTACCGTGCGCCCATTGCACCAGATATCGCCCCGGTTGATAGCCCATCTGAAACCAGGGCACACCAACGCGGCTTTTCACCTGGGGAGCATCAATAGCATTTACCAGTTCGATCACCGGCAGACTTGCTACCTGCTTTTGCAGGTCGGGAAATGAGGTCGTGCTACTACCGAGCAAAATGGCCTCTGCGCCCCACTGTTTACACTGGTCGATTTGTGCTTGCTGGGTAGCCAACTGGCTGTAGCCGCCTGCCTCCAGCACTTTTAAATCCACACCGTAGCGGCGAGCAGCCTCCTGCATACCATAGTTCAACGATAACCAATATGAATCTTTCAGGCTGGGATAAAGCGCGCACAGTTTCCATGCGCGTTTGGCTTTAAGCGGCGTAGAGGCTTGCACCGTGAAATGCTGCGCATCATGCCAGCGCAACAGGTTATCAGCCGAAAATGCCGGCAACATGAAAAGGGAAAGAAGTAAAAATAGCAGTACGCGCATGATAGCCTCATCAATAATAAGGCTTTATGCTAGATGCATTCCGCTTTGCGACTCAACCTTTTTCACCTAAAGTGCACCGACCGTGAATTTAACCCTGACCCGAAGACTCTGGATGGGCTTTGCCCTGATGGCGCTGTTAACCCTGACCAGTACCCTGGTGGGATGGTACAACCTGCGCTTTATCAGCCAGGTGGAAAAAGACAATACTCAGGCATTGATTCCTACCATGAATATGGCGCGCCAGTTGAGCGAAGCCAGCGCCTGGGAACTTTTCGCCGCGCAGAACCTGACCAGTGCCGATAACGAAAAGATGTGGCAGGCGCAGGGGCGAATGCTCACCGCACAAAGCCTGAAGATTAATGCGTTGCTGCAAGCGTTACGGGAACAAGGTTTTGATACCACCGCTATTGAACAACAGGAGCAGGAGATCTCCCGTTCGTTACGTCAGCAAGGGGAACTGGTGGGGCAGCGTTTGCAACTGCGCCAGCAACAACAGCAACTCAGTCAGCAGATAGTCGCTGCCGCCGATGAGATCGCACGCCT
Source organism: Escherichia sp. WS33 (assembly GCF_046486385.1). Taxonomy (NCBI): domain Bacteria; kingdom Pseudomonadati; phylum Pseudomonadota; class Gammaproteobacteria; order Enterobacterales; family Enterobacteriaceae; genus Escherichia; species Escherichia sp. WS33. Next base: position 51,387 of record NZ_JBJQLJ010000001.1, on the reverse strand, counting down.
GGCGCAAGGTCAGGCGAATAATGCGGCAACCTCCGCCGGAGCGACCCAGGCCGGGATTTACGATTTGATCGAACAAGATCAGCGTCAGGCCGCAGAAAGTGCACTCGATCGGCTGATTGATATCGATCTTGAGTATGTTAACCAGATGAATGAACTGCGCCTTAGCGCCCTGCGGGTGCAGCAAATGGTGATGAATCTGGGGCTGGAGCAGATCCAGAAAAATGCGCCAACGCTGGAAAAGCAGCTCAATAATGCGGTGAAAATTCTGCAACGTCGGCAAATACGCATTGAAGATCCGGGTGTTCGTGCGCAGGTCGCAACAACGTTAACTACCGTTAGCCAATATAGCGATCTGTTGGCGCTGTTCCAGCAGGACAGTGAAATCAGCAATCACCTGCAAACTCTCGCCCAAAATAATATCGCCCAGTTCGCGCAGTTTAGTAGCGAAGTCAGTCAGCTGGTCGACACCATTGAGCTGCGCAATCAGCATGGACTGGCACATCTGGAAAAAGCCAGTGCACGCGGGCAATACAGCCTGTTATTGCTGGGGATGGTTTCACTTTGCGCACTGATTCTGATCCTCTGGCGCGTGGTTTATCGCTCAGTCACGCGTCCACTTGCCGAACAAACGCAGGCGCTGCAACGGCTGCTGGACGGTGATATTGACTCCCCTTTCCCGGAAACCGCTGGCGTACGGGAGCTGGATACCATCGGGCGGCTGATGGATGCGTTTCGCAGCAATGTTCATGCACTGAATCGCCACCGCGAACAGCTGGCGGCGCAGGTCAAAGCGCGTACAGCTGAATTGCAGGAACTGGTGATAGAACACCGACAGGCACGGGCGGAAGCAGAAAAAGCCAGCCAGGCAAAATCGGCGTTTCTGGCGGCGATGAGCCATGAGATCCGCACACCGCTGTACGGTATTCTCGGCACCGCACAGCTACTGGCAGATAACCCCGCACTTAACGCCCAGCGTGATGATTTGCGGGCAATTACCGACTCCGGCGAATCGTTGCTGACCATCCTCAACGATATTCTCGATTATTCCGCTATCGAAGCAGGTGGCAAGAATGTTTCGGTCAGCGATGAGCCCTTTGAACCGCGCCCGCTGCTGGAAAGTACCCTGCAATTAATGAGCGGACGGGTGAAAGGTCGCCCGATTCGCCTGGCAACGGCAATTGCCGATGATATGCCGTGCGCGTTAATGGGCGATCCACGACGTATTCGTCAGGTTATAACCAACCTGTTGAGCAACGCCCTGCGTTTTACTGACGAAGGGTACATTATCCTGCGTAGTCGCACTGATGGCGAGCAATGGCTGGTCGAAGTGGAAGACAGCGGCTGCGGTATTGATCCCGCGAAACTGGCAGAAATCTTCCAGCCATTTGTGCAGGTAAGCGGCAAACGCGGCGGCACCGGGCTGGGGCTGACTATCAGTAGCCGTCTGGCCCAGGCGATGGGCGGCGAACTGAGCGCCACCAGCACGCCGGAGGTTGGAAGCTGTTTTTGTTTACGCTTGCCGTTACGTGTTGCCACGGCACCCGTGCCAAAAACAGTCAATCAGGCGGTGCGTCTTGACGGTTTACGTTTGCTGTTAATTGAAGATAACCCGCTAACCCAGCGAATTACCGTTGAGATGCTGAACACCAGTGGTGCGCAGGTTGTTGCTGTTGGCAATGCCGCGCAGGCTTTAGAGACACTGCAAAATAGCGAACCGTTTGCTGCCGCACTGGTGGATTTTGATCTGCCGGATGTCGACGGCATTACGCTTGCCCGACAACTGGCACAGCAATATCCGTCGCTGGTTTTGATTGGCTTTAGCGCCCATGTCATTGACGAAACGCTGCGCCAGCGTACCAGTTCATTATTCCGCGGGATTATCCCTAAACCGGTGCCGCGTGAAGTGCTCGGTCAGTTACTGGCGCACTATCTCCAACTGCAAGTCAATAACGATCAATCGCTGGATGTATCGCAACTCAATGAAGATGCTCAGTTAATGGGGACGGAGAAGATCCACGAATGGCTGGTATTATTTACACAACATGCCCTGCCGCTTCTCGATGAAATCGACATTGCCCGCGCCAGTCAGGATAGCGAGAAAATAAAGCGTGCCGCGCATCAGCTAAAAAGCAGTTGCTCGAGTTTGGGAATGCGTATCGCCAGCCAGCTATGCGCACAACTGGAGCAGCAGCCATTATCTGCCCCCCTTCCACACGAAGAAATTACACGCAGTGTTGCCGATCTGGAAGCATGGTTGAATAAGAAAGACCTGAACGCGATTTGAATCAATATCAGCCAGTTAAGAACAACTAGAATAGTGGCATTTGGTATGCAACTTAACGGACTGGCAAAATCATGGCAGAGAAAAAAAGAACCCGCTGGCAGCGGCGGCCAGGCACGACGGGCGGCAAATTACCGTGGAATGACTGGCGCAATGCCACGACCTGGCGTAAAGCGACGCAATTATTACTGTTGGCAATGAATATTTATATTGCCATCACGTTCTGGTATTGGGTGCGCTATTACGAAACGGCAAGTAGCACGACATTTGTCGCCAGACCGGGAGGTATCGAAGGCTGGCTACCGATTGCCGGGCTGATGAATCTGAAATATAGCCTTGTAACAGGTCAGTTACCGTCCGTCCACGCCGCCGCGATGCTGTTATTGGTCGCTTTTATCGTCATCAGTCTATTACTCAAAAAGGCCTTTTGCTCATGGTTATGCCCGGTTGGTACGCTTTCTGAATTAATCGGCGATCTCGGTAACAAACTGTTTGGTCGGCAATGTGTCCTTCCCCGCTGGCTGGATATTCCTCTGCGCGGCGTGAAGTATTTGCTGTTGAGTTTTTTTCTCTATATCGCGTTATTGATGCCCGCTCAGGCGATTCACTATTTTATGTTGTCGCCCTACAGCGTGGTGATGGACGTTAAAATGCTCGATTTCTTTCGTCATATGGGGACCGCGACATTAATCAGCGTGACCGTTTTGCTGATTGCCAGCCTGTTTATTCGCCATGCCTGGTGTCGTTATCTTTGCCCATATGGCGCGCTGATGGGCGTGGTTTCGCTATTGTCGCCGTTTAAGATTCGTCGCAATGCCGAAAGTTGTATCGACTGTGGCAAATGCGCAAAAAATTGCCCATCACGGATCCCGGTCGATAAATTAATTCAGGTACGAACAGTGGAATGTACCGGCTGTATGACTTGCGTAGAGTCATGTCCGGTAGCCTCAACATTGACCTTTTCACTGCAAAAACCTGCGGCAAATAAAAAAGCCTTTGCGTTGTCTGGCTGGTTAATGACGCTACTGGTTCTGGGGATTATGTTTGCGGTGATTGGTTACGCAATGTATGCGGGAGTATGGCAAAGCCCGGTACCGGATGAATTGTACCGACGCTTAATTCCACAAGCGCCAATGATTGGTCACTAAATTAGCAACAAGCGGAACATCACCTCGCACGGGTGATGTTCACAAAATCACATTATTTTGATTTTGACATCATAACTTTCAAGCCCGGTCATTTTTTCTCGTGCGGTGAAGCGAATTTCAGAGACTTCTTTCCCTGTATTCTTGTTCAGCTCGGCGATTTTTTGCGCGATAAAGTCGGCGATTTCCGTTTCGGCTTGTTTTTTTAACTCTTCAATATTCACTGTTAACCTCTTCTGGTCTTGAAAGACAGCAACACGCCAGTAAGGTGTTGGTTCCCGGTACCCTGGTCAGGTAAGAAATGTTATAAGCCATCTCCCCGAAAGATTCAATAATCAACAGGTTATCGCTTACTATACATACAGCGTTGAAGAAAAATAAGGCAGATATAAAAAAGGCTCCACGAGGGAGCCTGATATTATTTTGTGAAATCCAGCGGCGCATGGTCCGTGCGTATTTGCAGCGCGACGTTATCAAAGGTGATCATCGTCGATTTACAAAAAATACACTTAGCGCCCAAAGGGTTTCGCTCCGTCACATCGAATGCCGATGTACGGTACTGTGAACCATGACAACATGGACAGCGGAAATGGAGATGTTGAGTAATAACGGCAACCTTAGAGCGTAACAACGTTCGCTGCCGCGGGGCCACGTTGCCCCTGCTCAATAGAAAATTCAACTTTCTGATTTTCGTTCAGCGTGCGGAATTCATTGCTCTGGATGGCAGTGAAATGGACGAAAACGTCTTTGCTGCCATCATCAGGAGTGATAAAGCCAAAACCTTTATCTGCGTTAAACCATTTTACTAAACCAGTCATTTTATTAGACATATTTTACTTCCTTCATTTTGGGCCTTTCGGCAAACAGGGCTTTAATACAGAAACTACTTAGTGTTCAGGAGAGAGACTCAAAAGAAGGGGATAATGCCTGATAATGAGAACTGCTTTAGTAAACTACTTTGTATGCTGTCTGTCTTTCAAACCGACGCAGCTATTAACGCATGATAATTGAGATTAAGCAAATTTTATTTTAGCCGTCCGGCGGTCTTAAATATCGCTGGCTTTATTTTATTAACCCCGTATAGTGCAGCGCAGTATTTTCAGTAAGGAATTTGTTTGTCCCGTAAAATGACAGGAATTGTCAAAACCTTTGATCGCAAAAGCGGCAAAGGATTCATTATCCCCTCCGACGGTCGTAAAGAAGTTCAGGTCCATATTTCCGCATTCACTCCCCGCGACGCAGAAGTGCTTATACCAGGATTACGTGTGGAATTTTGCCGCGTAAATGGCCTGCGAGGACCAACAGCGGCAAATGTTTATCTCTCTTAATATGACGCTGCTTGTTTAAAGCTGACTGGTTTTATTGGAATAGTGCAATAGTCAACATCATACATTATAACATCAGTTACTTTTCCACAAAGAAACTAATCCATTTAAGCGAATATCTCTGCACCTAATAGTTATAAATGCCATTTAACAGCCAGTTATAGTACCACTTGAAACTATATTACCAACAATAATTAATAGCTTTCGTAACAATTTCCTTATCTTTAATTTGTATTTTGCTAAGATTTATCTTATGCTCACAAGTCGTATTTCCAGAGGGGGATAGTTAACAATCTTATATTTCCCTCTGCGCGCCTTTCCTACCCGCAGTATATAGTGCAAGCGGTATGAGGAAAGGGAGATTTCACAAGGATGTTATACTCAAAGTAGACAATCCTGATCTCAAGCGTACGTATTGTCCATGCGATGAATAAAGGAAAAGTTATGAAACACAAGCTTTCTGCAATCCTTATGGCCTTCATGTTGACGACGCCAGCTGCGTTTGCTGCCCCTGAAGCAACAAACGGGACCGAGGCAACGACGGGTACTACTGGCACCACAACGACCACTACCGGCGCAACCACGACTGCTACTACCACTGGTGGCGTGGCTGCTGGCGCTGTCGGCACGGCGACAGTTGTCGGTGTGGCAACGGCTGTTGGTGTGGCGACGTTGGCAGTTGTTGCAGCAAATGACAGTGGCGATGGCGGTTCTCATAACACCTCAACCACCACGTCCACTACACGCTAATACTGCTTTAACGCGTCGAAATTAAAGTTAAATGATACCCGGTTGCGATATTCGTACCGGGCTTTAGAGATTTGCATTTTTTTAATTAACCTTTCAAGGATTAAAGGTGCGCCCTCTTATTTTATCGATTTTCGCACTATTTCTTGCGGGATGTACGCACAGCCAGCAAAGTATGGTCGATACATTTCGCGCCAGCCTTTTCGATAATCAGGATATCACCGTAGCGGATCAGCAGATCCAGGCGTTGCCTTATTCCACGATGTATTTACGCCTTAATGAAGGGCAACGAATCTTTGTGGTACTGGGATATATAGAACAAGAACAAAGCAAATGGTTATCCCAGGATAACGCCATGCTGGTTACCCACAATGGACGTCTTTTAAAAACCGTCAAACTTAATAATAATCTGCTGGAAGTGACAAATTCCGGGCAGGACCCTCTGCGTAACGCGCTGGCAATAAAAGATGGCAGCCGCTGGACGCGCGATATTCTCTGGAGTGAAGACAACCATTTTCGCTCTGCGACCCTGAGTTCTACTTTTTCCTTTGCTGGATTAGAGACGCTGAATATTGCGGGTCGCAATGTGCTGTGTAATGTCTGGCAGGAAGAGGTGACTTCCACGCGGCCAGAAAAACAGTGGCAAAACACATTCTGGGTCGATTCGGCTACTGGCCAGGTTCGTCAAAGTCGGCAAATGTTAGGCGCAGGGGTTATTCCCGTAGAAATGACGTTTCTTAAACCCGCACCATGAATAAATTACAGTCGTATTTCATTGCCAGCGTACTTTACGTAATGACACCCCATGCCTTTGCGCAAGGAACGGTGACTATTTATCTGCCTGGCGAACAACAGACACTTTCCGTTGGCCCCGTGGAAAATGTTGTCCAGTTGGTGACACAACCGCAACTGCGCGATCGCCTCTGGTGGCCTGGTGCCTTGCTGACCGACTCTGCGGCGAAAGCTAAAGCGCTTAAAGACTACCAACATGTCATGGCACAGCTTGCTTCCTGGGAAGCAGAAGCTGACGACGATGTGGCGGCAACGATTAAATCCGTGCGCCAGCAGTTACTCAATCTCAATATCACTGGTCGCTTACCGGTCAAACTGGACCCTGATTTTGTTCGAGTGGATGAGAACAGCAATCCCCCGTTGGTCGGGGACTATACGCTCTATACCGTACAGCGTCCGGTGACTATTACTCTGCTGGGTGCGGTTTCTGGGGCTGGGCAATTGCCCTGGCAGGCAGGCCGTAGCGTTACCGATTATCTGCAAGATCACCCCCGCCTTGCAGGCGCGGACAAGAATAACGTTATGGTGATTACGCCTGAGGGTGAGACTGTCGTCGCCCCTGTTGCCCTGTGGAATAAAAGACATGTGGAACCACCGCCTGGCAGCCAGCTTTGGTTGGGCTTTTCTGCGCATGTACTGCCCGAAAAATATGCTGATTTAAATGACCAGATTGTGTCTGTTTTAACGCAACGTGTTCCTGACTGATGAAGAAGAATTCTTATCTTTTAAGCTGCCTGGCCATTGCCGTCTCCAGTGCCTGTCATGCTGAAGTATTAACCTACCCGGATCCGCTGGGTTCGTCGCAATCAGACTTTGGCGGCACAGGATTGTTGCAGATGCCAAATGCGCGCATCGCACCGGAAGGTGAATTCAGCGTCAACTACCGGGATAACGATCAATACCGGTTCTACTCCACCTCCGTGGCGCTGTTCCCATGGCTGGAAGGCACCATTCGTTATACGGATGTGCGCACACGCAAATATAGCCAGTGGGAAGATTTCAGCGGCGATCAGTCATACAAAGACAAATCATTCGATTTTAAACTTCGCCTGTGGGAAGAAGGTTACTGGCTACCGCAAGTGGCGTTTGGTAAACGTGATATTGCTGGTACGGGTCTGTTTGACGGTGAGTATCTGGTGGCCAGCAAGCAAGCGGGGCCATTTGATTTCACCCTCGGGATGGCATGGGGCTACGCCGGTAATGCGGGCAATATTACCAACCCGTTTTGCCGGGTGAGCGATAAATATTGTCATCGCGCAGAGTCTCACGATGCGGGCGATATCAGCTTTAGCGATATCTTTCGTGGCCCGGCTTCCATCTTTGGCGGCATTGAGTATCAAACGCCGTGGAATCCCCTGCGTCTGAAACTCGAATACGATGGCAACAATTACCAGAATGATTTCGCTGGCAAACTGCCTCAGGCAAGCCATTTCAACGTCGGCGCAGTTTATCGCGCTGCCAGCTGGGCAGATCTCAACCTGAGTTATGAACGCGGTAACACGTTGATGTTTGGCTTCACGTTACGGACCAATTTCAACGATCTGCGCCCTGCCCTGCGCGATACGCCAAAACCGGCATATCAACCTGCGCCTGAATCTGAAGGATTGCAGTACACCACAGTAGCGAACCAACTTACCGCGCTGAAGTACAACGCAGGTTTTGAAGCACCGGAAATTCAGCTGCGCGATAAGACGCTGTATATGTCTGGTCAACAATACAAATACCGTGATTCTCGCGAAGCGGTCGATCGTGCCAACCGGATTCTGGTGAATAACCTGCCGCAAGGCGTTGAGAAGATTAGCGTGACGCAAAAGCGCGAGCATATGGCGATGGTGACTACCGAAACCGACGTAGCCAGCCTGCGCAAACAGCTGGCTGGTACAGCGCCTGGTCAATCAGAGCAACTTCAACAACAACGTGTTGAAGCAGAAGATCTTTCTGCCTTTGGTCGGGGCTACCGTATTCGTGAAGATCGCTTTAGCTACTCTTTCAACCCAACACTTTCACAGTCGCTGGGCGGCCCGGAAGATTTCTATATGTTCCAGCTGGGGCTGATGTCCAGTGCCCGCTACTGGTTTACCGACCACCTGCTGCTTGATGGCGGTATTTTCACCAATATTTACAACAACTACGACAAGTTTAAGTCTTCGCTGTTGCCCGCGGACTCTACCCTGCCCCGCGTGCGCACGCATATCCGTGACTACGTTCGCAATGACGTTTATCTCAACAACTTGCAGGCGAACTATTTTGCTGACTTAGGCAATGGTTTCTATGGCCAGGTGTATGGCGGTTATCTGGAAACGATGTATGCCGGTGTCGGTTCCGAGCTGCTTTATCGCCCGCTAGATGCCAGCTGGGCGCTGGGTGTGGACGTTAACTACGTGAAGCAGCGTGACTGGGACAACATGATGCGTTTCACCGATTATTCCACGCCAACAGGTTTCGTGACGGCTTACTGGAACCCGCCGACGCTCAATGGCGTACTGATGAAACTTAGCGTTGGGCAATATCTGGCAAAAGATAAAGGCGCAACGATCGACGTCGCCAAACGCTTTGACAGCGGCGTGGCGGTAGGGGTATGGGCGGCAATCAGTAACGTATCTAAAGATGACTACGGCGAAGGCGGCTTTAGTAAAGGTTTTTATATCTCGATTCCATTCGACTTGATGACCATTGGACCTAACCGCAACCGCGCGGTGGTTTCGTGGACACCATTGACGCGTGATGGTGGACAAATGCTGTCACGCAAATACCAGCTCTATCCAATGACGGCAGAGCGAGAAGTACCGGTTGGACAATAACCTGACGTAATTCATAACATTACATTGACTGATAAATATAAACCAATGAAAAAGAACATTTTTAAGTTTTCGGTACTGACATTGGCTGTTCTGTCTTTGACAGCATGTACCCTTGTTCCTGGTCAGAATTTATCGACCAGTAACAAGGATGTCATTGAACTACCTGACAATCAGTATGACCTGGACAAAATGGTCAATATCTATCCCGTCACGCCAGGATTGATTGATCAGTTGCGCGCCAAACCGATTATGTCGCAGGCTAACCCGGAGCTGGAGCAGCAAATCGCAAACTATGAATATCGTATCGGCATTGGGGATGTGTTGATGGTTACGGTCTGGGATCACCCGGAACTAACCACCCCCGCAGGGCAATACCGTAGCGCCAGTGATACCGGCAACTGGGTTAACGCCGATGGTGCGATTTTCTACCCCTATATTGGTCGCCTGAAAGTGGCCGGGAAAACACTTACCCAGGTACGCAACGAGATTACAGCGCGTCTGGATTCAGTCATTGAAAGCCCGCAAGTCGATGTCAGCGTCGCGGCGTTCCGCTCGCAAAAAGCGTACGTCACCGGCGAAGTCAGCAAATCGGGTCAGCAGCCGATTACCAATATTCCTCTGACCATCATGGATGCGATTAACGCCGCGGGCGGTCTGACCGCAGATGCAGACTGGCGCAACGTGGTGCTCACCCAGAATGGCGTAAAGACCAAAGTGAACCTCTATGCGCTGATGCAGCGTGGCGACTTGCGCCAGAACAAACTGCTGCACCCGGGCGATATTTTATTTATTCCGCGCAACGATGATCTGAAAGTCTTCGTGATGGGTGAAGTGGGTAAACAGAGCACGCTGAAAATGGACCGCAGCGGTATGACCCTGGCGGAAGCGCTGGGTAACGCTGAGGGTATGAATCAGGATGTCGCTGATGCGACGGGGATTTTTGTTATTCGTGCAACGCAAAACAAGCAGAATGGCAAAATCGCCAATATTTATCAGCTGAATGCGAAGGACGCATCGGCAATGATACTCGGAACGGAATTCCAGCTTGAACCTTACGACATTGTTTATGTCACTACTGCGCCGCTGGCTCGTTGGAACCGTGTGATTTCTCTGCTGGTACCGACGATTTCCGGGGTGCATGACCTGACAGAGACTTCACGGTGGATTCAAACATGGCCCAACTAAAATTTAACTCAATCCTGGTGGTTTGTACCGGCAACATTTGCCGTTCGCCCATTGGCGAGCGCTTGCTGCGTAAACGTCTGCCAGGCGTAAAAGTCAAATCGGCAGGTGTTCATGGTCTGGTAAAACACCCTGCAGATGCGACAGCAGCAGATGTTGCCGCTAATCATGGCGTATCTCTTGAAGGACATGCCGGACGTAAGCTCACTGCTGAGATGGCACGAAATTACGATCTGATTCTGGCAATGGAGTCAGAGCATATTGCTCAGGTTACCGCAATCGCTCCCGAGGTCCGCGGGAAGACAATGCTGTTTGGGCAATGGCTGGAACAGAAAGAGATCCCGGATCCCTATCGTAAAAGTCAGGACGCATTTGAACATGTCTACGGTATGTTGGAGCGCGCCAGTCAGGAATGGGCGAAGCGCCTCAGCCGGTAATTTGAGTTTATAAAATACGATGACAACTAAAAATATGAATACGCCACCAGGCAGCACTCAGGAAAATGAGATCGATCTGCTTCGTCTGGTCGGCGAGTTATGGGATCACCGTAAGTTTATTATCAGCGTGACCGCGTTATTCACGCTGATCGCTGTCGCTTACTCGCTGTTAAGTACACCAATTTATCAGGCAGATACTCTGGTCCAGGTTGAGCAAAAACAGGGCAACGCCATTCTCAGCGGCCTGAGCGATATGATCCCTAACTCATCGCCCGAGTCTGCACCGGAGATCCAACTGCTGCAATCGCGCATGATTCTCGGTAAAACCATTGCTGAACTGAATCTGCGCGACATAGTTGAGCAGAAGTATTTTCCGATTGTGGGTCGCGGCTGGGCGAGATTAACCAAAGAAAAACCAGGTGAGCTGGCGATCAGCTGGATGCATATTCCACAACTGAATGGTCAGGATCAGCAACTGACACTCACGGTTGGGGAAAACGGCCACTATACACTGGAAGGTGAAGAGTTCACCGTCAATGGTATGGTCGGCCAGCGTCTGGAAAAAGATGGCGTTGCGCTGACTATCGCGGACATTAAGGCCAAACCAGGAACACAGTTTGTCCTGAGCCAGCGTACCGAACTGGAAGCGATTAACGCATTGCAGGAAACCTTTACCGTTAGCGAACGCAGTAAAGAAAGCGGGATGCTGGAACTTACCATGACTGGTGATGATCCCCAGTTGATTACTCGTATTCTGAACAGCATCGCTAACAACTATTTGCAACAGAATATCGCTCGCCAGGCGGCGCAGGATTCACAAAGCCTTGAATTCTTACAGCGCCAGTTACCTGAAGTGCGCAGCGAGCTGGACCAGGCGGAAGAAAAACTCAACGTTTATCGCCAGCAGCGCGATTCGGTTGACCTTAACCTGGAAGCCAAAGCCGTTCTTGAGCAGATTGTGAACGTTGATAATCAACTCAATGAGCTGACCTTCCGCGAGGCAGAGATCTCCCAGCTGTATAAGAAAGATCACCCAACTTATCGTGCGCTGCTGGAAAAACGCCAGACGCTGGAGCAAGAACGCAAACGCCTGAATAAGCGGGTATCGGCAATGCCTTCCACCCAACAGGAAGTGTTGCGTTTAAGTCGTGACGTAGAAGCGGGCCGTGCGGTATATCTGCAATTACTTAACCGCCAGCAGGAGTTGAGTATTTCGAAATCCAGTGCCATTGGTAACGTGCGGATTATCGACCCGGCAGTCACTCAGCCGCAGCCAGTGAAACCGAAAAAAGCGTTGAATGTGGTGCTTGGTTTTATTCTTGGCCTGTTTATTTCTGTGGGTGCCGTGCTGGCGCGTGCGATGTTGCGTCGTGGTGTAGAAGCCCCGGAACAACTGGAAGAGCACGGCATCAGCGTTTATGCCACTATCCCAATGTCCGAGTGGCTGGATAAACGCACCCGTCTGCGTAAGAAAAATTTATTTTCTAATCAGCAGCGCCATCGTACTAAAAATATCCCCTTCCTGGCGGTGGATAACCCGGCGGATTCTGCTGTGGAAGCCGTACGTGCGCTACGAACCAGTCTGCATTTCGCTATGATGGAGACGGAGAATAACATTCTGATGATCACCGGTGCGACGCCAGACAGTGGTAAAACGTTTGTCAGTTCAACTCTGGCAGCGGTGATCGCCCAGTCCGATCAAAAAGTGTTATTTATTGATGCCGACTTACGCCGTGGTTATTCGCATAACCTGTTTACCGTGAGTAATGAACATGGCTTGTCGGAATATCTGGCAGGTAAAGATGAGCTCAACAAAGTGATCCAGCATTTTGGCAAAGGAGGCTTTGATGTGATTACTCGCGGTCAGGTGCCACCTAACCCGTCTGAACTGCTGATGCGCGATCGGATGCGTCAATTACTGGAATGGGCGAACGACCATTACGATCTGGTGATTGTCGATACGCCGCCGATGCTGGCGGTGAGTGATGCCGCGGTCGTGGGGCGTTCTGTTGGCACCAGCCTGCTGGTTGCGCGTTTTGGCTTGAACACCGCCAAAGAGGTGAGTTTGTCAATGCAGCGTCTGGAACAGGCAGGCGTCAATATTAAAGGCGCTATCCTCAATGGTGTGATTAAACGCGCCAGCACCGCTTACAGTTACGGCTATAACTATTACGGTTATAGTTACTCCGAGAAAGAGTAAAACTGAAAGTGGCCGGATGCGGCGTGAACGCCTTTTCCGGTCTACGCATTAGACAGTTCTTCGTTTGTCATCAGCCTCAGAGCATTCAGGTAACTGAATGCTCTTTTTTATGCATTACAAACTGCACGCCGGTATGCGTGCTTCATTCACGATTTGCGTAAAACCTGCCAACGAACACATGCCCTGCGCATTTCGCTCTTCACATCCTGCCAGGGTCAGTTTCACCTCTCCGGGCGGCGTATTTAATGACAGCGGCGTTTTATCACGCATCTGCTGTAAAGTCTGGAAGACCAGCGAAACCTGAATCCACTGGCTGTTATCGCTTAGCCGACGCCAGCGTTCAAACACCAGTTCACCACCTGGCGGCGTGTTATCCGGCTGACCGGGAAGCGTCCAGTTGAGCTCCAGTGCGCCGCCGAGATTTGCCAGATTAGTATCGTGTCCGGCGATAAACAGCACTGAAGTGGGTAATGTCACACCATACGCCTGTTTTTGCGGTGGATGGGGCGTCAACGCTGCCATGATCAAATCCAATAACGGGGTGGCGCGGCTGCGGGCAACCTCTGGCGTGCGTTGTAGCAAATAAAATTGCGCGTTATGCAAACTTAGCAAGGTGTTCCACTGGTGTGAATCGGTGATCCTTCCCCACCCCGGCTCCGGCATTCCCTGTGCTTGTTGCAGGAGAAATATCTCCGTCAGCATTGATGCGAGGCTTACCGCACCGGTTAATGAGACATTGTCGGCGCTCACCTTGAGTTCCGATGGTAATGCCTGCGTTAATGAACAGCTTTCGTCCTGTTTCTCACGTTTAAGGCACAAGTTTGATTGCGGAAAATTAAGCACCCGTTCCAGTTCGCGAAACGCCGTTTGCCGATGCCCGGTAAAGTCAGCAATTGACCCTCCTGCCCTGCTGAGGATCGCGTCAGTCACGTTCGCGTTATCCAGTTGGCAAACGCCAGTTTTTAGAGGATTAAATAACGGATCGGGACTGGACGTATCTGCCTGGGTATGTACGGTTATTGCACAGTCAGGTGCCAGCCCGGCGGCGAAGGCTTCGCCTGTTTTACGGGTACGCTCGTCGACATCAGCAATAATCGCGACCTGACCAGACTGCGGGCAGCCCTTTTTCGCCAGCAATCCGTCGGCTACCAGACGCTGGCGTTGGTAATGTCCGAGATAGGCGATTAGCTCACCACCGCGCGGTGTCAGCCAACCCAGTTTTACCGGCCAGGTTGGCCATGCGTCTGGGGTGACATCCTGCATCAGTTGCGTGGCCTTGGTTGGAGCACGCACACCATGACGACTGACAATCACCACACTTTCCAGCTTCAGCTCCGGCTCACTCTGAGCGAATGCAGATTGCGGGGTTAACGGAATCAGAAGAGATAAAAATGGGATTAAGATCGCTTTCATCGATATGTTTCCGCTTTTCATATCTGACATTATTGATTGCCTGATGCGATGCTAATGCGCCGCATCAGGCCTACGTTCGTTAACTTTTCAGACGCGGGTCCAGCCATACCAACACAAGGGTGGAGAGCGAACACATCAACAAAATGCCGACGAACCAAAGTAAATACCACATTGTTCCTGCTCCTTAGTACAACTCGTTTTCGTTACGGCGGAGAGTTTCTGTTGTCATGCGTCCCCACATTTTGTAGTAGCTCCAGAGAGTGTAGAGCAACACAATGGGCAAAAATATCAGCACGATTACCAACATAATGCTCAGCGTCAGCTGACTGGAAGTGCTGTCCCACAACGTCAGGCTGGAGATTGGACTCACGCTTGACGGCATGACAAAGGGGAACAGCGTGATGCCTGCCGTGAAAATCACGCCAAATTGCATCAATGACGCCATTAAAAATCCCCAACCCGGGCGACCACGATAAATCGCCATCACCGTCAGCAATGGGCAGAAGAACCCCAGCAGCGGGAAGATCCACAAAACGGGCGATTCGACGAAATTATTCATCCAGGCACCAGGTAGCACTGCCACCAGTTTCATTAACGGATTGGAAGGACCGTTAGCATCCTGGGCGAGCAGTACAAAGCCATCAATACCGACCCACAGCCAGTAACCCGCCAGCAAAAAGCACAGCATCACCAACAGTGCAGCGCGTTTGGTGGCCAGCTGTGAACGCAGATGAATCACACCAACAGTTTTCAGTTGTAACCAGACGCCACCTTGCAAAATCACCATCCCAAGGCTGAGCAATCCGCACAATAAAGGGAATGGCGTCAGCAGTTGCCAGAAGCTGCCAAGATACTCCACGCGTAATTGCGGTGTGAAGGCAAACGGCACGCCGAGCAACAAGTTGCCGAAGGCGATACCGAAGACTACCGGCGGCACCAGACTGCCGATGACCAGACCGGCGTCCCACATTTTACGCCAGCGTGCATCGGCGATTTTTCCGCGATAATCAAAGGCCAGCGGGCGGAAGAACAGTGAGCACAGCACCAGGATCATCGCCACATAAAAGCCGGAAAACGCCGCTGCATACACTCTGGGCCAGGCGGCAAATAATGCCCCACCAGCGAGGATCAACCAGACCTGGTTGCCTTCCCAGTGTGCACCAACGCTGTTTATCACTATCCGGCGTTCATCATCATTACGCGCCACCAGCGGCAGCAGACAGCCGATCCCCATGTCAAATCCGTCGGAGATCATAAAGACCACCAGGATCACGCCAATCAGCAGCCACCAGATGAAGCGCAATGTTTCATAATCAAACATGATTTTCTCCTTTACCCCTGTTGCTGCGTCGGTTGTTCACTCTGCATCGCGCTCGGCCCCAGACGGGCATATTTCTGCATCAGGTAGACTTCGGCGATTAAGAACAGGGTGTAAAGCCCTACGATCATGATCAGTGAGAAAGCCAGTTGTCCTGTGGTTAAAGCGGAGTGCGCGGAGTATGTCGGTAAGATGTCCTGTATCGCCCACGGCTGACGACCAAACTCGGTCATAAACCACCCGGCTTCAATCGCAATCCACGGCAACGGCAAACTCCAGAGCGCCATTTTCAGCACCCAGCGATGCTGGTCGATTTTGCCACGCAGCGTCTGGACAAGCGCAATCAGCATCACCAGTAGCAGCAGGGAACCACAGCCCACCATGATGCGGAAACTCCAGAATACCGGCGCAACCTGAGGTATCGCGCCACGCATCGCCGCCTGGTACTGTGCGGCTGTGACATGATTCATATCCGGCGCATAGCGGGAGAGCAACATGCCGTAGCCCAGGTCACCTTCCAGTTCCCGGAATGCCTGCAACACATGCGGCTCACGATTGCCTTGCGATATTTCCTGCATTAACAGCCAGGCCATACGTCCGCGTTGCAAGCGTGGGTAGGTTTCAGCCATCAAATTCTTCAGACCCGGCACGGGTTTATCTAATGAGTGAGTGGCGAGGATCCCTAGCAGCGCGGGAATTTTGATGGCAAAGGCGTTACGCTCTTGATCCTGTTCCGGCCAGGCAACCACATGGAACGGTGCAGGTGCAGGTTCCGTTTGCCACTCCCCTTCCATCGCCGCCAGTTTTACCGGTTGTACTTGCGCGACTTCATACGCAGAACTGTCTCCGAGTTGCAGGGTACCGATAATCGCCAGAGTACCGAAGACGGAACCGATGGCAAACGAACGTAATGCGACATCGCGCTCCCGTCCGCGCAGTAAATACCAGGCGCTGATCGCCATAATAAACATGGCCCCGGTCACGTAGCCCGCCATTACGGTGTGCACAAATTTCACCTGGCTGACCGGGTTAAAGACCAGCTCGCTGAAGCTGGTCATCTCCATACGCAGGGTGTCGATATCAAAATGCGCACCGGTCGGGTATTGCATCCAACCGTTGGCATTCAATATCCACAATGCAGAGAGATTTGAACCGAACGCCACCAGCCACGTCACCAGCAGGTGCTGGTATTTATTCAGCCGCTGCCAGCCGAAGAAGAACAGCCCGACAAAGGTGGATTCGAGGAAGAAGGCCATTAATGCTTCCATCGCCAGTGGTGCGCCAAAAATATCGCCCACATAGTTGGAATAGAATGACCAGTTAGTACCAAACTGAAACTCCATGGTCAGGCCGGTAGCCACGCCAAGAGCAAAATTGATACCGAAGAGCTTACCCCAGAAGCGCGTCATATCGCGGTAGATTGTTTTGCCGGTGACCACGTAAATGGTTTCCATGATAGCCAGCAAAAAAATCAGCCCCAGGGTAAGGGGTACAAATAAAAAGTGATACAGCGCGGTCAGAGCAAACTGCCAGCGCGATAAATCAATGACATCCCACATGCGCACTCCTGTAGGCGAAGAGAGAAAAATAACCCGATAATGGTAGATCTCCCTCTTTATCCTGAAACTCTACGACCAGAGGTATTCGCCGATTGCGATATTCATAAGACTGAAAGCGATACTTACCGTCTTTTTACGTCGGTGCAGCTTCCGCCAGCCACTGACATACCTCGCTAAGCCGCTGCGCAGAGTCGACCAAATCTTCTGGCGCTGCCAGCACCACTTCCGGTATTGGGCAGATTTCATAACTTTCCAGTAACGGGCCTTTTAAGGTGTCCGTACAGCGTAAATGCCAGACATGGCGTAACCCCGTGGCGTTGATATAGCTCTCGCCATAGCCAATGGTACGAATCTGAATATTTCCCGGCCCACAGAGACGTGAGAGAAAAAGCCGATCAGCCTCGCTGATGGGTAATTGCGTCAGATTAATGCTGTGCGGCTGCGCGTCGGGGTTACGTACATGTGCCAGTAACTCATGCGCCAACGGTAGGCCATTCATCAGGCCATCAATGGGCGGCGGTAACAGCGAATCTGTCGGCAAGAGATTTTGCGTTGCCGCCTGCCACAACGCCAGCGGCGCGCAGCCAGCCTCCAGTTTGTCCTCCAGCAACTTTTCGCCGCGACGTCTGCGCACCCGCCATAATCCGCAGAAGATCGCCTCCTGTATTTCACTTTCACTGTCGTCAGCCTGCTGAATGCGCACTGACACTTCCCCTTCCCCGAGAAGCGTATTGATAAAGTGACGATCGTCGGCGTTGAGATTTAACAGATCGACTGCCAGCACCTCGCCCAACGGCGGTTGGCGTTCGCTTAGTTGATGTTGTAACTCGTTTAACAGCGCAATCACCTGCGGGCTGTGAGCACATTGCTCCAGGGCCGCCATACTCGGTTCATCATTCACCTGACAGGTGATCGGCAGTGGATTCATGCTGAAACTGTCATCGTTCGGTTGCGTTCCTGGCCCCAGCAGATGGAAAAAAGTTTCGCTCATGAGGCACGCTCCTGCTGCGATTCGACAAGCCCGCGCATCAGGTTTATCAGTTCCGCCCACGGGTGAATACCATTCAGCACGCCGCGATAGTTTCCGCCGGTAAACACTAAAGTGGCAGGAAAGCGAAAGACGCCAAAGCGATCGCCGATGGCTTCGCTCTGCTCAAGGTCAGCAATCGCCACCTGCCATGTATAGTCGGGAAACTCGCGCAGTAATTCGCCAATCATTACCGGATTATCGCTGACCTCTGGCGTGCGTTTCGGGTCACTGCTTAATAACACCACGCCGTCTGGCGCTTGCGTAAGCCAGTCGTCAAGACGGGATTCACTGACTGGCGTCCAGCCGCGCGCCAGCATTCGTTGCCACAACGCATCAAATGGCGTGTCGTTGCTCATCCCTGCTCCTCCTGTGTCATCCGGTACTGGCGCAAGCGAACGCCTTCGTAATTTTCCATCGACAGACAGTCATAATTGAGACAGCGCGATTCATTAGCCGGTTGCGGCACAATTCCCCACGCAGCCAGCTGCGCCAGCGCCGCCTGTTCCGCAGCGGGCAGTTGCTCCCGTGCCAGTTCGCTCAGGCTACCGCCGTAGTCGTCGAGCATTGCGGGTTGCAGACCGACGAGGGCAATATGTGCTGGCAGATGTCCGCGGATATCCGCCAGCGCCAACACTTCGGAGAAACTGTTCTGATGCAGGCTCATTTTCTTCGCGCTGAGATAAGCCGGAATGCGTTCTCCGGCATAGGTTCGCAGCGTTCCAGGTTCCAGCCCGTAGTCAATGGCATCGAGAATCAACAGATGGCTGGCGCTTTCGACATACCCCAGCAAGTTCAGTCCCTGAGTACCGCCATCGACAATCTCCACATACTCGGGCCAGTGGTAATGGGCATACAGCCGTTCCGCCACCCGCACGCCGAAGCCTTCATCGGCCCACAGCAGGTTGCCCAGCCCCATGACCACCACGCGTTGCTCGCTCATGAACGCTCCTTGTTACTTATTTTGCCAAATTTGTGGCTACGGTAGCCGTTGACCATGGTGGAGATCACCGTGTCGTCGGACATGATGTCTTCACGCAGTGCCATGTAGACATGACCGATCACAAACGCGCCAATCAGCCACATCCCCAGCCGATGCCAGCTGTGAATGTCCATTGAGTTGCCACCCGTCCAGTAGAAAAATTCCACCACATAACGGAACGGCGCAAAAATAGCGTACTGGCTGTGTTCGCTGTACAGCGCAAAACCAGTGATGATCATAAAGACCGACATCAGGAAATAGCCGAACATCGCCGCCTGGGCGATGGGATTATGGCCTATATCGGCACTCGGACGTTTTGCCAGAAACAGATACCAGCGGATTTCATACCACACGCCCTGCCACCAGCTTTTACGCCATACCGGCACGATAAACAGCTCGCGGGAGTATCGATTGCCAACAAAAGCCCAGTAGATCCGCATCAGCAAAACCACGGTAAAAACCATCCCGGCGCTGAAGTGAATTAACCTGATGTAGCCCATATAGAACAGATACGTCGCCTCACCGCTGACGGAAGGTAGCGGCTTGCCGATAAAGTATCCGGTGACCATCAACACCGCCATGCATAACACCGTCAACCAGTGCCAGATGCGGACTGGCGCTTCAAAGACATAGTGGCTGACAACGTTGTCGCTTTTCTGTTGCATGATGATTCTCCTTCGCTGTTAACGCACCTGCACGGAGATCAGCTCGCTACCGTCGTCGCCCAGCACGTGTGTTGAACAGGCGAGGCACGGGTCAAAGCTGTGCAGAGTACGCAGGATCTCCAGCGGTTGCTCGGGGATCGCCATTTTGGTGTTCATCAGCGCCGCTTCATAAGCGCCAATCTGCCCTTTGGGATCGCGCGGGCTGGCGTTCCAGGTGGTCGGCACCACGCACTGGTAGAGATCAATCTTGCCATCGCGAATGGCGGCCCAGTGGCCTAACGCCCCGCGCGGCGCTTCGGTAAAACCGACACCACGGCACTCTGTCGGCCAGGTTGCAGGTTCCCATTTTTCCGTGGAAGCAGTGGCGAGATTGCCGTTTTTCAGGTTGGTCATCAGCTTGTCGAAGAAATACTGCAACTTACCTGCGGCCCACTGCGCTTCGTGCGCGCGGCACAAAATGCGGCCTAACGTTGACTGGATACCGGAAAGCGGCAGGTTCAACGCCGACATCATGCGATCGACCGACTCAACGGTCGCAGCATCGCCTTTGTGATAAGCGATTAACGTGCGTGCCAGCGGCCCCACTTCCATCGCGTTACCGCGCCAGCGTGGCGCTTTGATCCACGAGTAGCGTTCCTGTTCATTCAGCTGCTGAATGTTGGTATCGCTGCCTTTGACATCGCCGGGGTTGTACCACGGGTCGGTAATGCCATCGAATGGATGACGCCCGACCTGATCGTTGGGATAACGATACCAGGCGTGATCGACAAACTCCTGCACCTGCTGCGGATCAACCAAATCCACTGGCAGCACATTGTTGAAGTCGCCGTTAATCACCGCGCCGCCAGGCATCAGCAGACTTTTCTCACCAAAGTCGTTGGCAATATCCGGGAATGCGCCGTAGCTGAGGACACATTTATCAGAAAGACCCGTGCCGATTTCGCTCCACGGTTTGTTGAACTGACCGATGGCTAAGGCGTCGGGGATCATCACGTTGTTAATGAAGTCTGCCGTGCGGGTGATAATCGACTGCACCAGGTTCAGGCGTTCCATATTGACCGCCCCGACCGCGCCGCTTTCGTCAATGTTAATGGCGCAAGGCATCCCGCCGACAATCCAGTTTGGATGCGGGTTTTTACCGCCAAAGACCGCGTGGATTTTCACAATTTCACGCTGGAAATCGAGAGCTTCGAGATAGTGGGCAAAGCCCATCAGGTTAGCTTCTGGCGGCAGTTTGTACTGCGGGTGCCCCCAGTAGCCATTGCGGAAGATCCCCAACTGCCCGCCTTCAACAAATTTTTTCAGGCGGTTTTGTACGTCGAAGAAATAGCCAGGGGATGATTTCGGCCAAGAGGAGAGACTTTGCGCCAGTTCGGAGGTTTTCCGCGGGTCGGCTTTCAGCGCATCTAACACATCGATCCAGTCCATCCCGGCAAGCTGATAGAAGTGCACCAGATGATCGTGGCACCAGAGCGTTGCCAGCATAATGTTGCGGATGATATTGGCGTTGTCCGGCACTTTAATACCGATAGCATCTTCGATGGCGTAAACCGAAGCCAGGGCGTGTACGCCAGTACAGACGCCGCAGATACGTTCAACGAACGCCCACGCATCGCGCGGGTCGCGCCCTTGCAGAATGATCTCCAGCCCGCGAAACATGGTGCCGCAGGAGACGGCATTGGTGATCACATTCTGATCGTTAATATTCACTTCGCAGCGCATGTGGCCTTCGATGCGCGTAATCGGGTCGACCACCAGGCGGCGTCCGGCATTATTGATGGTGTATCCCTGAGTTTCGTACTGAGTGCTCATGCCTGTTTATCCTCATTGCCTGGCTGATGTTCGGTTTCTGTAGGTTGCTGGTTATGACGTCTGCGCTGGTCAACGGCGCTGGCGACTGCGTGCACACCAACAGCCGCTGCCACCACGCCAAGCGCGGTTAAACCGACGGTATCGGCGGTGGAATGAGTACCCATTTGCGGAATATCGACCACGCGGCTGTAGAACGAACCGCGATCCCAGAAACCATTTTCCGCACAGCCCAGGCAGCCGTGACCAGACTGGATTGGGAAAGAAACGCCATCATTCCAGCGTGTGGAGGAACAGGCGTTATAGGTGGTAGGCCCTTTGCAGCCCATTTTGTACAGGCAGTAACCTTTGCGGGCAGCGTCATCATCCCAACTCTGGACGAACTCTCCGGCGTCGAAGTGGGCGCGGCGATAGCATTTATCGTGGATTCGCTGACCATAGAACATCAGCGGACGGCCCATTCTGTCGACATCTGGCAAGCGATCAAAGGTCACCATGTAAGTAATGATGGCGCTCATCACATCCGGGATCGGCGGGCAGCCAGGTACTTTGATAATGGGTTTGTCGGTGATGACTTTGTCGATAGGCGTTGCCTGCGTCGGATTGGGCCGCGCGGCCTGCACGCAGCCCCAGGACGCGCAGGTTCCCCAGGCGATAATCGCGCTGGCTCCGGCAGCGGCACGTTTGAGTTTCTCAATAAACGGTCGACCGCTGCTGATACAGAACATCCCCTGCTCGCCCAGCGGCGGATTACCTTCTACTGCGAGGATATATTTGCCATTGTATTGCGTGATGATGTCTTCGAAGACTTCTTCCGCCTGGGTTCCGGCGGCAGCCATCAAAGTATCGTCATAATCGAGGGAAATCAGGGAAAGGATGACGTCCTTCGCCAGTGGGTGAGCGGAGCGGATAAAAGATTCGGTACAGCAGGTGCATTCCAGACCGTGGATCCATACCACCGGAATGCGGGGTTTGTTCTCCAGCGCCCAGGCAATCTTTGGTGCCATTCCCGCGCCTAATCCCAGCGACGTGGCAGCCAGACTACAATATTTGAGAAAGCTGCGCCGGGTAACGCCCTGACGCCGCATGGCCTGGTAAAATGTTTCCTCGTTATTCATATCGCACGTCTCTTCTCCTTGCGACACCGGCAGGACACCGGGCGCTTATGGTCGGCAAGCGACGTCCCTGTAGCAAGGCAAACCATCGCTTCACGTGAGATGCTGAAAACGAAAGCTCATCCTTCTGCACTGGCACACGTCGCCAGAAAGTATTGTTAATAAAGCGTAGTGAAACTTTTGCACAAAACAATACAAACTGTGTGGATTTATCTTTTAGCGATAAAAATGGACCTATTTTTCTTTTGGCCGGGCGGTGGGGATGTTTAGCCGGTTGCTAAACGAGTAAAAGAGAAGGAATTCATGGTGATGAAATGATCAATCTGCTGTTATTTCACGCTATCAATGCACTTTTGGCTGTTTTTCAGGCAAACAAACAAATTAGGGGTTTACACGCCGCATCGGGATGTTTATAGTGCGCGTCATTCCGGAAGTGTGGCCGAGCGGTTGAAGGCACCGGTCTTGAAAACCGGCGACCCGAAAGGGTTCCAGAGTTCGAATCTCTGCGCTTCCGCCAAATAAGATAAGGGGTTAGCTAAATGCTAACCCCTTTTTCTTTTGCCTGTCGAAATTCTCAGGGCGTTATATTTGCTTAATGACCTGATAATCCGCTGTTAAACCTGTTCCAGATCAAATGCGTAAAGATGGGTAAAACTTCTGGGTGCCCTTACGCATTATCATTATGCTGCTTAATTAATTACATCTGTCATAGAGAGTGACTCAATGGATCGTATTGTTAGTTCTTCACATGACCGTACATCACTGCTTAGCACCCATAAGGTGCTGCGTAATACCTATTTTCTGCTGAGCCTGACGCTGGCCTTTTCGGCGATTACCGCAACTGCCAGTACGGTGCTGATGCTGCCATCTCCGGGTCTGATTCTGACGCTGGTGGGTATGTATGGTTTGATGTTCCTGACCTATAAAACGGCGAATAAGCCGACCGGGATTATCTCCGCATTCGCCTTTACCGGTTTTCTGGGTTATATCCTCGGACCTATTCTGAACACCTATCTGTCTGCCGGAATGGGTGACGTAATCGCTATGGCACTGGGCGGAACGGCGTTAGTGTTCTTCTGCTGCTCTGCATATGTGCTGACCACCCGCAAAGATATGTCGTTCCTCGGCGGTATGCTGATGGCGGGTATTGTGGTGGTGCTGATTGGTATGGTTGCTAATATCTTCCTGCAACTGCCTGCTCTGCATCTGGCGATCAGCGCGGTCTTCATTCTGATCTCCTCTGGCGCTATCTTGTTTGAAACCAGCAACATCATTCATGGCGGTGAGACGAACTATATTCGTGCCACGGTTAGCCTGTATGTTTCGCTGTACAACATCTTCGTCAGCCTGCTGAGCATTCTGGGCTTCGCTAGCCGCGATTAATCTCACCCGCTAACACTTTCATAGCCTCGCTTTATGCGGGGCTTTGTTTTTTGTTACACTGCCGCCAGTCTGATTAAGGTAGTAATAATTATGCTGATCTTCGAAGGTAAAGAGATAGAAACGGATACCGAAGGCTATCTCAAAGAAAGCAGCCAGTGGAGTGAGCCGCTGGCTGTGGTGATTGCAGAGAACGAAGGGATTTCGCTGTCGCCAGAACACTGGGAAGTGGTGCGTTTTGTGCGTGATTTCTATCTGGAATTCAATACTTCTCCGGCGATTCGTATGCTGGTAAAAGCGATGGCGAATAAATTTGGCGAAGAAAAAGGTAACAGCCGCTATTTATATCGACTGTTTCCGAAAGGTCCGGCTAAGCAAGCCACCAAAATTGCTGGCCTGCCAAAACCGGTAAAATGTATTTAACGGATACGAAAATCGGCTAATTCCCCCGAGGGATGATGCGGCTCGCTAAGCACCCGTTCCACACGCGCAGAACGCGGGCCGCCACTCTTTAACCACTGCATTAATTTTTCCACCTGCCCTTCTTCACCGCAGGCAACCACTTCCACGCTGCCATCGTCAAGATTTTTGGCGTACCCGGTTAAACCCAGTCTTTTCGCTTCATACTGTGTGGTGTAGCGAAATCCTACGCCCTGAACTCGCCCGTAAACCCAGGCAATTATGCAGACTTTCGACATTGCTGCTCTCCTTATCCTTAATGGACGCGTTGCAAATCCATGGAAAACTCCGGACAATGACGCCCATTTCTTTGCATCGACAGAAAAGTAAATTATGAGTGTACGTTTAGTGTTAGCCAAAGGGCGCGAAAAATCATTACTTCGTCGCCATCCGTGGGTCTTTTCCGGGGCCGTTGCCCGCATGGAAGGTAAAGCCAGCCTCGGTGAAACCATCGATATTGTTGATCATCAGGGAAAATGGTTAGCACGCGGCGCTTATTCACCAGCTTCGCAAATCCGGGCGCGCGTCTGGACGTTTGACCCGTCTGAGTCTATCGACATTGCTTTTTTTTCCCGCCGTTTGCAACAAGCACAAAAATGGCGTGACTGGCTGGCGCAAAAAGATGGCCTCGACAGCTATCGTTTAATCGCCGGAGAATCTGATGGCCTGCCGGGTATTACTATCGATCGTTTCGGTAATTTTCTGGTGCTGCAACTGCTGAGTGCTGGCGCAGAATATCAGCGCGCGGCATTAATTAGTGCCCTGCAAACGCTGTACCCGGAATGTGCGATTTACGATCGCAGCGATGTTGCGGTACGTAAAAAAGAAGGGATGGAGCTGACCCAGGGCCTCGTCACCGGCGAGTTGCCACCTGCCCTGCTGCCGATTGAAGAACACGGCATGAAACTGCTGGTGGATATTCAGCACGGACACAAAACGGGCTACTACCTGGACCAGCGTGATAGCCGCCTGGCTACCCGCCGCTACGTTGAAAATAAACGTGTGCTGAACTGTTTCTCCTATACCGGTGGTTTCGCCGTATCGGCACTGATGGGCGGTTGCAGCCAGGTTGTCAGCGTTGATACCTCCCAGGAAGCGCTGGATATTGCACGGCAGAACGTTGAGCTGAACAAACTGGATCTGAGCAAGGCTGAGTTTGTCCGTGATGATGTCTTTAAATTGCTGCGTACTTATCGCGATCGCGGTGAAAAATTTGACGTTATCGTGATGGACCCGCCGAAGTTTGTTGAGAATAAAAGCCAGTTGATGGGCGCGTGTCGTGGCTATAAAGATATCAACATGCTGGCGATTCAGTTGCTGAATGAAGGCGGTATTCTCCTGACTTTCTCCTGTTCCGGTCTGATGACCAGCGATTTATTTCAGAAAATCATCGCGGATGCCGCAATTGATGCCGGCCGTGATGTACAATTTATAGAGCAGTTCCGTCAGGCAGCCGATCATCCGGTGATCGCTACCTACCCGGAAGGGCTATATCTGAAAGGGTTTGCCTGTCGCGTCATGTAACTTGAAATGTGGAATTTTACCCTTATATCAAAGGTAAAGATTTCCCGGGAGGTGACTATGATTGCCAGCAAATTCGGTATCGGCCAGCAGGTCCGCCATTCCCTGTTAGGTTATCTCGGAGTGGTCGTGGATATCGACCCGGTTTATTCGCTCTCTGAACCGTCGCCTGATGAGCTGGCGGTGAATGACGAGCTTCGCGCCGCTCCGTGGTATCACGTGGTGATGGAGGACGATAACGGCCTACCGGTTCATACCTACCTGGCTGAAGCCCAGCTAAGTAGCGAATTGCAGGATGAACATCCTGAACAGCCATCCATGGATGAGCTGGCGCAGACCATCCGCAAACAACTCCAGGCCCCGCGTCTGCGTAACTAATCCCTGAACGAATCCCCGGAAGGTTTTTGCCTTCCGGGGATTTTTTATTTGGCCAGGCCCAGGCGAGGGATCTCAATAGCCGGGCAGCGATCCATCACCACATTTAACCCGGCATCCCGTGCCAGTACTGCCGCTTGCTCATTAATCACCCCCAGTTGCATCCAGAGGGTTTTCGCGCCAATGGCAATAGCTTCCTGTGCCACGCCCCACGCCGCTTCTGAATTACGGAAAACATCGACCATATCGACCTTTTCCGGAACGTCTGCCAGCGTGCCATACCCCTGCTGGCCCAGCAGCGTTTTGCCGGCAACTTTTGGCGAAACCGGAATGACGTGATACCCCTGGTCGAGTAGATATTTCATCACGCGATAGCTGGGACGATCGGGTTTGTCGCTTGCCCCCACCAGCGCAATGGTGTGAGTGGACGTTAAAATGCCTGCAATATCGGTTTCTTTCATTATTTCCTCCAGACTGTTTAACAAAGTGTACGACAAAGCCGACATGCCAACCATGCAGCTAATACGAATGAATGAGAGCAAAAGCGGGAAATATGTCTATATGTTAGTAAGTATGATTAAAGAAAAATTTTGACACATTATTATTCGGGCGGTCTTTTGACAGGAGCTACCTATGAAAACCGGCATCGTGACCACCTTGATTGCATTATGTTTGCCGGTATCCGTTTTTGCCACCACGCTGCGGCTTTCAACCGATGTCGATCTTCTGGTACTCGACGGCAAGAAGGTTTCCAGCTCTCTGCTGCGCGGTGCGGACAGCATTGAACTGGATAATGGACCGCATCAGTTAGTGTTTCGCGTTGAGAAGACGATTCATCTTTCCAATAGTGAAGAACGGCTGTATATCTCCCCACCGCTGGTGGTCAGTTTTAATACCCAGCTCATCAACCAGGTCAATTTTCGCCTGCCTCGCCTGGAGAATGAGCGGGAAGCTAACCATTTTGATGCCGCGCCGCGCCTTGAATTGTTGGATGGCGATGCGACGCCGATTCCGGTAAAGCTGGATATTCTCGCCATTACCTCAACGGCAAAAACGATTGATTATGAGGTCGAGGTTGAACGCTATAACAAATCCGCGAAACGCGCTTCACTACCGCAATTTGCCACGATGATGGCAGATGACAGTACGCTGCTCTCGGGTGTTTCCGAGCTGGATGCTATTCCACCGCAGTCTCAGGTGCTCACAGAACAACGGCTGAAGTATTGGTTTAAACTGGCTGACCCACAAACGCGAAATACTTTCCTGCAGTGGGCGGAAAAACAACCATCTTCCTGAGATTTTTGTGCCTGTGCGCAGGCTTTTTCGGTCTTTATCTTGCAGCGATAAGTGCTTACAGTAATCTGTAGGAAAGTTAACTACGGATGTACATTATGGAACTGACGACTCGCACTTTACCTGCGCGGAAACATATTGCGCTGGTGGCACACGATCACTGCAAACAAATGCTGATGAGCTGGGTGGAACGGCATCAACCGTTACTGGAACAACACGTACTGTATGCAACAGGCACTACCGGTAACTTAATTTCCCGCGCGACCGGCATGAACGTCAACGCGATGTTGAGTGGCCCAATGGGGGGTGACCAGCAGGTTGGCGCATTGATCTCAGAAGGGAAAATTGATGTATTGATTTTCTTCTGGGATCCACTAAATGCCGTGCCGCACGATCCTGACGTGAAAGCCTTGCTGCGTCTGGCGACGGTATGGAACATTCCGGTCGCCACCAACGTGGCAACGGCAGACTTCATAATCCAGTCGCCGCATTTCAACGACGCGGTCGATATTCTGATCCCCGATTATCAGCGTTATCTCGCGGACCGTCTGAAGTAATATTGCACAGGTGGCAAACGCCACCTGTTTCTTACGGTTTTCTCGCCACCGGCACATCCAGATTTTTCAGTATTTCCACAAAGGGAGAGGGATTCTCTTTGTTAAACAGTGCCCATACCCGATGGCGTGCCCGGGTCAGCGCCACGTACATTAACCGCCGTTCTTCAGCGTCCGGGAAATCCTCAACCGGTGGCAGTAGCGCCTCTTCCATAATCGACTCCCGCGCCGCAGCCGGAAAACCATCACTTCCCTCCTGCAAGCCAACGATGATGACGTAATCCGCCTGTTGCCCTTTGCTGGCATGAATGGTCATAAAGTCGATTTGCAACTTCGGCCAGCGTGTTGCCGCTTTTTCCAGGCTGGCAGGCCTCATGTGATGGTAACGCGCCAGGATAAGAATGCGCTCTTCCGGTTTGGCATAACCAGAGAGCTTATCCAGCAAAGCGTCAAGTTGACTCTCATCCAATAACGTGACGGCTTTTTCGTCTCCATTGGTTAAGCTGTTTAGCGGCTTTTTCAACTGGCCTGGGTTCTGCTGAATAAACCGGTTTGCCACCTCACCGATACGACTGTTAAAACGGTAAGTCGTGTCTAAATCACAGCGATCGCCTTCACCAAAGTTTTCATGGAAAGCGGTGGTGAGCGACATTTGCGCACCGCTGAATCGGTAAATCGCCTGCCAGTCATCACCAACGGCGAACAACGTCGTCTGACTGTTTTGCTTGCGTAATGCCGCTAACAACGCTGCCCGCTGCGGCGAGATATCCTGAAATTCATCAACCAGAATATGCTTCCACGGGCTGATAAAGCGACCTTTCTCCAGAATCACAATCGCCTGATGAATAAGGCCCGAAAAATCGACAGCGTTTTCTGCCTTCAGCGCACCTTTCCAGGCTTTTAATAACGGGGCCATCAACTTGATACGTTTACTGAACAGATCGCGAATCTCTTCGGGTGCACTGGCAATCATTTCTGCCTGTGCACCACCGTGCATCCGCATCAGACTTACCCAACGATCGAGGCGTGAGGCAAGACGACGCTGTAATTTTTCATCATCCCAGAAGTTACCTTCTGGCACTGACCACTGCATTTCTTCCGTCAGCCATTGCCGCCAGCCCTTCGCCTGCGCTTTCTTTTCGCTGCATTGCTTGCGCCACTCAGCAATAAAGAGTTCATGACGGGCAGCGGTATCATTTTCCAGTTTGCTGACTATCGGAACTTTTTTGCTGCCCTGCTGAATAATATGCAGCGCCAGCGCATGAAACGTGCGTGCGGTAATGTCTTCGGTATGTAGCCGTTCGCGAATACGCTCGTCCATCTCTTCAGCGGCTTTGCGACCAAACGCCAGCAATAAAATTTGCTCAGGGGACGCTTCACCACGCGCCAGCAACCAGCCTGCACGGGCCACCAGCACCGACGTTTTTCCGCTTCCTGCACCTGCCAGCACTAACAGAGAATGCTCGCCATTAACGACTGCCCGGGCCTGCGCCGGATTCAGCGGTGAAGACTCGACCTGGCGGAAAAAATCCGCATACTCGGTAAGCATGGCTTCGGTATACGCCTGGTTATGCTGCAACCGAGCGCTTTCAATATCTTTCAACCAGGCCTGACATTTACGCCACGCCTCACGGCAGTTATCGAATTCTTCCAGTCGGTTAACCGGCAACGGCAACGCCGACATAGCCTGGCGGATTTGTTGCTGAACGCCAGAGGTTTGCTCACGCGTCAGCCATTTATTTTCTCCAGTGCGCGTGGCAATCAAATCCAGTTGCTGGCGTAAAACACCAGACGCAATTTCGCTCATCTCGCCACTCCACCGCCGCCAGTGAGCATCAAGATGATGGTAAAAACGCTGCGTCTCGCCCCATTCGGTGCCGTGCAGACGCACCACTTTTTCGTCCGGCAGTACAAATTCCAGCTCGCCCCATACCAGACCGCGCTTACAGTGAATCGCCAGTAATTGATTGAAAGGAATAAGGTATTCGTGGCGATCGCCGGAGACTTTAATCCCGGCATTGAGGATCACCGCCCGATCGTAAGGGTGCTGTGCCAGACGTTTTCCAAGCGTTGTCGCTTTCAGTTCCATGACTCTGTAGATCCACACGAAATTATTTCTTATCAGTGTAACCGTCAGAGAAAACGTGCTCCAGCCCAAAAAAACGTTACAATTGCCGCCCATTACTGAAAACCACAGTAAAGCGAGGTTTTATGCGTACCGTTTTGAACATTCTGAACTTTGTGCTTGGCGGATTTGCCACCACTCTGGGCTGGCTGTTGGCGACTCTGGTCAGTATTGTGCTGATTTTTACCTTACCGCTGACACGATCCTGCTGGGAGATCACTAAACTGTCTCTGGTGCCTTATGGCAATGAAGCTATTCATGTCGATGAACTGAACCCGGCTGGCAAAAATGTGCTGCTGAATACTGGCGGTACGGTATTGAATATTTTCTGGCTGATTTTCTTTGGCTGGTGGTTATGCCTGATGCACATTGCAACGGGCATCGCACAATGTATTTCAATCATTGGCATTCCTGTCGGCATTGCGAACTTTAAAATTGCCGCTATTGCACTATGGCCGGTTGGTCGTCGCGTGGTATCGGTAGAAACAGCGCAAGCTGCGCGTGAAGCCAATGCACGTCGTCGTTTTGAATAATCCACTAATATGGCCTTTATGCTAAGTCCTTTGCTCAAACGCTATACCTGGAACAGCGCCTGGCTGTATTACGCGCGTATTTTTATTGCGCTTTGTGGAACCACAGCGTTTCCGTGGTGGCTGGGTGATGTAAAACTGACGATTCCGCTAACGCTGGGGATGGTGGCAGCGGCGCTGACCGATCTCGATGACCGACTGGCGGGACGTTTGCGTAACCTCATCATTACGCTGTTCTGCTTTTTTATCGCCTCGGCCTCAGTAGAATTGCTGTTTCCCTGGCCCTGGCTATTTGCGATTGGCTTAACGCTCTCTACCAGCGGCTTCATTTTGCTCGGCGGTCTGGGTCAACGCTATGCAACAATTGCCTTCGGTGCATTGCTGATCGCCATTTACACTATGTTGGGAACATCACTGTATGAGCACTGGTATCAGCAGCCGATGTATCTGCTGGCCGGTGCCGTCTGGTACAACGTCCTGACACTTATTGGTCATCTGCTGTTCCCGGTCCGCCCGCTGCAGGACAACCTGGCGCGTTGCTATGAACAACTGGCGCGTTATCTTGAGCTCAAGTCGCGCATGTTTGATCCTGATATTGAAGATGAAAGCCAGGCACCGCTGTACGATTTGGCTCTCGCCAACGGACAACTGATGGCGACATTGAATCAGACGAAACTCTCGCTGCTGACCCGCTTACGTGGCGATCGTGGTCAACGGGGAACGCGTCGCACGCTGCATTATTACTTTGTCGCGCAGGATATTCACGAGCGTGCCAGCTCTTCTCATATTCAGTATCAAACATTGCGTGAACATTTTCGCCACAGCGACGTGCTGTTCCGTTTTCAGCGGCTGATGTCGATGCAGGGCCAGGCGTGCCAGCAACTGTCACGCTGTATTTTGCTGCGTCAGCCTTATCAACATGATCCGCATTTTGAGCGCGCTTTTACGCATATTGATGCTGCGCTGGAGCGGATGCGCGATAACGGCGCACCCGCCGATTTACTCAAAACACTGGGATTTTTGCTGAACAATTTACGCGCCATTGATGCCCAACTGGCAACAATTGAATCAGAACAGGCCCAGGCACTACCCCATAATAATGACGAAAATGAGCTCGCTGATGACAGCCCGCACGGGTTGAGTGATATCTGGCTGCGTCTTAGCCGTCACTTCACGCCGGAATCCGCCCTCTTCCGTCATGCGGTAAGAATGTCGCTGGTGTTGTGCTTCGGCTACGCCATCATTCAAATAACCGGAATGCATCACGGGTATTGGATCTTGCTGACAAGTTTGTTTGTCTGCCAGCCAAACTATAACGCCACGCGCCACCGCCTGAAGTTAAGGATTATTGGTACGCTGGTAGGTATCGCCATTGGCATTCCTGTGCTGTGGTTTGTGCCATCACTGGAAGGGCAGCTGGTGCTGCTGGTTATTACCGGCGTGCTCTTTTTTGCCTTCCGTAACGTGCAATACGCTCATGCAACGATGTTCATCACACTTTTGG
The DNA here is from genome assembly GCF_046486385.1 of Escherichia sp. WS33. Classification (NCBI taxonomy): domain Bacteria; kingdom Pseudomonadati; phylum Pseudomonadota; class Gammaproteobacteria; order Enterobacterales; family Enterobacteriaceae; genus Escherichia; species Escherichia sp. WS33. The sequence continues at coordinate 18,848 of NZ_JBJQLJ010000001.1, read as the reverse complement.
TGCTACTGTGTTTTAACTTACTGGGTGAAGGTTTTGAAGTAGCGTTACCTCGCGTAATCGATACGCTGATTGGTTGTGCCATTGCGTGGGCGGCAGTGAGCTACATCTGGCCTGACTGGCAGTTTCGCAATCTGCCGCGCATGCTCGAACGCGCCACAGAGGCCAACTGTCGGTATCTCGATGCCATACTGGAGCAATACCATCAGGGGCGTGATAACCGTCTGGCGTATCGTATTGCCCGCCGCGATGCACACAACCGTGATGCTGAGCTGGCGTCGGTGGTATCAAATATGTCCAGCGAGCCGAACGTTACCCCGCAAATTCGCGAAGCCGCGTTTCGGTTGCTGTGCCTTAACCATACGTTTACCAGCTATATCTCAGCCCTCGGTGCTCACCGGGAGCAGTTAACTAATCCTGAAATTCTGGCGTTTCTTGATGACGCAGTTTGCTATGTTGATGACGCGTTACATCATCAACCTGCTGATGAAGAACGCGTCAATGAGGCATTAGCTAGCCTGAAACAGCGGATGCAGCAACTTGAACCACGGGCAGACAGCAAAGAACCTCTGGTCGTACAACAAGTTGGATTATTGATTGCATTACTGCCTGAGATTGGTCGTCTGCAACGCCAGATTACTCAAGTTCCGCAGGAAACTCCTGTTTCGGCGTAAGAGAGTCAGCCCATTCTGCAAGCTCCTGGCGGCGTGCCACCGGGAGCGCAGCTTCATGAATGCCGATAATGGCACCTTCAAGCATAAACAGAATCTTTTCTGTCACCAGACTGTTTTGCTGCCGCAGTCGCAACCAACACATTTTTGCCCCAAGTATACGTAACGCCCGTACATCCTTAATCCCCACCTCCCCGAGAATCGCTTCCAGATGAAAAGACATATTGGGCAAATCTTTCAGTCTTTCCCGGGTATTGCGCGTGCTTTTCTCTTTCAGCGCTGCATCGAGAGAATATTTCGACAGACGCACCAGCTTCAGTTGATTTCGCCATAGACTTTCATCAACCCGATAGTAATTGAGGGTAACGGATCGGCCACACTTTTTATATGTCAGCCAGACAGGCGGATGTTTTACACAGTACTGTGCACTTTGCTCACAAGCCCGAAGATACAACTCACCATCAGAAACCATCGCAAACACCGTGTCGTCAACGGTCAGGCTGTAACTGCCAAACAATGATCGGTATTCAATTGTGCCCAACGTTGCCAGGTATTCTTGTGATTTATAGATCCGCTTATAGGAGAGGCTTTTCATAAAATTCCTTTTAAAATCATAACATAAAAGAATGATTCACATTAACGGATCCGTTAACTACGAAAATAGGCAACTTATTCTTAAGGGGCAAGATTAATTTATGTTTTCCCGTCACCAACGACAAAATTTGCGAGGCTCTTTCCGAAAATAGGGTTGATCTTTGTTGTCACTGGATGTACTGTATATCCATACAGTAACTCACAGGGGCTGGATTGATTATGTACACTTCAGGCTATGCACATCGTTCTTCGTCGTTCTCATCCGCAGCAAGTAAAATTGCGCGTGTCTCTACGGAAAACACTACAGCCGGGCTTATCAGTGAAGTTGTCTATCGCGAAGATCAGCCCATGATGACGCAACTTCTACTGTTGCCATTGTTACAGCAACTCGGTCAGCAATCGCGCTGGCAACTCTGGTTAACACCGCAACAAAAACTGAGTCGGGAATGGGTTCAGGCATCTGGGCTACCCTTAACGAAAGTAATGCAGATTAGCCAGCTCTCCCCTTGCCACACTGTGGAGTCAATGGTTCGCGCTTTACGCACGGGCAATTACAGTGTGGTGATCGGTTGGTTGGCAGATGATTTGACTGAAGAAGAGCATGCTGAACTTGTTGATGCGGCAAATGAAGGTAACGCTATGGGGTTTATTATGCGTCCGGTAAGCGCATCCTCTCACGCCACGAGACAACTTTCCGGGCTAAAAATTCACTCTAATTTGTATCATTAAGTAAATTTAGGATTAATCCTGGAACTTTTTTTGTCGCCCAGCCAATGCTTTCAGTCGTGACTAATTTTCCTTGCGGAGGCTTGTCTGAAGCGGTTTCCGCGATTTTCTTCTGTAAATTGTCGCTGACAAAAAAGATTAAACATACCTTATACAAGACTTTTTTTTCATATGCCTGACGGAGTTCACACTTGTAAGTTTTCAACTACGTTGTAGACTTTACATCGCCAGGGGTGCTCGGCATAAGCCGAAGATATCGGTAGAGTTAATATTGAGCAGATCCCCCGGTGAAGGATTTAACCGTGTTATCTCGTTGGAGATATTCATGGCGTATTTTGGATGATAACGAGGCGCAAAAAATGAAAAAGACAGCTATCGCGATTGCAGTGGCACTGGCTGGTTTCGCTACCGTAGCGCAGGCCGCTCCGAAAGATAACACCTGGTACACTGGTGCTAAACTGGGCTGGTCCCAGTACCATGACACTGGTTTTATTCCTAACAATGGTCCGACCCACGAAAACCAACTGGGTGCAGGTGCTTTTGGTGGTTACCAGGTTAACCCGTATGTTGGTTTTGAAATGGGTTACGACTGGTTAGGTCGTATGCCGTACAAAGGCGACAACATCAACGGTGCATACAAAGCTCAGGGCGTTCAACTGACTGCTAAACTGGGTTACCCAATCACTGACGATCTGGACGTATACACTCGTCTGGGTGGTATGGTATGGCGTGCAGACACCAAGGCTAACGTACCTGGTGGCGCATCCTTTAAAGACCACGACACTGGCGTTTCTCCGGTTTTCGCAGGTGGTGTTGAGTACGCGATCACTCCTGAAATCGCTACCCGTCTGGAATACCAGTGGACCAACAACATCGGTGACGCAAACACCATCGGTACTCGTCCGGACAACGGTCTGCTGAGCCTGGGTGTTTCCTACCGTTTCGGTCAGGGCGAAGCAGCTCCGGTAGTTGCTCCGGCTCCAGCTCCGGCACCGGAAGTACAGACCAAGCACTTCACTCTGAAGTCTGACGTTCTGTTCAACTTCAACAAAGCAACCCTGAAACCGGAAGGTCAGGCTGCTCTGGATCAGCTGTACAGCCAGCTGAGCAACCTGGATCCGAAAGACGGTTCCGTAGTTGTTCTGGGTTACACTGACCGCATCGGTTCTGACGCTTACAACCAGGGTCTGTCCGAGCGCCGTGCTCAGTCTGTTGTTGATTACCTGATCTCCAAAGGTATCCCGGCAGACAAGATCTCCGCACGTGGTATGGGCGAATCCAACCCGGTTACTGGCAACACCTGTGACAACGTGAAACAGCGTGCTGCACTGATCGACTGCCTGGCTCCGGATCGTCGCGTAGAGATCGAAGTTAAAGGCATCAAAGACGTTGTAACTCAGCCGCAGGCTTAAGTTCTCGTCTGGTAGAAAAACCCCGCAGCTGCGGGGTTTTTTTCGCCTTTAGTAAATTGAACTGACTTCGTCAGTTATTCCTTACCCAGCAATGCCTGCAGATCATGCTTCAAAGAAGACATTTTATTCGCGTATTTCTCTTTGTTTTCCGCATCTTCAATCAGCTGAACAATCGTTTCAGAAAGCGTTTTACCGCGACGCTGCGCAAGACCAGCCAGACGTTGCCAGACAATAAATTCCAGATCGATCGATTTTTTGCGCGTATGCTGGTGTTCCGCATTAAAATGGCGCTTCCGTCTGGCCCGAATGGTTTGCTTCATGCGATTGACCAGTTCCGGATTCATATGCTTGTCAATCCAGCCATTTACCAGCACGGGTTCATTTTCCAGCGAGAGCAACACATCGACGGCTTCCTGGGCGGCACTGGCTTCTATGTAACGGGTGATTAACTCCCCTTCGCGATGCTTCTTCACCAGATACTTCCATTTCCAACCGCTTTCAAGATTTTCAAGTTGTTGATATTTCATAGCGATCTCAATGTTACCGTGTAACTCTTTACAGAATATCAGCTTTTTAGGCCAGTGAAGAAAAGAATCTCCATCCTGTGAGCTTTAACGCCCATGCCAGGAGTATTGTCGGTGCTTTCTACGTGTGCTGTAGTGCCGGTTACGGTATAATCGCGGCTTTGACAACAGACTAAAAAACATCAACTTTGACCATTACGAAACTTGCATGGCGTGACCTGGTTCCTGATACCGATAGCTATCAGGAAATATTTGCTCAGCCACATTTGATTGACGAAAACGATCCTTTATTCAGTGATACTCAACCGCGACTGCAATTCGCACTGGAGCAGTTGCTGCATACGCGAGCATCCTCCTCTTTTATGCTGGCGAAGGCCCCGGAAGAGTCTGAGTATCTGAATCTTATTGCCAATGCCGCGCGTACGCTACAAAGCGATGCAGGCCAACTGGTGGGCGGTCACTATGAGGTTTCCGGCCACTCCATCCGCTTACGTCACGCAGTGAGTGCAGATGATAATTTTGCGACTTTAACGCAAGTTGTCGCTGCCGACTGGGTAGAAGCGGAGCAACTCTTTGGCTGCCTGCGCCAGTTTAATGGCGACATTACCCTGCAGCCTGGTCTGGTGCATCAGGCAAATGGCGGTATTCTCATCATCTCTTTGCGTACACTGCTGGCGCAACCTCTGCTGTGGATGCGGCTGAAAAATATCGTTAACCGCGAGCGTTTTGACTGGGTTGCGTTTGATGAGTCGCGCCCTCTCCCCGTCTCTGTGCCTTCGATGCCATTGAAGCTGAAAGTCATTCTGGTAGGCGAACGCGAATCATTGGCTGATTTCCAGGAGATGGAGCCAGAGCTTTCAGAGCAGGCTATTTATAGCGAATTTGAAGATACTCTGCAGATTGTCGATGCAGAGTCAGTAACCCAGTGGTGTCGCTGGGTGACATTTACCGCCAGACATAATCACTTACCTGCACCGGGAGCGGATGCCTGGCCGGTACTTATCCGCGAAGCAGCACGCTACACCGGTGAACAAGAAACACTTCCGCTTAGCCCGCAGTGGATCCTCCGCCAGTGTAAAGAGGTCGCCTCCCTGTGTGATGGCGACACCTTCTCCGGCGAGCAGCTAAACTTAATGCTGCAGCAGCGTGAATGGCGCGAAGGTTTCCTCGCTGAACGTATGCAGGATGAGATCCTTCAGGAGCAAATCCTGATTGAAACCGAAGGCGAACGCATCGGGCAAATTAACGCCCTTTCGGTCATTGAATTTCCGGGTCATCCACGCGCTTTTGGCGAACCTTCTCGCATTAGCTGCGTTGTGCATATTGGCGATGGTGAATTCACCGACATCGAACGCAAAGCGGAGCTTGGCGGCAATATCCATGCGAAAGGGATGATGATCATGCAAGCGTTCCTGATGTCGGAACTACAGCTTGAGCAACAGATCCCCTTCTCAGCATCGCTGACATTTGAGCAGTCATACAGTGAAGTTGATGGAGATAGTGCCTCGATGGCTGAACTCTGCGCCCTGATAAGCGCCCTCGCCGATGTGCCGGTGAATCAGAGTATCGCTATCACAGGTTCAGTCGATCAGTTCGGTCGCGCCCAGCCGGTCGGTGGTTTAAATGAGAAAATCGAAGGCTTCTTTGCTATTTGCCAGCAACGTGAGTTAACCGGGAAACAAGGTGTCATTATCCCCACAGCTAACGTTCGCCATTTAAGTCTTCACAGTGAACTGGTGAAAGCGGTAGAAGAAGGCAAATTCACCATCTGGGCAGTAGACGATGTGACTGACGCACTGCCGTTATTATTAAATCTGGTGTGGGATGGCGAAGGCCAAACGACGCTGATGCAAACCATCCAGGAACGTATCGCGCAAGCATCGCAACAGGAAGGACGTCACCGTTTTCCATGGCCATTACGTTGGCTGAACTGGTTTATTCCGAACTGATCGGACTTGTTCAGCGTACACGTGTTAGCTATCCTGCGTGCTTCAATAAAATAAGGCTTACAGAGAACATGGTAGATAAACGCGAATCCTATACAAAAGAAGACCTTCTTGCCTCTGGTCGCGGTGAACTGTTTGGCGCTAAAGGCCCGCAATTGCCAGCACCGAACATGCTGATGATGGACCGTGTGGTCAAAATGACCGAAACGGGTGGTAACTTCGACAAAGGGTATGTTGAAGCAGAACTGGATATCAATCCGGATCTGTGGTTCTTCGGATGCCACTTTATTGGCGATCCGGTTATGCCGGGATGCCTGGGCCTGGACGCAATGTGGCAGCTGGTAGGGTTCTACCTCGGCTGGCTGGGCGGCGAAGGTAAAGGCCGCGCGCTGGGCGTTGGCGAAGTGAAATTCACTGGTCAGGTACTGCCGACAGCGAAAAAAGTGACCTACCGTATTCACTTTAAACGCATTGTTAACCGTCGTCTGATTATGGGCCTGGCGGATGGCGAAGTGCTGGTTGATGGTCGTCTTATCTATACCGCCAGCGACCTGAAAGTCGGTCTGTTCCAGGATACGTCTGCCTTCTGATTATAATCAGACAGAGTATCAAAAGGCGAAACCTCCGCAATGCGGAGGTTTCTTTTTAAAGAGACAGAATCAGGCCATTACTACCCTGTCCGCCATGGCTTCTCGCCAGCCTCCCAGCCATTGTGACCTTTGATTCAGCGTCTGATAGGGACACATTTCTTTTGAGCGTCCGGCGATGCCGGCCTGATAACCACGTTGATGTGCCCGTTCCAGGCGATCTCGTTTTTGTCTCTTCATGCCTCGTTTCCCTCATACTGGTTTCTGGTGGAAAAGAAAACAGTGATTACTAAATGTGCAATCACAGTTAAGCAATACCGCGAATCATAACTGCCGTCAATGCGCAAAATTCACGCCACTGTCATATTTGTGAGCTACACGGGCATGTCGGTTGTACAAAAAATGTGAAGAGGAACAAATTTTTCCGCACGTTAGAAACAAAAAAACCGCCTCAGGCAACATACCGGAGACGGTTATATTTACAAATCTTTATAATTAAGGTAGACGCTTTATCTCTTGTGCAATAGAAGCGGCTTCCTGACTCCAGACACCGGCCAGCACTTTAACCATCTCATCGTAACCATCCTGAGTTTGCACTCCTTCCAGACGGAACGGACGTTTGATCAGTTGTCCCTGGTGGTTCAACAGCCACTCACCACTGACAATGACCTTGCCATCATAGCGACCGTTAAACTCCGTTACGGTAACATTGAGCGTGTCCTGGGCGCTTCCCAGAGGCTGGGAGGCAACCACCCAGCCGGGCAGTTGCGTACTCAGGTTGGCAACCAGGGTGTTGCGCAACTGTTGATCCAACGGGCTGGCCCACAAGTTGTTGTTGGCAATCACATACTTCACATCACTGGTTTGATAAACCACACCATTCCCCGCCAGATAGTCAGGAACAGTGACCTGCTCTACCCATAACAGACGATTGCCCTGGCTGGCGGTACTTTGTGTACCGCTCTGCACCACAGGTAACTGGTAATAGTTTTTATTAATTTCGCCGGAGCTGCATCCGACCAGCCACAGTGCTGCAATCGTCACTAGCCACTTTTTCATTGTTTCGCCCTCTTCGGCTCTGGATCTTTTTTGTCCTTCGCTTCAAATACCAGCGCGTTACTCTTCTCATTGAGCGTTTTCAGCACCGGTTGCAGTTCTCGCAACACCTGATCAAGGCGCTGCATATCCGCCACCATCTTGTTGTAGGCTGCGGAGCCAGGCTGGAAGCCCTGCATGCTGCGATTCAATTCACGCAACGTTGACTGCATATCCGTCGGCAACTGCTGCATCGACTGGCTAGCGAGGATCTTGTTCATGCTATCCAGCGTCGTTTGCAGGTTTTTCATTGTGCGCTGACTTTCAGAAAGCGTACTGGTTGCCTGTTCAATCATCGGATTCAATGGCAGTTTGTTGATCTTATCCAACGCTTCCATCAGTCGTTGCTGGATTTGCGCCAGGCCGCCGCTAACGGTCGGGATAATCTGATAACCATTAAATTCACGAATACCGGTTATTGCAGGCGTATTTGGATAGAAATCGAGATCAACATACAGTGCACCAGTGACCAGGTTTCCGGTTTTCAGCGATCCGCGTAAACCACGTTTCAACAATTCGCCAAGGTGCTCAACAACATCCGCATTTTCGCCAAGCTGCATTTTCAGCCGCTCTGGCTCGATACGAATCAGTACCGGAATACGGTAATCATCGTTAAATGTCTGACGCATATTCGGCGCAAAGAATGGCACTTTGCTTACGGTACCCAGGCGAATACCCCGGAACTCTACCGGAGCTCCCGGTTGCAGACCGCGTACCGAATCTTTAAAGAACATCAGATAATCAATGTGATCGGTGTACAACGAATCCTGAATGCTCTTCTGATCATCATACAAAACGAAAGCTGTTTTAGGTGCCACTGGCTGCCCTAAATCCAGACCTTCCGGCACATCAAAGCTGACACCGCCACTCAGCAGCGTTGTCAATGAGCCCATCTCCACACGCATCCCTGCTGACGTCAGATCAACCGCAATGCCACTATCTTTCCAGAAGCGAACATTGTTGGTCACCAGTCGGTCATAAGGTGCATTGATGAACAGTTGATAGCTGATATTGCGTTTTTGTGTATCGAAGGTGCTGGTTTCAACCGAACCTACCCGATAGCCACGGAACAGCACCGGATCTCCTGGCGAGAGCTGCCCGGCTTTTTTGCTATCGAGAATCACACGGATACCTTTCGCATCAGGCGGGGCCAACGGTGGCGAGTCCAGCAAATCGTATTTATCCATTTTGCTGCCTTTCGCGCCTGGCTGCAGTTCGATATAAACTCCAGACAGCAGCGTTCCCAGGCCGCTAATCCCTTCGCGACCAATCTGCGGTTTCACCACCCAAAAGACGGTGTCTTTATGCAGCAATTTTTCCATACCGGAATTCAGCCGCGCTTTGATTTCAACGTGCGTCAAATCATCAGCCAGTGTGGCGCTTTCAACCACGCCGACGTCAACGCTACGGCTTTTAATGGTGGTTTTGCCACCTTCAATTCCTTCCGCATTCGCGGTGATCAGGGTCACTTCCGGTCCCTGATGGCTGTAATGATAAAAAAGAACCCAGGCCCCAATGAGCGCCGTGACGATAGGAAATATCCACACGGGAGACCAGTTCTTCACTTTCTGGATTTTGGCTTCCCCATTATTAGATTCCATACTGTCAGGACTCCTCATGCTCTGATTCAGGTTGACGATCCCACGACAAACGCGGGTCAAACGTCATAGCAGAAAACATTGTCATTATGACGACTAAAGCAAACATTAATGCACCCATTGCCGGATAAATACTCATTAAACCTCCCATACGCACCAGCGCCGAGAGCACCGCGATAACGAAAACGTCAATCATCGACCAGCGGCCTACAAACTCAACAACTTCATAAATCAAATGCATTCTTTCACTGTCGCGCTTGCCATGCCCTTTGGCATCCCAACACAGCCACGCGATGGCGATCATCTTTAACGTTGGCACCATAATACTGGCCAGAAAGATCACCGCAGCGACGGGATAAGAGCCTTCGCTCCATAACAGAATGACCCCAGCGAGAATCGTCGACGGCATCTTCGAGCCTAATAAATCCGTCACCATGATGGGCAAAATATTAGCCGGAAGATACAGCATGATGGACGTTACAAGCAGCGCGAGTGTCCACTGCAGGCTGTTTCTACGCCGAACGTACCCTTTGGTACTACAACGCGGGCACACGGGTTCATCAGCAGGAAGGATTGCCGTACAACAGGAGCACGAACGCAGCCCCTGACGTATCCCCGTGACGCCTGGTTTTAGCGGCTGGCGCAGTTCTGGCATCGGGGCGATGTCGTCCCATAACCAGCGACGATCAACGCACTGAAAAGCGCGCAGTTGCAGGACACAAAATAAACACCAGGGGAGAAAGCTGCTGCCTACCCCAATGCTGCCGTAAGCCATCAGTTTAACGAAACTGACCAGCACACCAGCGAGGAAAATCTCCGCCATTCCCCAGGTTTTGAGTTGAAAAAGCACCCGTGCCAGTTGCTCTTTTAAACGGACCGGTAATTCCGCGCGATTCACCAGTAACAGAATGGTTATCAGACAAAACGCGGGAACCAGTTGCACAAACAACAGGAAAAAGGTGCCGAGGCTGGCGTAGTCCTCAGAAAAAAGCACGCCGGGAATTTCCAGTAATGTAATTTCACTGGTAACTCCTGCAACGTTCATATTCACAAAAGGAAACAAGTTGGACAGCAACAGCATGAACAGTGCAGCCAACGCATAGGCGGTAGGACGCTGCCGAGGGGCATCCCACGCCACGGTTAACGTTGTGCCACACCGGGGACATGCCGCTTTCTGACCATGCTCAAGGCGCGGTAACGCCACCAGCATGTCACACTGCGAGCACAGGATGTGCTTCGCGGCATGATGATGTTCGCACATTGGTACTCCTTAATGATGCGCTATTTTACAGATGACTAACAAAGTGTTGGTTTTCATGCCTGATAAACCCAGTTCATCAGGCAATTTTACCGTTGTCAGCTGTCTCTGTTTAAATCGACTATTTTGCGATCAGCCACCATTTTTTAACGCTTCAAGATACTCCCAGCGTTCAAAGGCTTGCTCCAGCTCCTGCTCTGCAGCAGCCATATCGGCGAGCACTTTTTGTGTCTGCTCATGCGGCTGACTGAAGAAGGAAGCATCCGCCACTTGCGTCTGTAAAGCTTCCAGCTTCGCCTCCAGATCTTCAAGCAATTGCGGTAGCTGCTCCAGTTCGCGCTGCAATTTATAGCTTAGTTTGCTACTGCTGCGTTTTACAGTTTCTGCTTTTGGCACGGCGGCTTCTTCGCTTTTTTTCACCGCAGGCTGTTTGAGCGCCACATACTGTTCTTGCTGACCACGGGCATCATGATAACCGCCAACATAACGACCAATTTTACCGCCGCCTTCGAAGATCCAGCATTCTGTAACGGTGTTATCGACAAACTGACGATCGTGGCTAACCAGCAATACCGTGCCCTGATAGCTGTCGATCAGTTCTTCCAGCAGTTCCAGCGTTTCGACATCAAGATCGTTGGTCGGTTCGTCAAGAATCAATAAGTTGCTTGGTTTGAGGAACAAACGCGCCAGTAGCAAGCGGTTCCGCTCACCGCCAGAAAGCGCACGTACCGGCGTCATCGCCCGTTTCGGATGGAACAGAAAGTCCTGCAAATAGCCCAATACGTGGCGTGGCTTGCCATTAACCATCACCTCTTGCTTACCTTCGGCAAGGTTATCCATCACCGTTTTATCGGGATCCAGTTCCGCGCGGTGCTGATCGAAATAAGCCACTTCCAGTTTGGTGCCAACGTGAATACGCCCGCTGTCCGCTTGAAGCTGACCGAGCATCAGTTTCAGCAGCGTGGTTTTGCCGCACCCATTCGGACCAATCAGGGCAATTTTGTCGCCACGTAGAACCTGGGCCGAAAAATCTTTCACCAGTTGCTTACCGTCAACCTGGTAGCAAACGTCTTCCATTTCGAAAACGATCTTACCGGAGCGGCTGGCCTCTTCCACCTGCATCTTTGCGGTACCCATCACTTCGCGACGTTCACCACGCTCGCGACGCATTGCTTTCAGGGCGCGTACGCGGCCTTCATTACGGGTACGGCGTGCTTTGATCCCCTGGCGGATCCACACCTCTTCCTGCGCCAGTTTGCGATCGAACTCGGCATTTTGTAGTTCTTCCACGCGCAGGGCTTCTTCTTTTTCCTGCAGGTACTGGTCGTAATTCCCCGGATAGGTCACCAGCTTGCCGCGATCGAGATCAACAATGCGCGTCGCCATATTGCGGATAAACGAACGGTCGTGGGAGATGAAAATAATCGTCCCATTGAAGGTTTTAAGGAACCCTTCCAGCCAGTCGATGGTTTCGATATCCAGGTGGTTAGTCGGTTCGTCGAGCAGCAAAACGCGCGGATTGCTCACCAGCGCGCGTCCTAATGCCGCTTTACGCAACCAGCCGCCGGAAAGCGACGACAGCGCAACATTAGGATCTAACCCCAGTTGCGCCAGCACTTCGTTGATGCGGTTTTCCAGCTGCCACAGGTTGTGGTGATCCAGCTGTTCCTGAACCTTCGCCAGTTCGTTGAGATTTTTCTCGCTCGGGTCGTTCATCACCAGGCGCGAAATATCGTGATAGCGTTTCAGGTATTCCGCTTGTTCTTCAATGCCTTCGGCAACGAAATCATAAACGCTGCCCTCAACGTTACGCGGCGGATCCTGTTGCAGACGAGCCACGATCAAATCTTGCTCGTAAATAATGCGCCCGTCATCCAGCCCCTGTTCACGGTTGAGGATCTTCATTAACGTCGATTTGCCCGCGCCGTTACGGCCTACCAGACAAACACGTTCGTTATCTTCGATATGCAGTTCTGCGTTATCGAGAAGCGGCGCGTCGCTGAACGACAGCCATGCACCATGCATACTGATTAATGACATTACTATTCCTTTCAGGCTGCGGTAATCAGCCAGCAGTTGTGGATCTGGCGGTTACGGGCGAAATCCTGGGAGAGCGTTTTTTGCGTAATTTCTTGTGCTTTCAGTCCCAGTTTTGCCAGCCCGTCGAGATCCATACGGAAGCCACGTTTGTTGTTCGAGAACATGATCGTCCCACCTGCACGCAGCAGACGTTTCAAATCTTTCATCAGCGCCAGATGATCGCGCTGAACATCAAACGCATCTTCCATTCGTTTTGAGTTAGAGAAGGTTGGCGGATCGATAAAGATCAGATCGAACTGTTCATTTGCCTCACGCAGCCACGCCAGGCAATCGGCCTGAATCAGGCGATGCGCACGCCCGGTTAGGCCATTCAGACGCAGGTTGCGTTCTGCCCACTCCAGATAAGTACGCGACATATCCACGGTGGTGGTGCTGCGTGCACCGCCTAATCCCGCATGCACGGTGGCGCTGCCGGTATAAGAGAACAGGTTGAGGAAATCTTTGCCTTTGCTCATCTGGCCGAGCATACGACGGGCGATACGGTGATCGAGGAACAGACCGGTATCGAGGTAATCCGTCAGATTCACCCACAAGTGAGCGTTATATTCGGTAACTTCCAGAAACTCGCCCTTCTCGCCCAGTTTCTGGTACTGATTTTTGCCCTTCTGACGTTCACGGGTTTTCAGCACCAGTTTGTTTGGCGCAATCCCCAGTACCGAAATGGTTGCAGCGATAATATCGAACAGACGCTGACGCGCTTTGTGAGCATCAATAGTTTTTGGCGGTGCATACTCCTGCACCACCACCCAGTCGGCATAACGGTCAACGGCAACGTTATATTCCGGCAGATCGGCGTCATACAGGCGGTAACATTCAATTCCTTCCTGACGAGCCCACTTCTCGAATTTTTTGAGGTTCTTACGCAGGCGGTTGGCGTAGTCTTCCGCTACCATCGCCGGTTTGCTGTCTGGAGTGCTTTCGGCAACGTGGTAATTTTTCTGTACGCAGTCCAGCGGGCCGTTTTTCGCCTTGTACTGTTTGTCTGCACGCAGCTGCAAGCAGCTTAGCAGATCCGGCGAGGCACTAAACAAAGAGAGATTCCAGCCACCAAACTGGTTTTTCATGATCCGACCCAGCAGGCTATGCAGCGCAATCAGCGCCGGTTCGCTGTCCAGACGTTCCCCGTATGGCGGGTTGCTCAACACTGTGCCGTACGGCCCTTTCGGCAGCGGATTGGTCAGTTGCGCGACATCTTTCACCTCAAAGGTGATCAGTTCACCAATCCCCGCAAGACGGGCGTTAGTGCGCGCACGTTGAATCACCCGTGCGTCGCTGTCCGAACCGTAAAAATGAGAGCTATACTCAGCCAGGCCTTTACGGGCACGAGTTTGCGCTTCCGCTTTCACTTCCTGCCAGATAGCTTCATCATGCTGCGCCCAGCCGCTAAAGCCCCAACGCCCACGGTGCAAGCCTGGTGCGCGATCGGTCGCCAGCATCGCCGCTTCAATCAGCAACGTACCGGAACCACACATCGGATCGAGCAGCGGTGTTCCTGGCTGCCAGCCGGATCGCATCACAATAGCGGCTGCCAGGGTTTCTTTGATCGGCGCAATACCAGCACGATCGCGATAGCCACGCAGATGTAAACCATCACCACTCAGATCAAGAGCGATACTGGCGGTTTCTTTATGCAGCCAGACGTTAACGCGGATATCCGGCGCATCGCGATCAACATTTGGACGCGGCAGATTTTTCCGCGTGAAAGCATCGACGATCGCGTCTTTCACTTTCATCGCGCCGTACTGACTGTTGCGGATGGTGTCATTCAAACCACTGAAGTGGACAGCGAAGGTCGCGCCAGGATTAAACATCTCTGTCCAGTTGATCGCCTGAACACCGAGATAGAGGTCTAAATCGCTGTAAACCTTACACTCGCCCAGCGGCAACATAATACGCGAGGCCAGGCGGCTCCACATCAGGCTCTGGTAAACAAGCCGTGTGTCGCCCTTGAAATGGACCCCACCCTGAACCACCTGGCATTCAACGGCCCCCAGGTTTTCCAGTTCAGTTTTTAACAGCTCTTCCAGCCCACGGGCCGTACTGGCAAACAGAGAATTCATATCGTCACTTTTACTCTAAGAGCCTACCGCAGTAGGCGTAATTGTTGCAGTCAGTCTGAACATGGACAGCGCGGAGAAACCGGAGCGTACACAAGTACGTGAGGATTTCGAGCACAACCCAGGGCCAAACTGACAAATAAAATAGCCTAATGGGACAGGCGCTAAGAAAATTGTTGCGCATTATAGCTAATAAGCGCGTCATGTCATAAAGTTGAGGGCTTATTTTCATTTGAGGACCGCACCGTGGCGACATTAACCCGGCTTTTTATTCATCCTGTTAAATCGATGCGCGGCATTGGTCTTACACATGCTCTGGCAGATGACAGTGGTCTGGCCTTCGATCGCATCTTTATGATTACGGAACCTGATGGTACGTTTATTACCGCTCGCCAGTTTCCCCAGATGGTACGGTTTACTCCTTCACCTGTGCATGATGGCTTGCATCTCACCGCACCAGATGGCAGTAGCGCATATGTCCGTTTTGCTGATTTCGCCACACAAGACGCACCAACCGAAGTTTGGGGCACACATTTTACCGCGCGAATTGCGCCAGACGCGATCAACAAATGGTTAAGTGGATTTTTCTCCCGCGAAGTGCAATTACGCTGGGTGGGGCCACAAATGACCCGGCGCGTGAAACGCCACAACACTGTCCCCCTGTCATTTGCTGATGGCTATCCTTACCTTCTTGCTAACGAAGCCTCGTTACGTGATCTCCAACAACGTTGTCCGGCCAGTGTAAAAATGGAGCAATTCCGCCCCAATCTGGTGGTTTCCGGCGCGTCAGCCTGGGAAGAAGATCGCTGGAAAGTGATTCGCATTGGTGATGTGGTGTTTGATGTGGTTAAACCTTGTAGCCGCTGTATTTTCACCACCGTCAGCCCAGAAAAAGGGCAAAAACATCCGGCAGGCGAACCATTAAAAACATTGCAATCTTTCCGCACTGCCCAGGATAACGGCGATGTCGATTTTGGTCAGAATTTAATTGCCCGTAATAGCGGCGTGATTCGCGTTGGCGATGAGGTGGAAATTCTGGCAACGGCTCCGGCAAAAATTTACGGCGCAGCTGCCGCTGATGATACCGCCAACATCACGCAACAACCGGACGCCAATGTAGATATTGACTGGCAGGGACAGGCATTTCGTGGAAATAACCAACAAGTGTTGCTGGAGCAATTAGAAAATCAGGGAATTCGTATCCCTTATTCTTGCCGCGCGGGCATTTGTGGAAGTTGCCGTGTTCAGCTTTTAGAAGGCGAAGTCACGCCGCTGAAAAAATCAGCAATGGGCGATGATGGCACCATTCTTTGCTGTAGCTGTGTACCGAAGACTGCCCTTAAGCTGACGCGTTAGACTGCCTGTTCAAGGCTGAAGCTGTCAACATTAACCTGCGGTTTCAGCCTGTCGTTCATGATTTTAATGGCGTCGCCCAACTGCATCGCGCGACCCGCAATAACAACGCAGGGTTGCGCCAGCAGACATAGCGCGGCATTCTCGCCAGATTCAACGACCAGTAAATTCACTTGCTCGTTAGTGTCGCTCAACCAAACGCAGGCCGCATCGCCCTGCATGGGCACCCACATTTCACCATGGGAGACAAAATGCCAGCTTTTCGGCATTTGCGGTTTGAGATAACGAATTGCTACCAGTGCATTCAGCACCAGTTCGGCTTTTTGTTCTTTGGATAACGGCAGATCACGGCATTTTTCTTCAAAAGAAAAATAGAGTGCTGCATCATCAACACAAAAACCGGAGGGATTAAAGGCATCTGGTGTGAGCATTTTACGAGCAAAACGCGAGCGAAATAACATACCATTGGCTAAATCGAGCATCATTCGATCGTGCTCTTCATCATAATACCAGCGCCAGTTATCGTCAGGTTTAATTCGCATGCGGATTCTCCCACCTAAATCATTCTGCGCAACATTGTCCTTTGCCGCTTCGTTTATTGCCCTAAATAAGAAAAGACTAAAATGTATAAATAAGCAACAGGTAAGGAATATAAAACAACCAGGGCTGGAAATAAAGCCCCGGTTGTCTCATAACGTTAAAAAGGAGAAATTAATCAGATATTGCTAACGATTTCTTTAATCAAAGGCGGTCCTTTGAAAATAAATCCCGAATAAATTTGCACCAGCGTTGCACCCGCAGCAATCTTTTCACGCGCAGCGATAACCGAATCGATGCCTCCAACACCGATGATCGGTAAGCGACCGTTTAATTCCTGTGACAAGCGGCGAATAATTTCTGTGCTTTTTAACTGAAGCGGACGACCACTTAAGCCACCGGTTTGATCGCAATTTTTCATTCCCTGAACCAGAGAACGATCGAGTGTGGTATTGGTTGCAATAACGCCATCAATATTATGGCGAACTAAGCTGTCAGCAACCTGGATCAATTCTTCTTCAGAAAGATCCGGCGCGATCTTCACTGCGATCGGCACATATTTTTGATGGATTTTTTGCAGATCGTTTTGTTTATTTTTGATCGCGATTAATAAGTCATCCAGCGCTTCACCATATTGCAGAGTGCGTAATCCCGGTGTATTCGGCGAGGAAATATTGATGGCGATATAACCAGCATAAGGATAAATTTTATCCATACAAATCAGGTAGTCATCTTTGCCCTGCTCCACCGGCGTATCTTTATTTTTGCCGATGTTAATACCCAGGACGCCGTCATAATGGGCTTTTTTTACATTCTCAATAAGATTATCCACCCCGAGATTGTTAAAGCCCATTCGATTGATCAGACCTTCGGCATCAACCAGGCGGAAAAGACGCGGCTTGTCATTTCCAGGTTGTGGACGCGGCGTTACAGTGCCGATCTCAATCGAGCCAAACCCCATTGCACCAAGGGCATCGATGCACTCCCCGTCTTTATCAAGACCGGCTGCCAGACCAAGCGGATTTTTAAACGTCAGGCCCATGCAGTTAACAGGTTTCGCAGGCACTTTCTGCCGCACCAGTGCTTCAAACGGCGTTCCTGTAATACGGCGTAATTGCTGAAAAGTAAACTCATGAGCGCGCTCTGGATCGAGCTGGAAAAGGGCTTTACGAACGAAGGGGTAGTACATGAACTCTCCTGGATTCCCGGTGTGCAAACCGGGGGCGTATTATGTGCGAGTTCGGACCAAAAGGGAATTGACCTGCGGCAAAAAAAACGCAAACGTTTTCCGAACCTGTTTCAGGGCAGATTTTGCTCCTTCTTTGCACTCAACCCGCCGTAATCATTTATCGCCCGCCAGGCGACATGACACGGTGCGATTGCCTGACACCAGCTTGTCTGACGCTGGCTTTTAGGTGGCACAACTCCCGCATTACTTAACGCTTTACCATTTACGCTCACCTGAATCAGGTTAATGTAGTAAGGCGTTGGGTTAGTGAGTTGCACACCCTGCGAATTCCGTGTCCAGCGTAATTGTTGATAAGCTTCCAGCGGGTCGCCCGGCAAACCTTCGGGTCGCCAGAACAGTTTAAATACCGAGCGCATCGCCACTTTTACGCTCTGATTTTCAACTTTGCCGGATGGCACGCTGGCAATGCTTAACTCAAATAGCGTTTCGCGATCCACTGGCAAGATGTCGCTTTCCGTTCTCAGCAAGCGCAACGTGCCCGTAGTACCGGGCTTCAGGAGAATAAGCGGTGGAGCGGCCAGTAATGGTGCTGGCACTGTCGACACTTCCCCCCCGGCCCAACGCGTTGGGCGATTGATTTTACTGTTAATAAGCCAGGATTCCTGACTGGTATTAGTCAGTAAAATAGCTATCGATTCTTTGTCTGCCGGAAAGATAAATCGCGTTCCGCCGACCACCACTCCTGCCTGCAATTCACCCGCCACCAGCAGCGATAAAACGGCAAAAATCAAGAGCGCCAATCTGTTCCACGTATTAGTCATAATGAAGTACAAATGTCGCGCTGGCATTCACTTTACCCGACTGCACATCACTATTGACAGGTCGTAATTGCGCATAAAAAGTTAATGGCACCTTACCGCTGTGTAGGCTGTAGTCTTTACTCGCCTGGTTAAGCGGAATCAATATCTTCGCATCATCCAGAATCGCAATTGCCAGCCCGCTGGCTGCATCCATACCACTTTCAATGGACAGCATTTCGCTCTGCACTCCGTCGGGGGTTCCTGAAAAGGTGACGTCGGTGATGCTGCCAACTTACTGATTTAGTGTATGATGGTGTTTTTGAGGTGCTCCAGTGGCTTCTGTTTCTATCAGCTGTCCCTCCTGTTCAGCTACTGACGGGGTGGTGCGTAACGGCAAAAGCACC